>NZ_CP120373.1:1237500-1537500 GCF_029892065.1 Sinorhizobium garamanticum | reverse complement strand
GCGACATATGACCCTGCGGGCCGAACGCGTTGGTCGTCGCCGCGCGCAGCACGCCGCCAGTCACGCTCGTGTTGCCGGTATAAGTGTTGTTCCCCGATAACACCAGCGTGCCGGCGCCGCCCTTAACGAGCGATCCGCCGCCGATGGCGTCCCCCTCGAATTCCAGGGTGGTTCCGGCGTTGGTCACATTGATACCGCTATTGCTTCCCGAAAGCTGGAAGCCGCGATCGGTGACGGCGTCGCCGCCGGTATAGAAAAGTGTGCCGTCGTTGAGCACGAGATTGGTGGAATCAGCACTGGAGGCGCCAATGCCGCTGGCCTCGCCGCCGTCGGCAAGGCAGTCGGTGCTCAGGTTGGCGCCCTGCAGGGTCGTGGGGCCGGTATAGGTGTTGTTGCAGCCGTTGAAGGTCTGAGTGCCGCCATTGGTGCGCCAGACGCCACCTGTGCCGCTGATAACACCCGAATAGTTGCCGTTGCCGCCGGCGATGCGCAAGGTAGCCGAGCCCAGGGTCACGTTGCCGCCATTGCCGCCGCCGCCGTTAAGGGGGCCAATGGTGTTGTCGAAGCCATCCAGGTCCAGTGTGACGCCGGCCGCGTCGGCCAAGGTCATGGTGGCGGCAACGGTGGGGGCTCCGAAGGCTTGGGTGGAGCCGGCGCGAAGGATCCCTGCGTTGACGGTGTTGCCACCGGTGTAAGTGTTGGTGCCGGAGAGCACCAAGGTACCGTCGCCTTCCTTGGTAAGGGCGCCGCCCGGACCAACGACGTTGCCGGTGAACGTCAAGGTGGTGGTCGGATCAGCCACGTCGATCGTGCCGTCGTTGACACCCAACGTGAAGCCGCGGTCGGTGGTGACGGTGCCGCCTGTGTATTGCAGTCCGCCGCCATCGAGCACCAGATTGGCGGAACCATTGCCAGACTGGCCGATGCTGCTCACCTGGCCCCCATTGGCCAGGGTCGTGGCCCCCAGCATGCCGCCGGTGACGGTGGTGACGCCGGTGTAATCATTGGCGCCGTTGGCGAGCGTCAGCGTGCCCGGCCCGCTCTTGCTGAAGTTGGCGTCGTCGGGGCTGGTGACCAGACCGGAGAAGGTCAGGTTGGCGTTTGGATCGGTCACTTCGATCCCAGCGCCGGTGATGGCGCCGGACTTGACGATGGTAAAGCCGCGGTCGCTGGTGTCGCCGGCGCCGGTGTATCGCAGGATCCCGCCTTCGAGCACCAGGCTGGACGAATCGGCGGAGGACGCGCCGATGCCGCTGGCCACGCCGCCATTCCGGATGCTGCCGACGGACAGCGTGCCCTGCACGACCTGCGTCGCCCCAGTGTAGCTGTTGCTGTCGTTGCCCAGGGTAACCAACCCGGTGCCGGCCTTGACGAACCCAGTGCCGGCGCCATTGTCGACAATCTGAGAATTGATGGTGAAATTGCCTGTGCTGTTCTGCCGGACACCCAGGTCACCGCCGGCGGCGCCGGTGATCATTCCGCCGGTGATCAACTGGTTGGTGTTCAACACCGAGGGGGAAACGATGATCGCGCCGTCCACGCCCAGGGTCTCGCCGGGGTCCACAGTCACCGTAGTGGACACCGGCTGGGTGTAGCGCAGGCCAGCCAGTTGCACGCTGCCGTTCACTCTGCCGGAAAAGCCGTCGACATCGTTGATGTATTCGTTGTCGAGCCAGGTGCCGGCATCGTCCTTGTCGGTGTAGTCGCTGTCCTCGAACGCGAGGATATTGCCGCCTTCGACCTTGGCGTAATCGGTGCCGTTGACCGTGGCCCAGCCGCCCAGTGCGGTGTTGGTCGTGGTGATAGTGCCGCTGTCCGGCAGGTTGAAGTTGACGAGACCACCGGTGCGGGTGATGGCGCCCAGATTGACGGTCAGGCTGCCGCCGCTTCCCGAGCTGGCGTCGATGGTGTTGTTGCCGGCGGTGATGTTCACACCGTCGAAGGTCTGGACATTGGTCTCGCCGGCCGCGCCGATCACATTCAGGGTGCCACCGCCCATGCTCAGGGTAGAGCCGCTACCGATGACGCCGCTGGTTGGTCCGCCTGCACCGCTGAAATCGAGGTTCAGAGTGCCGCCGCCGATGACGGTGTCGCCGGTATAGGTGCTGGCGCCCGTCAGGGTCTGGCTGCTGCCGCCCAGCTTGTTCAGGCCGCCTGTGCCGGTGATGCTGCCGGCGAAGGCCGCGCTGGTGCCCGTCGGCGCCTCCAGCGTCAGCGTGGCGCTGCCCAGGTCCAGCGTGCCGCCCGTGCCAGTCAGAGTGGTCAGCGTCCGGTCGAAGTTGTTCAAGTCCAGCGTGCCGCCATTGACCAAGAATCGGGTCGAGCTGCCGAACGCGTCGACCGAGCCGGCGCGCAACGTACCGCTGTCAACTACGGTCTGGCCGGTGTAGGTATTGGCGCCCGCGACTATCCAGGTGGCATCGCCGCCGCTCCTCAGGTTGCCGCTGCCAGAGATGACACCGGAAACGACGTTGTTGGCGCCGGTAAAGCTGCCGCCGAGCGTGGCGGTACCGGCGATCGCCGTGCTACCGCTAAGGGTGAGGGCGCCCGTACCGTCATTGCTGAGCGTGCCGTTGTTGATTGACCAGTTGCGATTGCTGCTCGCGGAGGCGCCCGTATAGCTCAGAGTGCCATTGCCGCTGATGCTTATCCCGCTGCCTGTGCCCAGCGAACTGGCTACGCCCGTGTCAGCGATGGTGCCGGCCACCACCGTTCCCGCACCGCCGATGGCCGGGCCACCGGAAAACGTGTTGGCGTTCCCCAGTCTGACAGTCCGTCCCGAATCCGCGATAAATGAGATCGGACGGGCGTTGTTGCTGCTGATCACGCCGAGCAGTTCCATGTCGGCGCTCTGTGCGTAGAACTCGGGATCGTTTCCCGAACCGCCCCCAAGGGCGATGTTGCCGGTCAGCGTCAGCGTGCCGGTGCCGCCGTTGCGGAGCTGAGGCCGGACGCTAGGCCCCGAACCCGGATTGATGGTCCAATTGCGGTCGGAGGAGTCGCCATCGCCGGTATATATGAGTGTTAGGTTGGTCTGGCTTGAATTCGTGAAAAGTATGGTGCCGTCGGCTGCCGTAATGGGCGCCCCCAGGGAGCTCACCTCGCCCAGGTTGCCGATCGAGGTGAACCTGGACGTGCCGCTGCCTGTGAACGCAGTCCGGCCGGTATAGTCATTGGCGTCGTTGGTCATGGCGACCGAGCCACTGGCGGTGAGGGCGCCTTCGCCGGTGAAATAGGCGCTGCCGACGCCAGCGCCGCTGATGGTGTGGCCGCCTGCCCCAACCAGGTTTACCGTCCGGTTGCTATCGAGCGCGCCGTTGGCGCTCAGGCCGCGCCCCGGCTGCATGTTGATGACATTGCCGATATCGCCAAGGGCAGCGTCGCCGATTGCGCCGATACCGAGATTGCCAGTATTGAGGTTGATGTCGCCGATGAAGCTGTTGGCGGCGTTCAGCGCCAGCGTCCCGCCATTAATGTCGATCCCGCCGTTGAAGGTGTTGCTGCCGTTCAGCGTCAGGGTTCCGCCGCCGGCCTTGATCAGTCCGCTGGTGCTGTTGATCACCGAGGAAATGGTGGAGGTGCCGGTGGTGACCGAAAGGGTCGGATCGACACCGTCTAGAGTCAGGATGCCGCCCGTGATGGTGTAGCCGTTGGTCTGGAACGTGATGTCGTGCACGGTGATTGGCACGCCAAGGGTTACGGTGCCGGCCGTGCTGCCGAAGAAGGCGTCGTGGAGCGCCCCGTTGTCCCAGGCACTGTAGGGGCCGCTCACACCGTCGTCGCTGGCGCTCCAGACTGGAGCGGTCAGATTCCAGGTGCCGGTGCCACCGCGATTGAGGGATGTGTTGTTGACGTCCCAATACAGGTCCGCTGCCGGAACGGGGCTTGCGGCAAGCCCGGTCAGCAGCGCCAAGGGCAGAAACTTGCCCGCCATCTTGCGGGCGACGCTTGAGAAAAGCCCGACGAGGTGGGGGGCGTAGCTGGCCACTTCCCCTTTCCATTTCGTCATGCGACCGCCGCGTATCGTGCGCAAGCGTTCGATCACGTCATGGCTTAGTCTATTTGATGGCTCCCAAATTTTCGGGCGGTCATAAGTTTGCGTATCCGAGTCCTGCCGCATGCCACCTCGCATCGTGTCTTGCGCGATGGTCATCGGGAAAAGATTCACAGAATCCGGTAGCCTGCACCGCCCATCAGCACGATTCTTCTTTTGAGGAAGCTTTTTCGCAAAGGAAGGTAATTTACTGTACTGAACATGGAGAAGAGCACCTCGTCAGAGGCGTCAATTGGAGAATTCCAAGCCTGCCTTCCTCAGCGAACGGAGGAATCTTTCGGCGTCTTCCAAACGGCCAAACCGCAACAACGCCTCTTGACGAACGTTCGTTACCAAGCCTGGCGCATGCTGCATGAGCCAGGCACGCTCTCCTGCCGCGTCTGCCGCATAGCCTCCTTCGGCAAAGATCGCCGCGGCAATCACATGATAGAGCGCATTGCCGGAAGTGTTGGCGTTTTTGATCCACATGACCGCCTGTCGGATGTCGCCGCTGAAATAGGCGCAGACGGCTAATCCCACCTCATAATAGGCCAGAGGTCCCGGATTGCGTTTACGCGCCTCTGCGACCAACAGGCACCCTTCCCTCCAATTTCCGGAAAGTGCTAGCCGATAGCCGTACTCGCCCAGAAACACGGTGTCGTTTGGATTGATGCTCATGCCGCGGCGCCCCACTCTCATGGCCGCATCGATCTCCCCCTTGAAATAGAGAGCGATCATCTGTGCCTGGAGAGCCCGGACGTTGGTCGGCTCCAATTCCACCGCACGAGCGGCTGCAGCAACAGCGCGATCGATCAACGGGGTCGAGCTCGTGGAATCGAATGGATAACGGAATCGAACTTCGTCAATGTAGATCAGTGATAGAAGTGCCCAAGCGGTTGAGTACGCTGGAAAGCGCTCTACAGCTTTCTCGAGACATGAACGAACGGACGGACGCGCTTCTGGATCGAAGCCGGCCCTATACGAGTAATAGGAAAGCGTGCAGAAATATGCGGCGCGGTCGTTGGGAGCGCCGGGAACAATGCGCTTGGCGTCTGCCTCGAATATCGCACCATATGCCTGTGCCAGGCTTGTCGCTACATCAGCGGCAATGTCGGCTTGAACCTTCAGAAGATCGGGAACTCGTGTCGTACCATCGTAGCTGTGCGCCCAGAGCACCGATCCGTCCGCGCGATTGAGCATGCGAACCCGAAATCGGAAGGACTCGTCCGACATATCGACGCTTCCTGCGACCACGTAGCGTACGTCCGGTCCCACCTGGCCGAGTGGTTGAACCACGACAATGTCCTTAAACTTGACGAGCTGACTTACGATCTCCTGCGTAAACCCACGGGCCAAAGCCGCAGTTTCGTCCGACCCATCCATGTCGTCGAACCACTCGACCAGCAAATGCGGCAATTCGGGCTTCCTCGGAGAAAGCCGGAATGAATATGACCAAAAGCCCAGCACTGAGACAGCGGCCAACAGCATGGCGACCGCGGCTATGAGCCAAGGCTTGCTCAGCGGGCGCGGCCGCGGGGGCTCGAATGCGTCCGCGTAGACAGGTTCTTCCGCGGCGGGACGTCGGGTGCCGCGCAGTGAGAACGTGGCAGCGTATCCGCCCTTTGGAATGCTGATGAGAATGGGGTCGGCTAGCCCGGCGGTCAGATAATACCGCTCAAGCGCCCTGCGGAGTTGACCGGCTGCGACGCGCACAATCGGGTCTGCCTGAGGGTCGAAAGACGTGTCACGGTCGAACACCTCTACGGCTATCGAATAGGCCTTGATGAGATTGCTGCGCCCCGCCAAGGTTTCACCCACGACATAACTGAGGAACCGACGCTCGCGATCAGTCGCTTGAAAGTCCGCGCTGGTCAGAATGCGCGCGAGTTGAGCCCTGCAATCCTCGATGGAGAAATCGGTCTGTTGATGGACGTTCACTTCCGCTCAGATCGCCCCCTCATTTCCCTCACGACTGCTGTCGATTCGCTGCAACGACGTCGCCCCGTCCCGGTCCTTATACCAGCATTGCGTTTGCTAGTAGCCTCCCAACATCTGTGGGTTACAATATGGAGATGGCGCGGAGGTCCCCTTTGCTATGACGGCATGAACGGCAATTGAGATCCGCTATCCGACATCCATCGGCATTCCTGCACACCCCGCTCAGTTGCGATAGAGGCCCTCGCCGCAATAGGCAAACAACGGCGGGCGGGCAGCAAGGAGCAGTTTCAATGATTTTGGTTCATCAGATGAGATTTGAGCTGGCACCTGGATTGGATTGGCTAGGTGCGCGGTTACGACACCGGCCCCTTCGGGAACAGAACGTTCCCCATCGACGTATTCGCGAACGGCTGCAGGACCGTGCAAAGCAACTGGGCATTTCATATGCCAAGCCGCACGCCGAATAGGATCAGATGGACGCCGACATATGCGCGTTACGCCTCCGGCCGGAGGGAGCCGGACTCGGCATACTCGCATCCGACAAGCATTTCACCGCGATGGGGCTGAATGCAGTAGCCGAGAAAAAACGCTATGAAGCATAGCTTTTATGGCGACACGTGGCGGAGAGGGGGGGATTCGAACCCCCGATGGGCTTGCACCCATGCCGCATTTCGAGTGCGGTGCATTCAACCACTCTGCCACCTCTCCGCAGGTCTGGTTGGCGCTTTGGTTGGCGCGGTCGGGTTCATAGCGGCAGATTTGCGCCCTGACAAGGGGCCGTGAAAAGAATATCTTGCTTGGCGGCGCCTTTCGTCTTGACAGTCAGGGGCGATTCCCGTAATCCGCGCAATGAAGTGGTGTGGTCTGACCGCGCCGCGAAGGGTAAGAGTTTGTGCCCACCCACTGGTGGAGGTCAAGGGTTTCCGAGGCGCTCCACTCAACGTAGCGACTGACAAAAAGACGGCCTTGCCTTTTTAAGGTAAAGAGCCGGACCGAACATGAAAGGATAAAATATGTTCGCAGTCATCAAGACCGGCGGTAAGCAGTACCGCGTGGCGGCCAACGACGTCATCACCATCGAAAAGCTGGAAGGCGTTCAAGGCGACAAGATTGAATTCACCGAGATCCTGATGGTCGGCGCCGGCGCCGATGCCACCATCGGTGCTCCGTTTGTCGAAGGTGCCGTTGTCAGCGCCGAAGTTGTGGAACAGGGCCGCGCCAAGAAGGTCATCGCCTTCAAGAAGCGCCGCCGCCAGAACTCCAAGCGTTCGCGCGGCCATCGCCAGCATCAGACGACTGTCCGCATCCTGGACATCGCTGCTGCCGGCGGCAAGGCGAAGAAGGCTTCGAAGAAGACCGAAGCTGCCGCTGAAGCTGCAAACTGAGTTCCGGGATCGAAGGTTTAAAGGAGAACACCAATGGCACACAAAAAAGCTGGCGGTTCGTCGCGCAACGGTCGCGATTCTGAGTCCAAGCGCCTTGGCGTGAAGAAGTTCGGCGGCGAAGTCGTCGTTGCGGGCAACATCATCGTGCGCCAGCGCGGCACGAAGTGGCATCCGGGTGCCAATGTCGGCCTCGGCAAGGACCATACGATTTTTGCGCTTACGGCAGGCAACGTGGACTTCCGCACGAAGGCCAACGGCCGAGTCTACGTGTCTGTAATGCCGAAAGCGGAAGCAGCGGAATAAGCCGGTAGCGCTCTAAAACAGCCGGCGTCTCATCGACCCGGCTGATGCACCCGCAAGGTTCAAAGCCAGACTTCAAAAGGGGAGATGGGACGGTACCCAACTCCCCTTTTCGCATGTCTGGAGGAAGAACCATGCAAACCGAGCTCTTGAGGGAAGACCAATCCCGGTCTCCCGAACAAAGGCTGAGGCCTCAGCGGTCAAGGACCGATTGCCCGATATTGTTATCGCCCCGGCTCGTTTTACGCGCGCCCCACGAAGACGATATCGACGCCCTTGCCCATCTTGCCAACAACGCCAATATCGCCACCATGGTCTCGCGCATGCCGCACCCCTACACCACGGCGGATGCGGCCGATTTCGTGCGACGCGCAAAAGCCGGCACGATTGGCAAGTGCGTCTACGCGATCACCAAGGCGGACAATGGCGCATTCTTGGGTTGCTGCGGCATCGAGCCGCATCCCGACGGCAAGACGGCCGAGCTTGGCTACTGGCTGGGCGAACCCTATTGGAACCAGGGCTACGCCACGGAAGCCGCGCAAGCGCTGACCGACATGGCCTTCCGCACCCGCGACATCGACCAGATCGATGCGCGCTGCCGGGTCATGAACATCGCCTCGCGGCGGGTCATCCAGAAGTGCGGCTTCCAGTTCCAGGGCTCCGGCATGGTCGAAAGCCTGGCGCTCGGTGGCATGATGTCCGTCGAATGGTACCGGCTCGACCGTAAGACCTGGGTTTCGCTGAGAAGCTGGGGAGGCATGCGATGAACGCGCTCGTTCCCGAACGGTCGCGGGTCATCATCCGCCCCGATCCCGGCCCCTGCCCGGTCATCCAAACCGAGCGGCTCAGGCTCAGACCGCACCGGCTTGCCGATGCGGAAGCGATCGCCCAGTCGCTCGGCGACTTCCAAGTCGCGCGCATGCTGGCGCGCGTCCCGGCGCCTTATGACCATCAGGATGCGCTCGACTGGTTGAACCGCCAGGCGACCAACGTCCTGCCCGACTGGGCGCTCGCCGTCACCACCGGCGACGATGTCCATATCGGCTGCGTCGGCATCGAGCTCAGGCACGGTCAGTGGCATGTCGGCTACTGGCTGAACCGGTTCTACTGGGGCAAGGGTCTGGCGAGCGAGGCGGTCCACACGGCGATCGAGCGCTTCTTCCGGCGCATGCCGGACACCGTGCTCCACTCAGGTGTCTTTGCCGACAATCCGGGCTCGCTCCGGGTCCAGGAGAAGCTCGGCTTCAGGATCACCGGCTGCAGCCAGATCTACGCGCTCGCCCGCAACGCCATGGTCGCGCACATCGAGACGCGTCTGACAGCCGCGGATCTGCGTCGGCCGTACTAATAAAGAGACCCGCGAAGGGCAGCCTTCGCGGGTTTCCCCGTTCAATGGAGCTCGATTCCGACCGGCAGGTGATCGGACCCCGTGGCGTCATAATCGGTCCAGGCATCCTTCAGGCGGGGGACCAGACCGGCACTGAGGAAACAATAATCGAGATGCATGCGCCGCTGACGATCATCCGGGTGAATCCAGCTATAGCTTTCCGGCGTCAGCCGGCCGAGTTGGGCGAGCGCGTCGACCGGATTGCCCATGCGCAGCGAGCGGCCGTAAAAGGCATCGGACGTGCCTACCATCGCATTGTATTCGGGCGATTCCGGCACCATGTTGAAATCGCCCATCACGACGAAATCTTCCGGATGGGGCGGTTCGGCGAAGCCGAAGTCGGCCGCGCCCGAAATCGCGCCGCCTTCGAGCGGATAGTTGACAAGCCTTTGTTTCAGAAACTCGATCTGGCTGATGCGTTCGCCCGGAAGCACATGGTCGAGGTGGACGGAATAGACCCGCAACGGGCCGGTCGGTGTCGCAATCAGCGCTTCGGTCGCGCCGCGTTGCAGGTTCATGGGACTGACCGTGCGCGTCCGCGGCAAGGCTATCAGCCGCGTCGAAAGGATAGGCCAGCGCGACAGGATCATGTTGCCGAACTGGAAGCGGCGATTGATCACGCGGCCGTTCTCGATCGTCGAGCCGGCATCGATGTCACAGGGCGCATGGAAAACGGAAAAATAGTCCGGCAGCAGGTCTTCGAAAATCGAGACGAGGTCGGCATTGCCGTTGCGATGGAAGTTGCGCGTCACTTCCTGCAAGGCGATGATGTCGGCTCCGCGGAGAGAAGCGGCAACGCGCTCGGGGTCGAAGCGCCCGTCGAGACCGATGCCGTATTGGATATTGTAGCTTGTGAACCGCACGATAGTCTTTGACCTCCAGGGTAACCGCCTATATCGATGGCGGCGAATATACTGAACAGATGGCAGCCAGATGAAATTTCTCGACGAAACAAAGGTCTATATCCGATCCGGGGACGGCGGCGCAGGCGCGGTCTCCTTCCGCCGCGAGAAATTCATCGAGTTCGGTGGACCGGACGGCGGCGATGGCGGCCGCGGCGGCGACGTCTGGGTCGAGGCCGTCAACGGCCTCAACACGCTGATCGACTTCCGCTACCAGCAGCACTTCAAGGCGAAGACCGGCACGCATGGCATGGGCCGCAACCGCACTGGCGCCGGCGGCGCCGACGTGACGCTGAAGGTGCCGGTCGGCACGCAGATCTTCGAGGAAGACGGCGAGACGCTGATCGTCGACATGGTGGCCGAAGGCCAGCGCTATCGGCTTGCCGCCGGCGGCAATGGCGGCTTCGGCAACGCCCATTTCAAATCCTCCACCAACCAGGCGCCGAACTGGGCCAATCCGGGCCTTGAAGGCGAGGAAAAGACCATCTGGCTCCGGCTGAAACTGATCGCGGATGCCGGCCTCGTCGGCCTGCCGAATGCCGGCAAATCGACCTTCCTTGCCGCCTGCACCCGCGCCCGGCCGAAGATCGCCAACTATCCCTTTACCACGCTGCATCCCAATCTCGGCGTCGCGACCGTCGATGGTCAGGAGTTCATCCTCGCCGACATTCCGGGTCTCATCGAGGGCGCCCACGAGGGTGTCGGCATCGGCGACCGCTTCCTCGGCCATGTCGAGCGCACCCGCGTGCTCTTGCATCTCGTCTCGGCACAGGAAGAGGATGTCGCCAAGGCCTACAAGACCGTGAAGCACGAGCTCGAGGCCTATGGCGGCGGGCTGGAGGACAAGCCGGAAATCGTCGCACTGGCACAGATCGACGTGCTCGACGAGGAGGAACTGAAGGCCAAGGCCAAGGCGCTCGCCAAGGCCTGCGGCTCGACGCCGCTCACGATTTCGGCGGTCACCGGCAAGGGCATGACCGAAGCGCTTCGGGCGCTTCGCAGCGTCATTTCCGCGGCCAAGGCCGGAGAAGAGAGCGCATAGAATGACAAAGACCCGCAAGCCGCTGCAAAAATACCGCCGGGTCGTCATCAAGATCGGGTCGGCGCTGCTGGTCGATCGCAAATCCGGCCTGAAAAAGGCCTGGCTCGACGCCCTGTGCGCCGACATTGCCGGATTGAAGGCGAAGGGCGTGGAAGTGCTCGTCGTCTCTTCCGGTGCCATAGCGCTCGGGAGAACGGTGCTGGACCTTCCGGCGGGCGCCTTGAAGCTAGAGGAGAGCCAGGCCGCCGCCGCCGTCGGCCAGATCGCCTTGGCGCGCGCCTGGTCGGAAAGCCTCTCGACCGATCAGATCATTGCGGGTCAGATCCTGCTGACGCTCGGCGACACGGAAGAGCGCCGCCGTTACCTCAATGCCCGGGCAACCATCAGCCAACTGCTGAAGCTCGGCGCCGTGCCGATCATCAACGAGAACGACACGGTGGCCACCACGGAGATCCGCTATGGCGACAACGACCGGCTCGCCGCCCGGGTGGCGACGATGGTCGGTGCCGACCTGCTCGTGCTGCTCTCCGATATCGACGGGCTTTACACCGCCCCGCCGCATCTCGACCCTAACGCGCGCTTCCTCGATACGATCGCCGAAATCACGCCGGAAATCGAGGCGATGGCCGGGGGTGCGGCCTCCGAGCTTTCGCGCGGCGGCATGCGCACCAAGATCGACGCCGGCAAGATCGCGACCACTGCGGGCTGCGCGATGATCATCGCCTCGGGCAAGCCGGAGCATCCTCTGAACGCGATCGAGTCCGGCGCCCGCTCCTCCTGGTTCGCGCCGGCCGGCTCGCCGGTGACCGCGCGCAAGACCTGGATTGCCGGGCAGCTTCTGCCGGCCGGCACGCTTATAATCGACGCCGGCGCCGAAACGGCGCTCCGCTCCGGCAAGAGCCTGCTGCCGGCCGGTGTCCGTCAGGTGACGGGCAGCTTCAGCCGTGGCGACACGATTGCGATCCTGGGCTCGTCCGGCCGTGAGATCGCCCGCGGCCTTGCGGGCTACGATGCCGACGAGGCGCGCCAGATCGCCGGCAAGAAATCGGCCGAGATTGCCGCAATCCTCGGCTATGCTGGCCGCGCGGCGATGGTGCACCGCGACGATCTGGTGATGACGGGTCCCGCCGGAACGCGCGTGGACGATGGAAGAGACGAGAGGAAGGGCGAGGTTCATGCTTGACGCGGTCAATAACGGCGACGACGTCAACAACGTCATGCTGGAAATCGGCCGCCGCGCCAAAGCGGCAAGCCGACCGCTCGCCGTTGCGAGCGCCGAGCGCAAGCACGCGGCGCTGATCGCCATGGCAGATGCGATTGTCGCCAGGACGGAGGAAATCCTCGCAGCCAATGTGGTCGACCTTGAAAACGCCGAGAGAACCGGCGTCGCCAAAGCCTTCATCGATCGTCTCACGCTCAACCGGGACCGCATCCGCGATATGGCCGACGGCATCCGTGCGATTGCCGCCTTCAAGGATCCGATCGGCGACGTGATTGCCGAATGGGACCGCCCGAACGGTCTGCATATCGAGCGCGTACGCACGCCGCTCGGCGTGATCGGCGTGATTTACGAAAGCCGGCCCAACGTCACGGGCGACGCCGGCGCGCTCTGCCTCAAGGCCGGCAATGCGGTGATCCTGCGCGGCGGCTCCGACAGTTTTCATTCGTCGCGGGCGATCCATGCCTGCCTGGTCGAGGGGCTGAAGGCCGCCGGCCTGCCGGAGCATGCGATCCAGATGGTGCCGGTCGCCGACCGCGCCGCCGTCGGCGCCATGCTTTCCGGCCTCAACGGCGCGATCGACGTGATCGTGCCGCGCGGGGGAAAAAGCCTTGTGGCCCGCGTTCAAAACGAGGCGCGGGTGCCGGTCTTCGCGCATCTGGAAGGCCTCTGCCACATCTATGTCGACGCTTCGGCCGATCTCGACATGGCAAGGAAAATCGTCGTCAACGCCAAGATGCGCCGCACCGGCATCTGCGGCGCCGCCGAAACGCTGCTGATCGACCGCAATGCCGCCGATCGTTTTGCGAAGCCGCTGCTGCAAGCGCTCGTTGACGCCGGCTGCGAAGTCAGGGTTTCGCAGGATCTGGAAGCGCTGCTGCCGGGTCTGAAATCCGCGACCGACGAGGATTGGGCGACCGAATATCTCGACGCCATTATTTCGGCGAAGCTGGTCGACGGTATTTCCGGCGCCATCGACCACATCAACACCTGGTCGTCGGCTCATACCGAAGCGGTTATCGCGGAAGATCCGGCCGTCGTGGAACACTTCTTCTCGGAGATCGACTCCGCCATCCTCCTGCACAACGCCTCGACGCAGTTTGCCGACGGCGGCGAGTTCGGCATGGGCGGCGAGATCGGCATCGCCACTGGCAAGATGCATGCGCGCGGGCCCGTCGGCGTCGAGCAGCTGACCTCGTTCAAATACCGCGTGCGCGGCACGGGACAGGTGCGGTCCTGACGTGATTCCACCTCGAGTGAACGCGCGCTATCTGCGCATGCCGCATGTCGAAAGCGGGATGACGGTTGGCCTCTTCGGCGGATCGTTCAACCCGCCCCACGGCGGCCATCTCCTCGTCGCCGAAACGGCGTTGCGCAGGCTTGGTCTCGATCAGCTCTGGTGGATGGTGACGCCCGGTAACCCGCTGAAGAATAACAACGCTCTCGCGCCGCTGGCGGATCGCATCGCGCTCAGCGAGAAGATCGCCTCCAATCCCCGCATCAAGGTCACGGCCTTCGAGCAGTCGCTTGGCCAGAGTTATACGGCTCGCACACTCGAAATCGTCCGCGCCCGCAATCGCGACGTACGCTTTGTCTGGGTGATGGGGGCGGACAACCTCAAGAATTTCCACCGCTGGCAGAACTGGCGCAAGATTGTCTCGACCTTTCCGATCGCGGTCATTGACAGGCCGGGCTCGACGCTTGCCTATCTTTCATCACGCATGGCGCGGACCTTCGATTATGCCCGGATCGACGAGGACGATGCTCTGGCGCTCGCCTTCCACCCCGCGCCCGCCTGGACATTCATTCACGGACCACGCTCACCACTCAGTTCCACGGCGCTTCGCTCTACGGAGCCGCGCGTCTCATCAGACGTTCAGAGTTCGCTGTAGCTCTTTGAGTCGCTGCTGCTCTTATCCATGAACCGGCTTCGATTTAAGGGAACATGCAGCAGTTAATCTGCGTGAATTCCCATGATTCATTTCTCGCGTCTTGAAACCCTCATGGTTTGGTGCCTACATTTACGGACGGTTCGATCCTGATCGTCGAATCGGAAGTGCCTGTTCTGTTCTTTTAGAAAGGAAAAACCCTGACAACAGTACACGCCAAGGGTTATGCGGCAACCGCATACCCGCGCAGCACGGGATCAAGCGACGAAGCCGCTGTCCGTGCGCTTAACCTGGTCCTCGAAAGCCTAGAGGACTCGAAGGCAGAAGATATCGTCACCATCAACATTGCCGGAAAATCGGCGCTGGGAGACTTCATGGTTGTTGTCTCCGGGCGGTCGAACAGGCATGTGATGGCGATTGCCGACCACCTGATCACGGACCTGAAGGACGAAGGGTTTGGCAATTCCCGCGTCGAAGGCCTTGAAGGTGGCGACTGGGTGCTGATCGACACCGGCGATGTGATCGTTCACATCTTCCGGCCGGAGATCCGGGAGTTCTACAACATCGAAAAGATGTGGGCTGCCCCGGAAATCGAGGACGGTACCCTGCACTGAGACGCGCCGCCCGAACCTGACTAAAATCTCAGGACGGAGCGACAGCGCCGGTGTCGAATGAAAATGCAGCTGTCATCGCCCGGCCGGGCTGATGGCAGCAGGAGTGGTTTTGCCAGTCGTTTCGCAGGATCGGTCTGGCACCGGTAGGGATGATCGGGTCGTGCGTATCGGACTTTTCGCAGTCGGCCGCCTGAAGGCGGGGCCGGAAAAGGACCTCGCGGGCCGTTATCTCGACCGCTTCGCCAAGGCGGGGCCTGCGGTGGGGCTGGAGTTCACCCGGGTCGTGGAAGTGGCCGAAAGCCGCGCCGGCAACGCGGAGACGCGCAAGCGCGAGGAGGCCGCTCAGCTCGAAAAGGCGCTCGCGGACGGCGGCCTGCTCGTGCTGCTCGACGAACGCGGAAAGGCGATCGATTCGGAAGCCTTCGCTTCGCTCATCGGCACATTCCGGGACAGCGGAAAGCGCGATCTGACGATCGCGATCGGCGGCGCCGACGGCTTGGATCCGGCGTTGCACGCACGCGCTGACGCGATACTCTGCCTTGGCAAGATGACCTGGCCGCACCAGCTCGTGCGCATCCTGATTGCAGAGCAGCTTTACCGTGCCGTGACGATCCTGTCAGGTCATCCCTATCATCGCGCCTGATGAGACGTTTGTGTATTCACGGGCGCGATAACACGATTATGTGTTGGTTGGCCTAGCCAAATCAGATTAGGGTTTCTGCCTATCTTGCAGGAAAGCATCGGGCCGGATGACGCGCCGAGAGAAAAGTGCCGATTTGGGTTGGGCGGTGCGTCGGGTCGGACGCGGTGCCGCGGCATTGGCCGTTCTCTTGGGCGTGATTGCCTTGGGCGTGATTGCGCCGGCTGTTGCCCAGGACGCGACCGTCGGGGCTCCCGCCGGTGCGCCGACGAACGAACAGGCACCGCCGGACCCCGCAGCTGATCTCGCGCTTAGACGCGACAGCACACGCAGTGAGCTCGACGCGCTTTCCAAGACCATTACGCTGTCGCGCGAGCGCGCCGAAGCGCTCGAGCAGACGATCGCCGAGATCGACAAGAGCAATGAGGGGCTCCGCGCCGCGGTCGTCGAGTCAGCAGGCAAGCGACGTGGGCTGGAGCAGCAGATTGCCGACGGCGAAAAGAAGCTCAACGACCTGCGCGTGAAAGAGGACGTGGTGCGGCGGTCGCTCCGTGCCCGGCGCGGCATACTTGCCGAAGTGCTTGCCGCCCTGCAGCGCATGGGGCGAAATCCGCCGCCGGCCATCCTCGTCACGCCGGAGGACGCGCTGGCCTCCGTCCGCAGTGCAATCCTCCTTGGCGCCGTTGTGCCGGAGATGCGCGAGCAGACCGACAGTCTCGTCGCCGATCTGAAGGCGCTCGCAGGCATTCGCAGCGGCATCGGAAAGCAGCGCGCGGAATTGACGGCGGCGATGACGGCCAATCTCGAGGAAGAGCGCCGCATGTCGATGCTGGTGACCGAAAAGGAAAGGTTGCGGCAGCAGAATGCGAACGAACTCGCGGTCGAGCAGCGCAAGGCCCAGGAACTGGCCTCGCAGGCGACCAATCTCGAAGGATTGATTTCGTCGCTCGAGACCGAGATCTCCTCGGTACGGGACGCCGCCGCGGCCGCGCGCGCGCAAGAGGAGGAGCGCCTGCGGATGAGCGAGGCCGAGCGCGAAGAGGCCCGGGAGATTGCCCGCAACGCGGTGCCCGACAAAAACCGCATTGCGCCCGCATACGTATTTTCGGAGTTGCGGGAGCGGCTTGCCTATCCCGTGGCGGGGTCGCTCCTGCGGCAGTTTGGCGATGCCGACGGCACCGGGCATTCGCTGCAAGGCATTATGCTGGAAACCAATGCAGGCGCATTGGTGACCACGCCGGCAGACGGGTGGATCGTCTACGCCGGAAGTTTCCGCAGCTATGGGCAGATGATCATTCTCAATCCCGGCGATGGGTATCATATCGTTCTGTCGGGAATGGAAAATGTGAGTGTCCGGCCGGGACAGTTCGTCGTGGCTGGGGAGCCCTTGGCGACGATGGGTGCAAAAAGAGTGGCGAGTGCGGCGGCCTTGGCGCTGGAAACTGACAGGCCAACGCTTTACATTGAATTCCGAAAAGACGGAAAACCGGTCGATTCCCGGCCGTGGTGGTCCGCAGCAGAGGTTGGAAAGGCGCGAAATGATACGTAGAGCTTCACTTGTTCTGGTCGGGGCGCTGATGGGTGCGACGGCGATGGGCGTCGTCTATTCGGCGACCATTCCGGCCGTGGCAGCCAATTCGTCGACGTACCGCGAACTGGCGATCTTCGGCGACGTTTTCGAGCGCGTGCGGGCGCAGTATGTGACGCCCCCGCAGGATGACAAACTGATCGAGAATGCCATCAACGGCATGCTCTCCTCGCTCGACCCGCATTCGAGCTACATGAACTCGACGGACGCCGAGGATATGCGCACCCAGACGCGCGGCGAATTCGGCGGTCTCGGCATCGAAGTGACGATGGAAGACGATCTCGTCAAGGTGACGAGCCCGATCGACGACACGCCTGCTGCGCGCGCCGGCGTGCTTGCCGGCGACTTCATCTCGAAGATCGATGGCCAGGACGTTCGCGGCCTGAAGCTCGAGGAAGCGGTCGACAAGATGCGCGGCGCCGTCGGCACACCGATCAAGCTTACCATTCTGCGCAAGGGCGCCGAAAAGCCGATCGAGCTGACGATCGTGCGCGACGTGATCGCCGTGCGTGCGGTCAAGGTCCGCGTCGAAGGCGATGTCGGCTACCTTCGGGTGATCTCCTTCACCGAGAAGACCTTCGACGACCTGAAGAAGGGCATCGAGAAGGTCAAGGCGGAAGTCCCGGCGGACAAGCTGAAGGGCTATGTGCTTGACCTGCGCCTCAATCCGGGCGGTCTTCTCGACCAGGCGATCAATGTTTCGGACGCCTTCATGGAACGCGGCGAGGTCGTTTCGACCCGCGGCCGCAACCCGGACGAGACGCGCCGCTTCAACGCGACGCCGGGCGATCTCGCCGACAACAAACCCGTCATCGTGCTCGTCAACGGCGGCTCGGCTTCGGCATCGGAGATCGTTGCGGGTGCGCTCCAGGATATGAAGCGCGCGACAGTGCTCGGCACGCGTTCCTTCGGCAAGGGCTCGGTTCAGACGATCATTCCGCTCGGCGACGCCGGCGCACTGCGCCTGACGACCGCGCTCTACTATACGCCGTCGGGCAAGTCGATCCAGGGCACGGGTATCACACCAGACATCAAGGTCGAGCAGCCGCTCCCGCCGGAGCTTCTGGGCAAGGTGGAAGCGCAGGGCGAATCCGACCTGCGTGGCCATATCCCGGGGCAGAATGAGACAGACGAAGGCTCCGGTTCGGTCGCCTATGTGCCGCCGGAAGCCAAGGACGACATTCAGCTCAACTATGCGCTCGACCTGTTGCGCGGCAAGAAGACGGATCCGGCCTTCCCGGCCAATCCCGATCAGGCCGAGCTCAAGAAGTAAGCCGAAGACATACATGATCATGGGCGCCGGGCTGTTCAACCCGGCGCCTTTATATTATGCAACGGCAACAGCCAGCGGGAATCCGATGATTCTTCGTGAGCGGCATTCTTCACCGGCAACTTCCTTCAGGTCGACCGAGGCTCCGTTTGGGAACCGATCTCAATGCCCCACTTGGCCAGAACCGGAAGGTAAGGCCTGTACGTCGCCGTAACTTCCGCAGCTTCCTCGGCTATGTGCTCGTGAGCCTCTGTGCAGCCACCGTCGTCGGCCTTTCCGCCTGGAGCGCTTTGTCTCCCGACGGGCTTACCCATGCGACCGAAGCGCCGGAACTTGCCTCAAGAGGCGCAACACCCGTCGGAGGGACTTCCGCAACGGCCGCAACGAGTGATGCCGCAGGAAGGCGGAGAAGTGCTCTTCGCCCGGATGGCGCACTTTCCGGCGCCCATGTCGAAGAGATGCTGACCAACGACGGGACAACGGTGACGAAATACACGCCGCGGTCGCGCCAAAGCGACGGCCCGGCATTCATCAATGTCGGATCGGTTCGCGGCCAGGATCCGCGCATGGCGGCGCTGCCGAACGAGGACCTTTTGGAGGACAGCCCGCAGGGCCGGCTGCCAATCATCGGTCCGGATGGGCTTAGGCCGATGGACCAGTACGCGCGCCCATGGTCCGGCGCGCGCGGCAACCGCATTGCGCTCGTTATCGGCGGTCTAGGCCTCAGCCAGACCGGAACGCAGCGGGCGATCCGCGAGCTTCCGCCGGAGGTGACGCTTGCCTTTGCCGCCGCCGGCAACAGCCTGCAGCGCTGGATGCAGGACGCGCGACGCGACGGCCATGAGATCCTGCTGCAGATTCCGATGGAGCCGTTCGACTACCCGGACAATGATCCGGGCCCGCACGCGCTCCGCGTTTCATCGAGCGCCACGAAGAACCTCGCCGAACTGCACCGGAGCATGGGCCAGATCACCAACTATACCGGCATCATGAATTACCTCGGCGGACGCTTCCTCTCCGACGCCGATGCGCTCGAGCCGGTGATGCGCGACCTCGGCAAGCGCGGACTGCTCTTTCTCGACGACGGCACCTCGGCACAATCGCTCTCTGGCACTCTCGCCGGCGCCTTCGACGTGCCGCATGGTTTTGCCGATGTCATTGTCGACAGTGCGCTCAGCCGCAGCGCGATCCTGCGCAAGCTCGACGAGCTTGAGCGCATCGCGAGGCGAAACGGCACGGCAATCGGCGTCGCCTCCGCCTTCGACGAAAGCGTGGCGGCAATCTCGGAATGGATGCAGGAGGCCGGCGGGCGCGGCATCGAATTCGTCGGCGTTTCGGCGCTCGTCAACGATCCGCAACAAAAATGAGATAAGCGGGCGAAAGAGAAAGCGCGCCGTATCGCCATGGCATTGCATCGGGTCATGCGGTTTGCGATGCAGCAATTCAAGGTGCTACAGCGTCCTTTGCGCATCTGATAGGACGCGCAAAGGACGCTGTAGGGGGCGAGAGAAGGAAGTCGGTATGAGCAAGGACAAGAGCAAGGTCGTGAAGGCGAAAGACCTGCCCTACAGGCCCTGCGTCGGCGTCATGGTCCTGAACCGCGAAGGCCTTGTCTGGGCCGGGCATCGGCTCGCCGTTGGCAATTCGGAATATGACGGCTCGCCGGAACTGTGGCAGATGCCGCAGGGAGGGATCGACAAGGGCGAGGATCCGCTCGAGGCAGCTTACCGCGAACTCTACGAGGAGACCGGCATTCGCTCGGTTTCACTGCTTGCCGAGGCGCCGAACTGGATCAACTACGATCTGCCGCCGCAATTGATCGGGATCGGCCTCAAAGGCAAGTACCGCGGGCAGACGCAGCGCTGGTACGCCTTCCGCTTCGAAGGCGATGAAAGCGAAATCGCCATCAATCCACCGCCCGGCGGCCACGATCCGGAATTCGACGCGTGGGAGTGGAAGCCGATGCACGAATTGCCGGATCTGATCGTGCCGTTCAAGCGCAAGGTCTATGAAGAGGTCGTTGCGGCCTTCTCCCATCTGGTACGCTGACCGCGTTCTCTGTCCGCATCTGCCCCTCATACGCCTGCCGGCACCTTCTCCCGCAAGCGGGGAGAAGGGACGATGCCGCTCCGCTCGCGGCCCACGTCGCCTACAGCACCGCGCGTCCTATCAGACGCGACAGCAGCGTACTGCGCCTTGTCGGTTGCGCCACGGCAAGCTTCTCCTCTCATCCTCATTCCCGTGCTCGTCACAGGAATTCAGCCAGCCCAAGTCCTTGGGATGAAAAGACTCTTCCGCGCCGCCGACGCGGCGCTGCTGGATCCCTGTGTCGGGCACAGGGATGAGGGTGGGTGGGGGACGCCGTGCGCAACAGCGAGAGAAGGAGCGCGCCGCCTTTGGTTGCGCGGCGCGAACAATCCACGAGGCTGCCCCTATTCGGCTTCGTCGGCCGAGGCAGCGTTGAGCTGACCGTACTTCTGCTCGCCGATCTTCTCGAGAAGGTCGATCTGCGTCTCGAGGAAATCGATATGGCCCTCTTCGTCGGAGAGCAGTTCCTCGAAGAGCTTCATGGAGACGTAGTCTCCGGCGTCATGACAGATGTCACGGGATTTCTTGTAGGCCGTGCGGGCATCGTATTCGCCGGCGAGGTCGGCCTTGAGCACTTCCTTGACGTTCTGGCCGATGCGCAGCGGTGCGACCGTCTGCAGGTTGGGATGGCCTTCGAGGAAGATGATGCGTGCGATAAGCTTGTCGGCGTGGTGCATTTCCTCGATGGATTCTGCACGCTCCCTCTTTGCCAGAAGCGTGTAACCCCAGTCTTCGAGGAGGCGGTAGTGCAGCCAGTACTGGTTGACGGCGCCGAGTTCGAGATAGAGCGCTTCGTTAAGCTGCTCGATGACCTTTTTGTCGCCTTTCAAGATCCGCCCTCCGGTTTTCCTCGTGGAATTGTTTTAGGCGGATCATGAAATCAAATATCTCGGCTTCCGTCGAGTCGCGGCGAGCGTGATATTGCTCGGTAGTGCGGATGATGATGTCGACGACATTCGGAAAGCAGCCGCAGCAACGGCCGCGTTTTTCCATCGCGTGATAGACCTTCGCCGGCACGATCAACTGCCAACAGTCTTCGTCGAGTAGACTGATGATCGTGTCTTCGATCTCTTCTTCCGTGATGAAATTGCAGCTGCAAACCAGCATCTCGTATTGCCTATCAAACGCAACGCCCTGATTTCTCGCATAAAGCAAAAGAGGATATTTGCCGTCAACAAAAAACTCCTCCCCGTAAAGTTGAGGGGTACGTTAGACCGGTTCTAAACTTGACGAAAACCATCGCATTTTCATAACATTAGACGATTCTAAGAAGACGTTTTTTCTTCCAGAACTTGCAATTTTGGCGGAATGGCCTGCGACATTTTTACACAGGCGCGACCCAAGCGCCGCAAACCTCGTCGGGACGAACGAGACACCGATACGATCTCACCGAAGCTTGGAGCGGGATGAGGAAAAGCGTGCGCGGTTTTCCGCCCGCATCCCGCTCTGACTCAATTAGTGGAAGTTGCGCCCTTTCGGCATGACATCGGCCACCTCCGTTGCCGTATCCCGGTGCTCGCCTGCGCGGGCGGGCAAAGGCAGCCGCATCTGCTTGAGCGCTTTCCTTTCGCGGGCGGCGGCCGTCGGCCGCAAGGCCTCGTCCATGCGGTCGCTGGCTGCAAGACGCCGCGCTTCCTTACGCAGGAGACCAAGCATCGGCGTTATGTCCTCGACATGCTCGGCAACCACATGGATGACGCCGCTTTCGCTCTGTAATCGGCCACGGACCTTCACAAGCCGTGAGCCCATAACCTCTGCCCGGTATTTCTTGAACATTTTTTCCCAGACGATGATGTTGGCGACGCCGGTCTCGTCCTCGATCGTCATGAAGATGACACCCTTGGCCGAACCCGGGCGCTGACGAACGAGCACAAGGCCGGCGACCGTGACCCTTCTTCCTGCGGCGGTCTGCGCCAGATCGCGATTGGCAACTATGCCCATTCGCGAGAAATCCTCCCGCATGAAGGAAACAGGGTGAGCCTTCAGCGAAAGCGTCAGATAGCGGTAATCGTTGATGACATGCTCTCCGGGGGGCATATCGGGAAGGGCGACCGCCGGCTCGGCCTGCAGATCCTCGGAACCCGCGCCATCGAAAAGCGGCAGACGCTCGACCGCCGACGCCTCATCAAGCGCCTTCACCGCCCAGAGGGCTGCGCGCCGATCGAGGCCGATGGAACGGAAGGCATCGGCATCCGCAAGGCGCTCCAGAACGGACCGGGTAAGCCCGGAACGCATCCAGAGGTCATGGATGGAGCGGTATCCCCTGCCCCGACGCGCAACGAGCGTATCCATATCCTCTTGCCTCAGTCCCTTGACCAGCCGGAAGCCCAGCCGGACGGCCTTCTGAGTCCGGATCACGCCTGCCATTTCGGCATGGCGAGGACCGATCTCTGCCTTGTTGAACATGCCTTCGCCTTCGAGCCCGGCGTCCCAGCTCGAAAAATTGATGTCGACCGGCAGCATCTTGACCCCATGTTCGCGGGCATCCCGCACGAGCTGCGCCGGCGCATAGAAGCCCATCGGCTGCGAGTTCAAGATCGCAGCACAGAAGACGTCCGGGTAATAGGTCTTGAACCAGGACGAGGCATAGACAAGGGATGCGAAGGAGGCCGCATGGCTCTCGGGAAAGCCGTATTCGCCGAACCCCTTGATCTGGTTGAAGCAGCGCTCGGCAAACTCCCTGTCGTAACCGTTCTTGACCATGCCCTCGATCATTTTCCGCTCGAAAGTATGGATCGTGCCGGTCCGCTTGAAGGTCGCCATGGCGCGGCGGAGCTGATCGGCTTCGCTGGGCGAAAAGCCGGCGGCGGTGATCGCGATCTGCATCGCCTGTTCCTGGAACAGCGGCACGCCGAGCGTCCTTTCCAAGACCGCTTTCAGTTCCGGACTCGGATATTCGACCGGTTCCTGCCTTAACCGCTGCGCCTCGCGCCGCTTGAGATAGGGATGCACCATGTTGCCCTGGATGGGGCCGGGGCGGACAATCGCGACCTCGATCACCAGATCATACATTTCACGCGGCTGGAGGCGCGGAAGCATGCTCATCTGCGCCCGGCTTTCGATCTGGAAGACCCCGATCGTATCGGCGCGACAAATCATGTCATAAACGACCGTCTTCTGATCCTGATAGATTTCAGCCAGCTTTTTTGGCTCGCCGTAATGCGCTTCCAGAAGCTTGAAGGCCTTGGCGAGGCAGGTCAGCATGCCGAGCGCCAGCACGTCGACCTTCAGGATCTTCAGATGGTCGAGGTCATCCTTGTCCCATTCGATCATGTAACGGTCGGGCATGGCCGTGTTCATGATCGGCACGACCTCGTCGAGCCGGTCGCGGGTGATCACGAAGCCGCCGACATGCTGCGACAGATGCCGCGGAAAGTTCAAGAGCAGGCTGGCATAGCCAAGAACGCGCCTCGTCAGCGGATCCGATGCATCGAGACCAGCAGCCTTCGCCTGCTCCTCGGTGAAGGCCGAAGAGCTCCAGCCCCAGATCGAGCTCACGAGCGCCGACTGGACATCCTCCGAAAGGCCGAACGCCTTGGCGACCTCGCGCCCGGCCGAACGCGAGCGATAACTGATCACCGCGGCCGTCAGCCCGGCATGTTCCTTGCCGTAGGTCCTGTAGATATGCTGGATGACCTCCTCGCGCCGCTCGTGTTCGAAATCGACATCGATATCGGGCGGTTCGTCGCGGTCGCGGGACAGGAACCGATCGAAGAGCAGGGTGAACTTCTGCGGATCGACGTCGGTGATGCCGAGGCAGAAGCAGACCGAGGAATTGGCCGCCGACCCCCGCCCCTGGCAAAGAATTTTCTCACCGCGGGCAAACTTCACCAGCTTGTGCACGGTCAGGAAATAGGGCTCGTATTTCTTGTCGTTGATGAGTTCCAGTTCGTATTCGATCTGCCGCTTCACCTTTTCCGGCACGCCGGCGGGATAACGTTCAGCCGCGCCTTCGGCGACAAGCCGCTTCAGGGTTTCCGCCGGCGTCTCGCCTTCGGCATTTTCGTCCGGATATTGGTGGCTGAGTTCGTCGAGATTGAAGGCGAGCCGCTTGAAGAACTTGCGCGCATTGACGATCGCCTCGGGGTAATCGCTGAAAAGCCGCGCCATTTCCTTCGGGCCCTTCAGGTGCCTCTCGGCATTCTTCTGGAGAAGGAAGCCGGCGCTGGCGATCGTCACATGTTCCCGAATGGCGGTGACGACATCCGCGAGCGGCCTGTATTGCGGATCGTGGTAGAGCGCGTCATTGGTGGCCAGAAGCCGCACGCCGGCCTTCCGGGCGAGAGCGGCAAGAACGGCGAAATCATGCCGGTCGAACCCGTCGTAACGCGGCGTCATTCCGAGATAGAGCCTGCTGCCCGCCTGTTGCTGCAGCTTCTCCAGGATATCTCCAAGAAAGCCAGCATCCGGTCGCCCCTCGCCTTGCATGACGATAAGGAGAAGATCCTCCTGCCACTCGAAAAGATCCGCGAGATAAAGCGTGCACTCCCCTTTCTTCGAGCGCAGGTTTCCGGCGCTAAGCAGGCGACACAGATGCCCCCACCCCTTCCTGTTTCTTGGATAGGCGAGGATATCCGGCGTGCCGTCAGCAAAAACCAGGCGGGCGCCCGGCCGGAAAGGATAGCCCTCCACTTTTGCCTTGGCATGGGCCCGGACGACGCCCGCGACGCTGTTGCGATCGGCGATGCCGAGGCCGGCAAGCCCGACCTTCTTGGCAAAGACGATCATTTCCTCAGCGGGCGCTGCTCCTTCCAGAAAGGAGAAATTCGTGCGCGCGCCAAGCTCGTAGAAGGTAGGATCCGCGCTCATGCGAAAACTCCATGCATGAACCAGCGGACCGGGGAGATTTCCCGTCCGTAAAGACCCTCGCGGAACAGCCAGAAACGGCGGCCTTCCTGGTCCTCGACCCGGAAGTAGTCGCGGGTCGGATACCCCTCCCCATCGATCCACCATTCGGCGGCGATGCGCTCCGGCCCCTCGGCGCGGGCGACGCGATACTGGGTCTTGCGCCAGTTGAAGCTGCGCGGCGCGCCATCGGGCACCTCGGCCGTCGCTTCGACAAGCTCAGGATGCGTGAAAATCCGGAGCGGGCGGTTTTCGGGACAGGCTTTCTCATCGACCGGACAGGATCCGATGACCGCCGCAACATCCGTCAAGGGAGCAAATCCGCCCGCGCGTTCCGGCAGATGGCTTTCGGCAAGGGTCGCAAAGGTCAGGCAATCCGGCCCGAAGCGCGCACACAGCTTGTCGGCGAAGACGGCGAGCGGCTGGCTTTCATCGGGAACGCCGGAAAAATCCTGTTGGGCAGGATCGAGCCTTTCGCTTCTAAGGACGGATAGCCGGAGGATCTCGAAACCGTATCCGGCATCGAGGTCATCATGAACCGCCTGCAACCGCTCGCGAAAGAGGGCCGCGATCCGATCGGCATCGTTCAAGGGAACGGCCGCATGCGCCTGAATGCGGAACACCCGGCCATCGACGCGAATGAGGAGAAGCTCGAACAGACGCCCGCCTTCGCCATGCCGTTCCAGCGAGAGGCGGACATCGTTGGAAAGATGCCGTGCCAGTTCAAGAATGTGCTCTTCTTCCTGAAGCGGCTCGGCAAGGCGGCGTTCGGCGGAAAAGCTCGGAACGGGGAGACGGGGCGAGAGGGGCTCGTCCACGTGGCCCCTTGCCTGATCGAGCCGCAGGAGAAGCAAGGAACCGAAGCGGCGGGTGAGAGGCGCGCGCGGTGCTTGAAGAAGATCGCCGATCTCTTTCAGCCCGACCCGCTCGAGCAGGGCGGCGGTTTCCGCCGGCAGGCGCAGCGCGGCGACCGGCAAGGGTGCGAGAGCCCGTTCGGCATCATCGGGCGCAATGACGGCGGCACTGCCGTAGCGGGCAACCGCCCAGGAGAGGCCCGCAGAGGATGAGATCACCGCCCGCGCCTCGATGCCGAGCAGGAAGAGGCGCGAAAGCACGTCGTCGACCAGCGCTCTCTCGCCGCCGTGAAGATGGGCGCAGCCGGTAATGTCGAGGAACAGGCCATCCTTTCCGTCGAGTGCGACGAGCGGCGTATAGCGGTCGCACCAGTCGGCAAGCCCCTCCAGGAAGGCCCGATCCGCCGCCGGATCGTCGATGATCACATCGAGCGACGGGCACATGGCGCGGGCATCCGCCGCCCCCTGGCCTCGCTTCAGGCCCACCCGTTCGGCAAGCGTGTCGAGCGCGACGAGCCGCATGGCATTGTCGATCTTGGCGGCAAAAACGACGGGCGGATGATCAGGACGCCCTTGCGTAAGCCAGGAGGCGCCCCATCTGATCCGCGCCACTCGATCGGCCGACAGATGCGGAAAATGGATCGACAGAATTCGCTGATTGCCCGTCTGCCTGAGAAGCGACGGACTGCTCGATGGGGTAGAAGCGGCGGTCATGGGCATTCCATTCCAGAAAGATATCGGCAGAGGCGTAAGCCCTGCTTTTTTCGACAAGGACGCGAAAGGCTGGATGGCCGATACTGCCGCAAAGCATCGAGCCATCGGGAAGAGGTCGCTCGCCGGCAGATGCCGGCTTGATCTGAAGCCGGAAAAAGGCGCTGCTGGCCTCCTCCTCGCCCGCCTGCCGGAAGAGGAGAAGAGGCACTCCGCCTGCCCGGGCCCTTACATGCAGGCGCCTGCTCTCGCTCAAGGCGAGACAGGCGGGATTGCCGCGGATTTCCAGAACGACGGCCGCAAAGACCGGTACCGAAAGAGCCGTTTCGGCAACCCAGAGCGCATCCTTGACCGTGCGTATCGAAACGAACAGGAAGCGCTCGATGTCGAGCCCATAGGATTTGAGGCCCGGCGCATATGGAAATCCGGCCTCGCGAGAGGCAAGGCCCTGGCTGATCCACAGGACCGGCGCCAGATGACCTTTCTCCTTCTTCCTCCGCTGACAAAGCACCGCAAGTGCCGTCACGAAACCGGCGGCTGCCCCCACATCGCGCGTTTCGGCATTGCGGATTTCCGTCATGCCCGCGAGCGGCAGCCCACCCTCGAGCACGTCATCAAGCGGCGGGACGCCAAGGGACAGGATCTTGTTGCGGGATGCCTCCTCCCTTTGGCGCCGGAAACCGGCAGGATCGGCCGCCTGGGCTGCACGCACGACCCCGGGCAGCCGGCGATTTTCAATCTGCGCTATGGTTTCGCGGAGGGAAGAAACGGTTTCCCGCTGCACGGCTTTCTCGGCCATGACGGTCGGCTCCACCAGATGTTCACGTTATGTTCTCTATGGATTCCAGAGCCTGCCGCAAGAGTCAACACCGATGTTTGAGAATTTATTCCTCGCTCTGCCCAACCAGAATTCAACACTCGAAAAACAAAGGAGAAATCGTTATATGAGGGCAACAAGGAGTGCCCATGGCCCGCATTGACCAAACCGATGATTGGCGGGAACGCCACGCACCGACGCTCAGCACATTCGAACTGCTTGCGCTCGAAGCCTATAGCCATCTACCGGAGGAATTCCGCAAGCTGACGACCGACCTCATCATCGAAGTCGCCGATTTTCCGAACGACGACGTCTTCGAAGACATGGCGCTTGAAACGCCTTTCGATCTGCTTGGCCTGTTCGAAGGCCGCGGGATCGGCGAACGCTTCACCATGGAGACCGGCCAGTTCCCAAACCGGATCACGCTCTATCGCCGCCCGATCCTCGACTATTGGGCGGAAAACGAGGAAACGCTGGGCGATATCATCACCCATGTGCTGATCCATGAGATCGGCCACCATTTCGGCCTTTCCGACGACGACATGGAGCGGATCGAGGCAAGCGTCGAACACGTGGGCGGGTAGCCTGCCCAGCTTTTCTGATCACAAATTGCCCCTCATCCGGCCACCTTCTCCCCACGCGGGGGCGAAGGAGAATCGCGGCCACACTCCCAAAACCACCTCCCCGCCTGCGGGGAGGTGAGGGGCAATCATGGCTCCCGCCTGTTTGGATTAAGTACGCTAATCTTCGATCTTGCGCGCTTCCGACACGAGCATGATCGGAACGCCGTCGCGGATCGGATAAGCGAGCCGGGCTTTTTCGGAAATCAGCTCCTGCGCTTCGGCGTCATAGCTCAGCCGTCCCTTCGTCAGCGGGCAGACGAGCAGCTCGAGGAGTTTCGGATCGACCTTGCTGGCATTGATGTCCATGGCTTTGCCGCTTACTGCAGGATGTTGTCGAGGTCGCCGAAATTGCGGGCAAGCACGATCTCGGTGATCGCGATCAGCGTTTCGGCGCGGGTTTTCAGGTCAGGCGCTTCCAACAGCGCCTGCTTTTCCGCCGGGCCGTAGGGCGACATCATCGCCATAGAATTGACGAGCGTGCGGTTGCTTGCCCGCTCCACGCTCTCCCAGTCCGCTTCCAGCTTGTTGGCGTCGAGATAGGCTCTGAATGCGGCGAGCAGCGCCTCGCGGTCGACCAGGCTCTCGTCATCCGGGCTGTCGAGATCGGTCGCGAAGGGGCCGATGCGGAAGCGGCGATAGCCGCGGCATCCGGCCACTTCGGCGAAGAGCCGGTAGCGGCACACACCGGTGAGCGAGGTGATGTAGCGTCCGTCTCCAGTCTCCGCAAAGGAGGTGATGCGGCCGATGCAGCCCACCTGGCAAAGCGCCGGCACGGGCCCCGAATCGATGTCGTTGCGCCCCTCGGAGAAGGAGGGTTGGACGATGCCGATCAGCCGGTTGCCGGCGAGCGCATCATCGAACATCGCAAGGTAGCGCGGTTCGAAGATATTGAGTGGAAGCTGCGCGCCAGGAAGCAGGAGCGCGCCCGTCAGCGGAAATACCGGAAGAATCTCCGGCAAGTCCTGAGGACCGAGGTATCGCGCATTTCCGACATGCATTCTGATAGACCTTGCAGATACCGGCTTGTCGCGCCTCATCGCCAGGCACGACACCCCGATCAAGAAATGGTGCGTCCCTCGAAAATCTCAAGGGAAAAAGACGCGGATCCTGCTGCAGTCTTGCCGCTTAATGCATGTCGCCCGAAAGTGTGCAACGGTTTCGGGACAACGACATGCATGCACGCAACGACTTAAAGCGCGTCGCCTACAGCGCCGCGCGTCCTATCAGACGCGCAAAGGACGCTGTAGCACTTTGAATTTCTGCATGTTCTATCCTTAAATCGGCTACGATTTAAGGAAACATGCAGTAGCTCCGACGCGCTTTAAGAGAAAAGAATCGACGAAAGCTTGCGCCGTGCGGCGACCGTCGCCGGATCCTTCGGCCCCCAGACTTCAAAGAAGCCCAGGAGCTCGCGCCGGGCGCCGTCGTCCTCGAAGCTGCGGTCGCGCTTCATGATCAAAAGCAGGTGGTCGGCCGCCGCGTTACGGTCGCCTTCGACATTGCGGATCTTGGCAAGCTTCAGCCGCGCCGCATGATCATCCGGATTGAGCGCCAGCTGATGCTCGAGCGCCGTCGGGTCGCCGAGTTTGCGCGCCTCTTCGATCTGGTCGAGTTTCTTCGAGACAGCGCTGATGGCTGCGTCCTTCGCAAGCTCTTCCGGCAATTCCGAAAGCGCCTGGCGCGCCTCGGCATGCTGTCCGAGCGCAATCATGCATTCGACCATGCCGGCAATGGCCGTCGCATTGTCCGGCTCCGCCTGCAGGACGGCGCCATAGAGGCCGGCCGCGTTTTCCGCCTCCCCGGCATCGAGCAATGCCTTGGCGTCGGTCAGTGCGGCTTCGATCTCGGCCTTGCCATCGCTCACGGCGGGTCCTGCGATACGGTCGATGAACTGCTTGATCTGGCTTTCGGGAACGGCGCCCATGAAGCCGTCGACCGGGCGCCCGCCGACAAAGGCGATGACGGCGGGGATTGACTGGATGCCGAGTTGGCCGGCGATCGAGGGATGGTCGTCGATGTTCATCTTGACGAGCTTCACCCGGCCGGCCGCCTCCGTTACGACCTTTTCGATCACCGGGGTCAATTGCTTGCAAGGTCCGCACCAGGGAGCCCAGAAATCGACGAGAACCGGCTGCTGGCGCGAAGCCTCCAGCACGTCGCGGGAGAAGGTAGCGGTGGTTGTCTCCTTGATCAGATCGGCCGCGGCTGCCGCTTTCGGCGCCGGCTGGCCGCCGAACGAAGCCGAAGCCGTCATCTGGTTGCCGAAAGAACCTGCATAGGGATTGTCGCTACCGCTCATTCTTCTCTCCTCGCGGACTTGCCGTCCGACTTCATGCATCCGCGCCAAAGATCGTATGTCAGGTCGTCACTTTCAAGACAAGCGGCTCATGCCCGGTCGCTTCCATGAAACGTAGCATGTCTTTCGACGCGATCGACGTCGTCTGGTCGTTCGAAAGCGGATGGCCGTTGATCGTGTCAAATTCCATCAACGCCTCGTCGAGAATGAACTTCACGTTGCCGCCCGTGTCGTTGATCGCGCCGAAGGCGGTCACCGCGCCGGGGATGACGCCCAGATACTCCATCAGCTTTTCCGGCTTGCCGAAGGAAACCTTGCTCGCCGCGCCGATGATCTGATGGACGGTCTTCAGGTCCACCGTCGCATGCTCCTCGACGGTCAGCAGGAAATAGTTGTCCTTCTTATCCTTCACGAACAGGTTCTTTGTATGTCCGCCGGGAATTTCGTCGCGCAGCGCCACCGATTCGGCAACGGTGAACACCGGCGCATGGCGCTTCGTCGTGTGTTCGATCCCAAGGTTGTCGAGAAAACGGAACAGGTCCTCCGCGGTCTTCGGCTGCGCCTCGCTCATCATCAAATCCTTCCTTTCGTGGCGATTTCCGCCTGCTTTACGGAGAACAGGCGCGCTCTGCAATCTCAGGCGCGGCGATTCTCATAGGCTGGAGCGGCATGCCGGCGGAAACCGCTCACACGTCCTCATGCCGCTGCACACCCCTGGCCGATATGCATCAGTGGAAAACACCGGCATTTCCAAGCTTTTTGGACGGCCCCAAAAAAATTCTTCGCATTCGCGTCATTTCCCTGTTGCATTTGAAAAAGGCTTAGGCCATATAGCGCCCGTCGCCGCAAGACGGGGCGGCACCACGGTCCACCGACTACCCCCGGACCGCGGATGATGAGCGGGTGTAGCTCAGGGGTAGAGCACAACCTTGCCAAGGTTGGGGTCGGGCGTTCGAATCGCCTCACCCGCTCCAGTTTCTCAACCTCTTCATTTCATTGTTGTTCTTGGTCTCTATCGCTGGGCCACGCTGCTTTTACAGCGCCGCGTGTCCAATCGGACGCGCAAAGGTCACTGTAGTACTTTGAATTGCTGCATGATTTTGTCCTTAAATCGATTCCGATCTAAGGAATCATGCAGTAGCAGTCGGCCGATGGTGCAGTTCTTACCGATTCGGCCACTCGCCTCAGCTCTTCATAAACACGTAGTCCGTCTCCTGGCGCAGCGTTTCGCCAGGCCTGAGCACCCCCTTCGGGAAACCTTCATGGTTGATTGCATCGGGCCAGATTTGCGTTTCGAGGCAGAAGCCGGCGAAGGGGGCGTAGCGGCGACCCTCCAAGCCCGGCACCGGCACATCGAGCTTGAAGCCGGTATAAAGCTGGATGCCAGGCTCGGTCGTCAGCACTTCCAGCGAAATCCCGGAATTGATGCTGCGCGCCAGTGCCACCGAGTGTTTGTCCATCCGCTCCGGCGAGAGACAGAAATTGTGGTCGTAGAAGATCTTTTCGCCTTCCGTCTGCCGCCGCAGCGAGGTCATTTCCCTGAGATCGAAGGCGGTGCCGGCAACGGCACGGATTTCACCGGTCGGGATCTGCCGCTCGTCCGTCGGCAGATAATGGTCGGCGGCGATCATGATGTCATGGCCGAACACGTCATCGCTGCCATCGAGATTGAAGTAGCTGTGCTGGCAGACATTGGCGAGCGTCGGCGCGTCGGTTTCCGATTCGTAAGTGACGTTCAGCACGCCGCCGAGTTTCAGCGTGTAGGTGCAGGTGACCGTGCAATTGCCGGGATAGCCGGCCCGTCCGTCGGGATCGGTGATCCTGAGCGTCACGCGATCCTCTGCCAGGTCGACGATCGTCCAGTTCCGCTTGGCGATATTGTCGCTGCCGCCGTGAAGATGGGTCACGCCCTTTTCGTTGAGGTCGAGTTGATAAGCATTGCCGTCGAGCGTGAAGCGTCCGCCGCCGATGCGGTTGGCGTTGCGGCCGGGGGTGGCGCCGAAATAGGACGAATGCGCAGGATAGCTGTCGAAATCCTCGAAACCCAGAACCAAAGGCGGCTGATGCCCTTCGAGCCGCAGATCCTGGATGACCGCCCCCCAGGTGATCACCTTCGCCGTGAGCCCGCCGCCCCTGAGCGTCACGCGGTGAACCGGTTCACCGGAAGGCAGGCGACCGAAGATTTCCATGTCCGCGCTCATCTTGTCTCCCCTCTCGTGGCACCATCGGAGTGCCGGTGCCACGTCAAGCTTCAGAATCGGCGACAACCTGCGGCATTTCCGGTGGCGCGGCAACCGGAAAGTCATACTTTTCCTCCGTGGTCTGCAGCGGGCCCGAGGGCCCTTCATCCGCCTGCCGGCACCTTCTCCCCGCCTGCGGGAGAAGGTTAGGGGAGGGGGCGACCACCGCCTCTGAAAGAGTGAGGGGCAACCACTCACGTTTGGGCGACATGCATTGGGGCGAATTCAACGCGACAATTCCTTCGTCGCAGCTTGCAGGCCGGCGAGCGTCAGCGGGAACATCCGGCCGCCAAAGAGTGCGCGAATCATGCCGATCGACTGGGTATGGCGCCAATTCTCCTCGGGAACCGGATTGAGCCAGATCGAGCGCGGGAAATGCGCCGTAATGCGCGTGAGCCAGAGTGCGCCGGCCTCGTCGTTCCAGTGTTCGACCGACCCGCCCGGATGGCTGATCTCATAAGGGCTCATCGAGGCATCGCCGACGAAGATGGCGCGATAGTCGCCGCCGAAGGTGCGCAAGAGTTCGGCCGTGCAGGTCAGATCGACGCGCCGGCGGCAATTGTCCTTCCACAGGCCCTCATAGACGCAATTGTGGAAGTAGAAATAATCCATGTGCCGGAATTCGCTGCGCACAGCCGAGAAGAGTTCTTCCACGACACGGATATGGTCGTCCATCGATCCGCCGACGTCGAAAAACATCAAGAGTTTGACCGCGTTGCGCCGCTCCGGCCGCGTCACGACGTCGAGATAGCCATGCTCGGCGGTGGAGCGGATCGTGCCGGATAGGTCGAGCTCCTCGGCGGCACCCTCACGCACCCAGCGCCTGAGCCGCTTCAGCGCCACCTTGATGTTGCGTGTCCCGAGCTCGACCGTGTCGTCATAGTCTCTGAATTCGCGCCGGTCCCAAACCTTGACCGCGCGCCGGTGACGCGAGCCCTCTTGGCCGATCCTCACCCCTTCCGGATTGTAGCCATAGGCGCCGAAGGGCGAGGTGCCGGCCGTGCCGATCCATTTCGAGCCGCCCTGGTGGCGGCCCGTCTGCTCGGCAAGCCGCTCACGCAGCGTTTCCATCAGCTTGTCGAAGCCACCAAGCGCCTCGACGAGCTTCTTCTCCTCTTCGGTTAGGTATTTCTCGGCGAGTTTTTTCAGCCACTCCTCGGGAATGGTTGCTTCACCAAAAGCCTCCGATGGGGAAACCGCTTCCAGCCCGGCAAAACAATGCCGGAACACCCTGTCGAACCGGTCGATGTGTCGCTCGTCCTTCACCAGCGCCGCACGGGCGAGGAAATAGAAGGCCTCGACGTCGAACGTGGCGATCCCTGTCTCCATTCCCTCGATCAGCGACAGAAATTCCCGGAGCGTCACCGGGATCTTCGCAGCCTTCAATTCGAGGAAGAAGGGGATGAACATCGAGGCTCAATGGTCTCCCGTGCCAATCTTTTCGAGTTCATAGGGTGTCGTCTGGTATATTTCGTTGATCCAGTTGCCGAAGAACAGATGCGCATGGCTGCGCCAGCGGTTTTGCGGCGGCAGGTCGGCGTCATTGTGCGGGAAATAGTCGTGCGGCAGCTTGATCGGCACGCCGGCATCGACGTCGCGGAAATACTCGTCGGATAACGACGTCGAATCATATTCCACGTGGTTGAACATGTAGAGCCGGTTGCCCTTCTTCTCGTGCACTAGGCAGACGCCCATTTCCTTCGATTCCATCAGGATCTCGAGCCCCGGCACCCGGTCGATGTCGGCGCGGCGCACCTCCGTCCAGCGTGAAACCGGAACGGCAAAATCGTCGGAAAAGCCGTTCAGATAGACAGAGGACGGCTTTAGATTCTGGTGACGGTAGACGCCGAAGGCCTTTTCCTTGAGCGAATATTTCGGCACGCCGTGGAAATGGTAGATCGCCGCCATCGCGCCCCAGCAGACGTTCATCGTCGAATGCACATTCGTCGCCGTCCAGTCGAAGATGCGCTGCAGTTCCTTCCAGTAGGTAACGTCCTCGTATTCGAGCGTCTCGACCGGCGCGCCGGTGATGATGAAGCCGTCGAACTTGCGGCCCTTCACCTCCTCCCAGGTCTCGTAGAAGGCAAGCAGGTGATCCTCGGACGTGTTCTTCGGCCGGTGGCCGTTGACGCGGACCAGCGTCAGTTCGACCTGCAGCGGCGTTGCGCCGATCAGCCGCGCCATCTGGAGCTCGGTCTTGATCTTGTTCGGCATGAGGTTCAGTAGCCCGATCTGAAGCGGGCGGATGTCCTGACGGATCGCCACGGTCTCGGTCATCACCCGCACGCCCTCATTGACGAGGGTTTCGAAGGCGGGCAGCGTATCGGGAATCTTGATGGGCATGGGGTCCACTCGATCAATACAAAAAAACCGGCGGCGAGATGATCGCGACCGGTCCTTGGAAATCCATTTTTCCTCGGCCCTTTAGCGATTTCTTTAACGTGGCTGCAAGCCGGCCGGCCAAATCACCACGGATCGTTTGATAGCGCGCTGCGTGGCACGCGGTCAATGAAAAACGTTTTTCGCGGAGTCTCGGCCGTCGCGGCGCGCCATGAAGGCGAGGCGCTCGAAGAGATGCACATCCTGCTCGTTCTTCAACAGCGCTCCGTGCAGCTTCGGCAGCATCGATTTCGGGTCGGCGCGGAGATCCGCCGGATCGATCTCGTCGGCGACCAGCAGCCTGATCCAGTCGAGCGCCTCGGAGGTCGAGGGTTTTTTCTTCAGCCCCGGCACCTCGCGGATGCCGTAGAAGGCGGTGAGCGCCGCCGAAAGCAGCGTCCTGCGGATGCCCGGATAGTGCACTTCGACGATGCGGGCGAGCGTCTCGGCATCGGGGAAACGGATATAATGGAAGAAGCAACGGCGCAGAAAGGCGTCCGGCAGTTCCTTCTCGTTGTTGGAGGTGATGATGACGATCGGCCGGTGCCGCGCTTGGATCGTTTCGCCGGTCTCGTAGACGTGGAACTCCATCCGGTCGAGTTCCTGCAGAAGGTCGTTCGGGAACTCGATGTCCGCCTTGTCGATCTCGTCGATCAGGAGCACGGTTTTCTGCGGCGCCTCGAAGGCCTGCCAGAGCTTGCCCTTGCGAATGTAGTTCTTCACGTCATTGACGCGCTGATCGCCAAGCTGGCTGTCGCGCAGCCGCGAGACGGCGTCATATTCGTAAAGACCCTGCTGTGCCTTGGTCGTCGACTTGACGTTCCACTCGATGAGCTCCAGACCGAGGGCGGCAGCGATCTGGCGTGCAAGCTCGGTCTTGCCGGTGCCAGGCTCGCCCTTGACGAGAAGCGGGCGCTCCAGCCGGATTGCCGCGTTGACGGCGATCATCAGGTCCTTGTCGGCGATATAGTCGGCCGTGCCTTCGAACTGCATGGGCTTCTCTTCGATCTCTGCAGCGCCGCACGTCTTATCAGACGCGCAAAGGTCTCACTTTGGTTTGCTTCATGTTTTCGTCCTTAAATCGGCAACGATTTAAGGAAACATGCAGCAGGCTGAGTTGGAGAGGACAGGCGTCACCCGCGAAATGCCGTAACCTCGATCTCGATCAGCATTTCCGGGCGGATAAGATCGCAGACGATCATTGTCGCCGCCGGGCGGATGTCGCCGAACATCGCGCCGAAGATCGGAAAGACCCGGTCGGCAAAGCTGGCGTCGGTGACGTAGTAATGGTTGCGCACGACGTCCGAAAGCGAGAAGCCGGCCTCCTTCAAGGCACCCTCGATCGTCCTCAGGCAATTGCGCGCCTGGTCCTCCACAGTCTCTGGCATGGTCATCGTGGCATAGTCATAACCGGTCGTGCCGGAGACGAAGCACCAGTCCCCTTTAACGACGGCACGCGAATAGCCTGCCGTCTTCTCGAAAGGGGAACCGGAAGAGATGAGCTTGCGCATCATGGGCGCTGGCGCTCAGGCCCAGGGGCGCGATACGGCGTTTTTCTGCTCGAAGCTGTCGATGGCGCTCGCCTTCTCCAGCGTTAGGCCGATATCGTCGAGACCGTTCAGAAGGCAATGGCGCTTGAAGGCATCGACCTCGAACTTGACCGAGCCGCCGTCCGGACCGGTGATTTCCTGTGCTTCCAGATCGATCGAAAGCACGGCGTTCGAACCGCGGTTGGCGTCGTCCATCAGCTTGTCGAGGTTGGCCTGGCTGACGACGATCGGCAGAATGCCGTTCTTGAAACAGTTGTTGTAGAAGATGTCGGCGAACGAGGTCGAAATAACGCAGCGGATGCCGAAATCGAGGAGCGCCCAGGGCGCATGCTCTCGCGAGGAGCCGCAGCCGAAATTGTCGCCGGCAACGAGAATCTTGGCGTTCTGATAGGCCGGCTTGTTGAGCACGAAATCCGGATTCGGCGTGCCGTCCTCGTTATAACGGGCTTCGGCGAAAAGTCCCTTGCCAAGGCCGGTGCGCTTGATCGTCTTCAGGTAGTCCTTCGGAATGATCATGTCCGTGTCGATGTTGACGACGGGCAACGGTGCAGCGACACCGGTGAGCTTGACGAACTTTTCCATGACTTTGGCCTTCGATTTCAGCGGAAACGTTGGGAGAGCGTTTAGATCAGTTTCGCGCCGAAATGAAGGAAAATCTGCGCTTCGAAAGCACCGCGCGTCCTATCGGACGCGCAAAGGTCGCTGTAGCGCTTTGAATAGCAGCCTGTCACAGATCGATGATCGTGCCGCGCCCGTCGTTCCAGATCCGCATTTCGCGCCTTTCTCCGGTCGGGTTCGCCCGGGCGCGCACAGGTGCGGGCTTGCCATTGAGCTTAGCGGCGATGGCGCTGCCGATCGCAACGACGGCGGCGATGCCGGCCAGAGCCACGGCAATCGATGCGGTAAAGACGAGAGCTGCCACGGTGATGGCTATGGCGGCGGCCGTCAGGAGAACAGAGCGGATGCTTTGCATGATCGTCAACCTTTCAAAAAAGCGATGTGGGAGTTCAATGCGTCTCTTGCAAGAGGATGGTCCATCGATCGGTCGTCTTGCGTAACAATCGAAAGGCGGGCACAACGGTTCCATGACAACTGCGATCGACCATCATCCCACTCGCCTGCGCCGCTCCGTGCTCTGCGTTCCGGCCGACAATGCCCGCGCCTTGGCGAAGGTCCGGCAGCTTGCCGCCGACACCGTGATCTTCGATCTGGAGGATGCCGTTGTTCCCGAACACAAGGGCGACGCGCGCGAAGCGCTTGTCCGGCATCTTTCGGAGCACAGGCCCGACTGTGAAGTGGTCATTCGCGTCAATGCGCTGGGATCCGGCTTCGGCCAGATGGATCTCACCGCCGCGGTTGCCGCCGGTCCCGACGCCATCCTTCTGCCGAAGGTCGAGAGCCCCGCCGATATCCAGACGGCCGTCGACTGGCTTGGCGAAAACGATGCGCCTGAAAGCCTCAGGCTCTGGGCGATGATCGAGACGCCGCGCGGCCTGCTCAATGTTGCGGCAATCGCCGAGACCGGCCGCACCTTCGGTGGCAGGCTCGATTGCGTCGTCGTCGGGCTGAACGATCTCGGGAAGGAGACGGGCGTTCCCGCGCATCCCGGCCGCGCCTACCTGGTGCCCTGGCTGATGCAGATCCTGCTCGCCGCGCGCGGCAGCGGGCTTAATGTCATCGATGCGGTCTTCAACGATTTCCGCGACGCGGACGGTTTCGAGGCCGAATGCCGCCAAGGGCGCGACATGGGTTACGACGGCAAGATGCTCATTCACCCGGCGCAAATCGGTCCGGCAAACGAGCACTTCGGTGTCGATCAGGCGGCGGTCGATGAAGCGCGCGCAATCATCGCGGCATTCGATTTGCCGGAAAACGCGGACAAGGGCGTGATCAATCTCCACGGCCGCATGGTCGAACGGCTGCATCTCGACCAGGCCCTGAAACTGGCCGCCAAGGCGGACATGATCGAAAAACGAAAGGTAAAATCTTGAAACTCTACCGCTTCCTCACCGGCCCCGACGACGCCACCTTCTGCCACAAGGTGACGGCGGCATTGAACCAGGGTTGGACCCTGCACGGCCCGCCGACCTATGCCTTCAATGCCGATACCCAGCACATGCAGTGCGGCCAGGCGGTGGTGAAAGAGGTGGCAGGCAAGGACTATCACCCCGACATGAAGCTGTCGGAGCAGTAAGCAATCTTTGGCGACTGAGTAACTTGCCCCTCACCTTAACCCTCTTCCCGCAAGCGGGGCGAGGGGACGGGAGCTTGCCGCTTCCCTTCCTCCCGTCATCGTCGCAGGCAGATGCCGCGAGTCTCCTTCGCCCCGCCTGCGGGGAGAAGGTGCCGGCAGGCGGATGAGGGGCGCAACAGGCGAAAAGCTCTCACACCCCTCAGATCGGCTGGCCTGCCAGAAGGCGCGGGTCCCCCTCGCCGGCCACCCCGGCTGCCTGGCGGATGAAGAAGTTCTTGAGCGACGGAATGCGATCGACGATGCCGAGGCCAACGTCGCGGGCGATCCTGATCGGCGTGATGTCGTTGGAAAACAGCCGGTTCAGCACATCCGTCGTCACCCCCATCCGGAAGGTATCGAAACGCCGCCAGGTCTGGTAGCGCTCGAGGACCGCGAGCGACCCGATGTCGAGGCCCAGGCGATCTGCCTCGACGATCGTTTCGGCGAGCGCCGCCACGTCCTTGAAGCCGAGATTGAGCCCCTGGCCCGAGATCGGATGAATGCCGTGAGCGGCATCCCCCGCAAGCGCGAAGCGTGGCGCGACGAAGTCGCGGGCAAGCGTCAGGCCAAGCGGAAACGCCCTGCGGCCGCCGACGACCTTGAGGTGGCCGAGCTTGTGGCCGAAGCGGCGCTCGAGCTCCTCCTCGAAGAGGAAATCGTCGGCCTTGACGAGGCGTTCGGCATCGAAGGTGCTCTCGGTCCAGACGAGTGAGGAACGGTTGTTTTTCAGCGGCAGCGTGGCAAAGGGACCGGCCGGCAGGAAGTGCTCCTCGGCCGTGCCCTCGTGCGGGCGTTCGTGCTCGACAGTGGTCACGATGCCCGACTGGCCGTAATCGAACTCAACCACCTTGATGCCTGCCGCCTCGCGCAGCTTGGAGCGAACGCCGTCGCAGGCGACCAGAAGGCGCGCCTCGATCGATTCACCACCGCCAAGCGTAATCGCCACCGCGTGCTCGCCGCTCTTGAAGCTCTCGACCATCGTCGATTGGCGGATGACAACGCCAAGATCCTTGCAGGCGGCGCGCAGCGCGCCGACCATCGCCGTGTTCGGCACCATATGGGCGAAGGGGCGCCCGTCGCCGCCGTCGCCCTCGAAGGTAAGAAAGACCGGGCGCACGGGATCGACCGCCTTCGAATCGGTAATCACCATCCTGAGGATCGGTTCGGCTTCGGGCGCAATCGCATCCCAGACGCCGAGAACCCCAAGCATCCGCTCGGCAGCCGAGGCGACGGCGGACGCCCGCTCGTCCTTCTTCCAGGCGCCTTCCGGCGCGCCGTCGACGACGGTGATGTCGAGATGGGGGGCCGCTTTCTTCAGCGACACGGCAAGCGACAGACCGACATAGCCGCCTCCGGCAATCAACACATCGATCATCCGCTTCTCCCGTCGCACTTGAGCCCATCGCACTTGAGCATTTGTCCTATGGCTATATAGATCAACGCCATCGCCGTTCCTACACCGGAGACCGCCGAAATGTCGCGCCTTGCCGAAACCGCCACGCCCATGGATGCGCTCCTTGCGATACTCGACCTCGAGAAACTGGAGGAGAACCTGTTTCGCGGCTTGAGCCCCCAGGTCGGCTGGCAACGGGTCTTCGGCGGACAGGTGATCGGCCAAGCGCTGGTGGCGGCGCAACGCACCGTCGACGAGGGCCGCTTTGTGCACTCGCTGCACGCCTATTTCATGCGGCCGGGCGATCCATCGGTGCCGATCATCTACGACGTCGATCGTATCCGCGACGGTTCGAGCTTTGCCACCCGGCGGGTCGTGGCGATCCAGCACGGCAAGGCGATCTTCTCGATGTCGGCTTCCTTCCAATACGACGAGGACGGTTTCGACCATCAGTTCGAGATGCCGAAGGTGGCGATGCCTGAAACATTGCCGGGCGAGCAGGAGCTCAAGGAAAAGTTTCTCATCCATGCACCCGAGGCAATCCGCCGTTATTGGGAACGGCCACGGCCGATCGAGATCCGCCCGGTATCGCTTGAGCACTATTTCTCGCGCGACAAGCTGCAGCCGACGCAGGACGTGTGGGTGAAGGCCGTCGGCACCGTGCCGGACGAGCGCCATCTGCAGGCAGCCGTGCTCGCTTATCTCTCGGACATGACTCTGCTCGACACCTCCCTCTATGCCCACGGCACCTCCGTCTTCGACCGCAACCTGCAGGTCGCCAGTCTCGACCATGCCATGTGGTTCCACCGCCCCTCGAAGATGGATGATTGGCTGCTTTACACCCAGGACAGCCCGAGTGCGCATGGCGCACGCGGCATGACGCGCGGCAGCCTGTTCGACCGCTCAGGGGTGCTGATTGCCTCCGTGGCGCAGGAAGGATTGATCCGCAAAAAGGCAACTGAATAATAATTGGGCATTTTTTATTTTCTGCCCATTTTTTACGCTGAAGATCTGGTGATTTTTTAGCATTCCGTGGAGCAATCTCCACGGAATGTGATTTTTGCGCATTTTTTCAAAGACTTAATCCCTTCCATCGAATCTGGCACGCGCCTTGAATGTGTCTCTTCAGTTGCCGGGCGTTTCACGCGCTTAAGCAGCAAGGAGAACGGCCTCCGGCGGAGGCGGAAAAGGATGGGAAACCAGATGAAAATTGTGATGGCCATTATCAAGCCGTTCAAGCTCGATGAGGTTCGTGAAGCCCTCACTCAAGTTGGCATCCAGGGGCTGACCGTGACCGAAGTGAAAGGCTACGGCCGCCAGAAGGGGCACACCGAAATTTACCGCGGCACCGAATACGCCGTGAGCTTCCTGCCGAAGCTCAAGGTCGAGATCGCTGTGCCGTCGGAGATCGTCGACAAGGCCGTCGACGCAATCGCCTCTGCCGCCAAGACCGGCCAGATCGGCGACGGCAAGATCTTTGTCTACACGATCGACCATGCCGTGCGCATCCGCACCGGCGAAACCGACACAGAAGCGTTGTAAACCACGCCGTTCAGGGAGCATTTCTCACATGTCATCGTTCAAACTTTCCACCTCTCTCGGACGCCTGGGCGCAACGGCCGCCGCCCTGCTTGCGCCGGTAGTCGCCTTCGCCCAGGAGGCGGCCCCTGCCGCCGCCGAGGCCGTTGCGGCAACGCCCGTTCCGGACAAGGGCGACACCACCTGGATGCTGCTGTCGACCATTCTCGTGCTGCTCATGACCGTTCCGGGCCTGGCGCTCTTCTACGGCGGTCTCGTGCGCGCCAAGAACATGCTCTCGGTGCTGATGCAGGTTCTGATGATCACCGCCGTCGTCATGATCATCTGGGTGACTTACGGCTATTCGCTGGCCTTCACCGATGGCGGCTCGCTCAACTCCTTCATCGGCGGCTTCTCCAAGATGTTCCTTGCCGGCGTCGACACGACGACGCTCGCGGAAAGCTTCTCGAAGGGCGTGTTCATTCCCGAATACGTCTTCGTCGTGTTCCAGATGACCTTCGCCTGCATCACGCCGGCGCTGATCGTCGGTGCTTTCGCCGAGCGCATCCGCTTCTCGGCCGTCGTGCTGTTCGTCGTCCTCTGGGTCACCTTCGTCTACTTCCCGATCGCCCACATGGTGTGGTTCTGGGGTGGTCCGAGTGCCTATACGGCCCCGACCGGCCTGATCTTCTCCTTCGGCGCGATCGACTTTGCCGGCGGCACCGTCGTTCACATCAATGCCGGCATCGCGGGCCTCGTCGGCGCGATCCTGCTTGGCAAGCGCACGGGCTACAAAAAGGAGATCATGGCACCGCATTCGATGACACTCACCATGGTCGGCGCCTCGCTGCTGTGGGTCGGCTGGTTCGGCTTCAATGCCGGCTCCAACCTGGAAGCCAACGCCTATGCGGCGCTCGCCATGATCAACACCTTCCTCGCAACGGCCGCCGCAATCATCTCCTGGGCCGTGGTTGAAACGCTCGTCCGCGGCAAGGCCTCGATGCTCGGCGCTGCATCGGGCGCCGTTGCCGGCCTCGTCGCCGTCACGCCGGCTGCCGGTTTCGCCGGCCCGATGGGCGCGATCGTTCTCGGCCTCGCCGTCTCGCCGGTCTGCTACTTCTTCGTCGACGTGGTGAAGAACAAGTTCGACTATGACGACAGCCTCGACGTGTTCGGCATCCATGGCGTCGGCGGCATCCTCGGCGCGATCGGAACCGGTATCCTCGTCAACCCGGCGCTGGGCGGCGCAGGCATCGTCGACTATTCGACCGCCGACTTCGCCGCTGGTTATGCCGGTACGGCAACGCAGGTCTGGGCGCAGCTCAAGGGCGTCCTCGTCACCATCGTCTGGTCCGGCATCGGCTCGGCTATCCTCTTCAAGGTAGTCGACGCGCTCGTCGGTCTGCGCGTCTCGGTCGAAGCCGAGCGCGAGGGTCTCGACCTTTCCTCGCACGGCGAAGCCGCCTACCACGCGAGCTAAGCAGTTTGCGGCGCCGTAGGCGGCGCCGCCAAAAGTCCCGTCGCGGTCCGTCTGGTTATTGCGGACCGCCACTGGCCCGGATCCACAAGATCCGGGCCTTTTTTTGTCCGATGCCCCTTTTGTCTGGCGGCCGCGCCAATCGGTATTTTACCGGCATCCGCGCATGGTTAATGTCGCATTAACCCTAGTCCGCGTAGGTTGATTCCATGGCACGCAATGTGCCCGAAGCGTCCCGCTCGCACGCACATTCTTCGAACGCGGGCGAGATGCTGCGGAATCAAAGTACTGGAACGTCCTCCATGGTCGACCCATGAACGCGCGACGCTCCGAAGGATCGACACGGGCAACAGGCAACATGAGCAGAAGCAATCCCGCAACGCTTGACAGCCGTTCCAACCGGTTCGTGCTGACCACCTTCGTTTGGCGCCAGATCGCCTCGCTGGCAGGATTTGTCCTGTTCGGCGCGCTGGCGCTCGCCGTCGCCGCGCTGTCGACATGGAACGTGTCCGATCCGAGCTTCTCCTACGCAACCTCGGAGGAACCGACCAACGTGCTCGGCTACGCGGGCGCCGCCTTCGCCGACATCTTCATGCAGTTCTTCGGGCTGGCGAGCGTCGTTGCGCTGCTTCCCGCGGTCGCCTGGGCGCTTGTCCTCATCGGCGGCAAGCCGTTCGACAAGGTCTTCAAACGTCTCGGCCTCTGGTTCGTCGGCTCCGCACTCGCTGGCGCGGCGCTGAGCTGTGTTCCGGCACCGATCACCTGGCCGCTTCCGAACGGTCTCGGCGGCGTTTTCGGCGACATGATCCTGCGCTTCCCCGCCCTTTTCACCGGCGCCTTCCCGACCGGCACCTTCGCGACCGTTCTCGCCTGCCTTTTCGCTGTGCCGGCTGCCTGGTGCCTGATCTATAGCGCCGGCCTCATCGGCGTCAGCGAGGAGCAAGAGGACGAGCCGGCGGAGGAGGTCGTGCCGAGCAAGGCCCGCACCGTCGGCGAAGAACTCGACGATGAGGACGCGGGGGGGCCCTTCACACTGCTCATGGGCTCGCTTGCCCACATGCGGTTTACGCTTGAAGCCCGCCTGCGCCGCGCCTTCGGCATGAGCGGTACGCGAAGCACCAAACGTCAGTATGACGAACCCTATGACTTCAACAATGACGAATTCGGCACGCTGAACGAACCCGTGCGGCCGAAGCCGCTGGCCGACCGTGTCGAGCCTTCCCTCGACCGCGCGGAGCGCCGCGTCGTGACACCGCCGCCGATCATGGCGAACGACGACGATCCGCCCTTCGATCTCGACGAGCAGCGCCCTGCTGGTATCCTGCCGGACGACGACGAAGACGATATCGCCGCCGATTGGGCGCCAAGAGCTGCCCCACCGAAGGCAGGCCGCGCCAAGGCCGGATCCCGCGTCGCGTCGCCGGCGCCGCGCCCCAGATCGGGCCAGCGCATCGAACGCGAGGCGCAGCGCTCGTTTGTCGATGATGACGGTGACTTCGTACTTCCGCCGATGCAATTCCTTGCCGAACCGAAGAATATTGCCCGCGATCCCTCGCTCTCATCCGACGCGCTCGAACAGAACGCCCGCATGCTAGAGGGAGTCCTCGAGGACTTCGGCGTCAAGGGTGAGATCATCCATGTCCGCCCCGGCCCGGTGGTTACGCTTTACGAACTGGAGCCGGCACCCGGCATCAAGTCCTCCCGCGTCATCGGCCTTGCCGACGACATCGCCCGTTCGATGAGCGCGATCGCCGCCCGTGTCGCGGTCGTGCCGGGCCGCAACGCCATCGGCATCGAGCTGCCGAACCAGCGGCGCGAAACGGTCTACCTGCGCGAGCTGATCGGCTCGCGCGATTTCGAGACGACCAAGACCAGGCTCGCCATGGCGCTCGGCAAGACGATCGGCGGCGAGCCGGTCGTCGCCGATCTCGCCAAGATGCCGCATCTGCTCGTCGCCGGCACCACCGGTTCGGGCAAGTCGGTGGCGATCAACACCATGATCCTGTCACTGCTCTATCGGCTCAGACCCGACCAGTGCCGCCTGATCATGATCGACCCGAAGATGCTGGAACTCTCCGTCTATGACGGCATCCCGCACCTGCTCTCGCCTGTTGTGACCGATCCGAAGAAGGCCGTCGTCGCGCTAAAATGGACCGTGCGCGAGATGGAAGAGCGCTACAAGAAGATGTCGAAGATCGGTGTGCGCAACATCGACGGCTTCAACAGCCGCGTCGAGCAGGCGCTGGCCAAGGGCGAAGCGATCACCCGCACGGTTCAGACCGGGTTCGACCGCCAGACGGGCGAAGCGATGTACGAGACGGAGGAATTCGACCTCACGCCGCTGCCCTATATCGTCGTGATCATCGACGAGATGGCGGACCTGATGATGGTCGCGGGCAAGGATATCGAGGGCGCCGTCCAGCGGCTCGCCCAGATGGCGCGTGCGGCCGGCATCCACGTCATCATGGCGACACAGCGTCCGTCGGTCGACGTCATCACCGGTACGATCAAGGCCAACTTCCCGACGCGCATTTCCTTCCAGGTCACCTCGAAGATCGACAGCCGCACGATCCTTGGCGAGCAGGGCGCCGAACAACTGCTCGGTATGGGCGACATGCTCTACATGGCCGGCGGCGGGCGCATCCAGCGCGTGCATGGCCCCTTCGTTTCCGACACGGAAGTGGAAGAGGTAGTCGCTTACCTGAAGACCCAGGGCGTGCCGCAATATCTCGATGCGATCACCGAGGACGACGGCGAGGATGAGGACGGCGGCGGACCGGCCGGCACCTCCAACCTCGCCGATTCCGATGATCCTTACGATCAGGCGGTGGCGATCGTTCTGCGCGACGGCAAGGCCTCGACCTCATACGTGCAGCGACGCCTCGGTATCGGCTATAATCGTGCCGCCTCGCTGATCGAACGGATGGAGCAGGAAGGCATCATCGGACCGGCGAACCATGCCGGCAAGCGCGAGATCCTGGTGCCGACCGAGGCGGAAATCACCGGCCGGTAATCCGGCCCTCATCGCCGGCCGCCATGACGCGCGGCCGGTAACGGTCATTTGAAACGACGCCCCTTGCGGCATCCGTGAGCGCCTTGAAGGCGCCCCACTTGCTCTTCAAATGATCTTGAAATGAAGGAGACTGCGATGACAGAGACAAAAACCGGCCAAGGCAGCAATCGAGCAATCTCGCGGCGTGTCTTCGTTTGCGGCCTGGCGGCTCTCGCGGGCATGGCCGGAACGACGCTCGACGCACGGCGCGCCTCCGCACAGGCCACCGGCGTCGCCCAGAGGATCGCCGATCACTTTTCGTCGGTGAAGACAATGGCGGGCGAATTCGTGCAATTCGGACCGCGCGGCGAGCAGACAGGCGGCAAATTCTACATCCGCCGCCCCGGGCGCATCCGCTTCAATTACGAAGCCCCCTCGCCTATGCGAGTGATCGCCGACGGCAAGTCGGTCGTCATCGGCAATATGAAGCTGAAGACCTGGGACATCTATCCGCTTTCGAAGACGCCGCTCAATCTGCTGCTGAGCGAAAGGATCGACCTGACCGGCAGGATGGTGCGCGCCGTCCGGGAAGAGTCCGACCTCATCACCATCGTGCTCGGAGACCGCTCGATCTTCGGCGATTCGACCATCACGATGATGTTCGACCCGAAAACCTACGATCTTAGGCAATGGACGATCACCGATCCCCAGAAGAAGGACACTTCGGTGATGATCTTCAATGTTCGCACCGGAATGCAGTTGGACGACAAGGTCTTCCGCATTCCCTATGACGAGGTGCGCAACAAAGGGCGCGGCGGCTGATCAGCCAACGCGAAAAACGGTGAGAAATGGCCGCCCTCGGGCGGCTTTTTCTTGACTTGTCGATTGGCCCCAGACCTGTTTAAAACGTCCCGTGTTGCCGGACACTTGCTCTCCCTCCGTCGGCAAAATTTCCAAAGGAATGAGGAATGGCCCTTTCCATCGCCACATGGAACATCAACTCCATTCGCCTGCGCATGCCGCTGGTCGAGCACCTTCTGAAGACATGGCAGCCCGACATCTTGTGCCTGCAGGAAACCAAATGCCCGAACGACCAGTTTCCGTCGTCGCCGCTGAAAAGCCTCGGCTACAAATACATCGAGATGCACGGCCAGAAAGGCTATCACGGCGTGGCGACCGTTTCGCGCCTGCCGCTGCATGAGCTTTCCGACCGCCGCGACTACTGCGGCGTCGGCGACGCACGTCATCTCTCCGTAGTCTTCGAGGCCGGCGGCAAGACGATACGCCTGCATAATTTCTATGTCCCGGCGGGCGGCGACGAGCCGGACCGGACGATCAATCCGAAGTTCGGCCACAAACTCGACTTTGTCGATGAAATGAAGCTCCTACACGCCGAGGCCGAGGCCGGCGTCTCGTCCATCCTCGTCGGCGACCTTAACATCGCGCCGCTCGAGCACGACGTCTGGTCGCATAAGCAGCTCTTAAAGATCGTCAGCCACACCCCGGTCGAGACCGAGGGCCTGATATCGGTGATGACCGGCGGCGCCTGGGTCGATCTGATGCGCCAGCACGTGCCCCCGCCGGTAAAGCTCTACACCTGGTGGAGCTATCGCGCGAAGGATTGGGACCTCGCCGACCGCGGCCGCCGCCTCGATCATATTTGGTCCTCGGCCGACATCGCGCCGAAACTGAGCCGCGTCGACATCCTACGCGAGGCACGCGGCTGGGATCGCCCTTCCGACCACGTGCCGGTGATCGCGCATTTCGACCTTTAACGGCGGAAAATTTAGGCGCCCGTCCTACGCAAAACGGCCGGCGAGCGCCTCGGCGCGCCGGATCATCGCCTGCAGATTCTCGCGAATACGGGCTTCGACAAGCGCGGTCACCTCCGGATACTCTTCCAGCATCCGGCGAAAAAGCGGGCGATTGATGCGGATGACTTCGCTGTCTTCGTCGGCGGTCGCCGTGAACTTGCGCTCGACCATCGAGATCAACGCCAATTCCGAAAGAAGCGCGCCGCGCTCGACGGTGGCCACATGCTGCTGTCGCCCCTCGCCGTCCGCCTTCGAAAGCGTGAAACTGCCGGCGGCAACGGCAAAGGCACAGTCGGCCGGCGCCCCTTCGCGAAAAAGTTCCTGGCCCTTCAGCACGCGGCGACGCTCAGCGCCGAAGGCAATCAGCCTCAGCTTGTCCTCGCTGATATCGGCAAAGAGCGCCACATTGGACAAAAGCGCGATGTCGTCGTTGAGTGCCAAGCGGCAAATCTCCTGCTGCATGTTTCCTTAGGTCGTAGTCGATCTAAGGATAAAACATGCACTAACCAAAAGGGCTACAGCGTCCCTCGCGCGTCTCACAGACGTGCGGCGCGGCAACGCACTTTGACGAGCGGAATGCGGAAACGGCAAGCCGCTTCACCACTTTCCGCGATCCCGCTTAAGGAACGATCTTATAGCCGCCGTTCTCTGTCACCAAAATCTCCGCATTGGAAGGGTCGCGCTCGATTTTCTGACGGAGCCGGTACACATGCGTCTCCAGCGTGTGCGTGGTGACGCCGGAATTGTAGCCCCAGACCTCCTCGAGCAGGACATCGCGCGTGACCACTTTCTGATCGGCGCGATAGAGATAGCGGATGATTGCCGCTTCCTTCTCCGTCAGGCGGATCTTCTGGCCATTCTCCATCGTCAGCAGTTTCTGGCTTGGCTTGAAGGTGTAGGGACCAACGCTGAAGGTGGCGTCCTCGCTCTGCTCGTGCTGACGAAGCTGGGCGCGGATGCGGGCGAGCAGCACGGCAAAGCGGAACGGCTTAGTGACGTAGTCGTTGGCGCCCGCTTCGAGCCCGAGGATGGTGTCCGAATCGGTGTCGTGCCCGGTCAGCATGACGATCGGTGCCTTGAAGCCGCCTTTGCGCAGGAGCTTGACGGCCTCACGGCCATCCATATCGGGCAGGCCGACATCCATGATCAGGAGGTCGACCTGGTGCGCACGGGCCGCCTGGATCCCCTTGCCGGCGGTCGCCTCTTGCAGGAGGTCGAACTCCTCATAGAGAGAAAGCTGCTCTACCAATGTTTCGCGCAGGTCATTGTCGTCATCGACAAGGAGAATGGTACGTGTCGCCATAGGGACAATTCCTGTTTGCTTCCTGAATCAAACTAGCTCAAATGCCGCACTTGGCAAGCCGGCCGCCGTTGAACTCCGTCATAAATGCAACCATGCCTATGGTCGTCACTAAGTCACGGACAAGGCAAAATTTTGTGAGAATAATGCGCAAGAAAACGTCGGGAGTAAGATCGCCGAAATCAACGATCGTCGTCAGAATGGCGCCACGCGACCGCCGGCGCGCACTTGTCAGCTTCGGCGGCAGAACGGAACAGGCGGCAATCGGCAGAAGCGGCGTGACCGCGATCAAGCGCGAGGGCGACGGCGCGACGCCGCGGGCATCGATGAAGCTGATCGGCGGCTACATGCGCCGCGACCGCATCTCGTTGCCGCCGACTTGCCTGCCGATGCGTGCCATCCGCCGCGACATGTTGTGGTGCGACGATCCCGGGCACGCGTCCTACAATCGCCCGGCCAAAGCCCCGCTTGCGGTAAGCCACGAGACGATGATGCGCGACGACGGCCTCTATGACGTATGCCTGGTCATGGATTGGAACATTTTGTGCAGGCGCCGCAACGCCGGCTCGGCGATCTTCTTCCACCTGATCCGCCCCGGCTACGAGCCGACACAAGGTTGCGTCGCGGTCAGCCTGCCGGCAATGAAGCGGCTGATCCGGCATATGCGCCGGGGGACGATTGTAAAGGTGGTGTAGGAACTAGAGCCTTCAGGCTCCGTCCTCCAGCATGCGGGGCGTCACGAACCGAACGAGTCGGCCCGTCCCTGGCGCAATCTCCGACCATTGCTCGATGGTGAAATCCATGACGGCGAGCGCGGCGGTCGGGAACTTTTCGCGCAGGCGCACCAACGCCACCTCGTCTCCGCCGCCGGCAAGCAGGAGTGCAAGCTCCACCATGCCCGGATTGTGCCCGACGAGCATGAGCTTCTCGACCGACGGCTCCACGTTGCGGATCACATCGATCATGGCCCTGGCTGCCACCTCGTAGATGGCGACCGCGTCGCGGGCCTCGACCTTGTGTGGCAGCTCGCCGGCGACAAGCTCCCAGGTCTCCTGCGCGCGCCGGGCGGTCGAAACGAGCGCGAGATCCGGGATCAACTCCTGCCGCGCCATGAAGGCGCCGATTGCCGGCGCCGCCCTTCGGCCGCGGCCGGCGAGCGGGCGTCGATGGTCGGCAACCCCCTCCGGCCAGGCGGATTTGCCGTGACGGAGCAACAGGAGGCGGCGTATCGGGGGTCTGGCGTCGTCAGGCATGGGGCGCTCCTCATCTGTCGGCCGATCATTCTATTCTCGCACCGTCGCGCGCATAAAAAAAGCCGCCCCGAAGGGCGGCCTGAGATGCCGGAAAAGCTCAAAACCGGCTTATTTCCACTCGCGGATATCGACGAAGCGCCCGGAAACCGCCGCGGCGGCAGCCATCGCCGGCGAGACCAGATGCGTACGCCCCTTGAAGCCCTGACGGCCTTCGAAGTTGCGGTTCGACGTCGAGGCGCAGCGCTCGCCCGGCTTCAGCCGGTCGTCGTTCATCGCCAGGCACATGGAGCAGCCGGGCTCGCGCCAGTCGAAGCCTGCTTCCTTGAAAATCTTGTCGAGGCCCTCGGCTTCCGCCTGTTCCTTGACGAGGCCGGAGCCGGGCACGATCATGGCCGAAACCGTCGAGGCGACCTTGCGGCCCTCGACGACCTTGGCGACGGCGCGCAGGTCCTCGATGCGGCCATTGGTGCAGGAACCGATGAAGACCCGGTCGATGGCGATGTCGGTGATCTTCGTGCCCGGCTTCAGGCCCATATAGTCGAGCGCACGCCATTTCGAAGCGCGCTTGGTCTCCTCCTGGATTTCATCCGGGTTCGGAACGATGCCCTGCACCGAAACCACGTCCTCCGGCGAGGAGCCCCAGGAAACGATCGGCGGCAGATTGGCGGCGTCGAGCACGACGACGCGGTCGTAGTGGGCGCCCTCGTCCGTGTTGAGCGTCTTCCAGTATTCGAGCGCCATGTCCCAGGCCTTGCCCTTCGGCGCGCGCGGCCGGTCCTTGATATAGGCGAAGGTCGTCTCATCCGGGGCGATCAGGCCGGCGCGGGCGCCGCCTTCGATCGTCATGTTGCAGATCGTCATGCGGCCTTCCATCGAGAGCGACCGGATGGCTTCGCCGGCGAACTCGATGACATGGCCGGTGCCGCCGGCCGTGCCGATTTCGCCGATGATCGCGAGGATGATGTCCTTGGCCGTGACGCCCGGCGGCAATTGGCCGTCGACGCGCACCAGCATGTTCTTCGCCTTTTTCTGAATCAGCGTCTGCGTCGCCAGAACATGTTCCACTTCCGACGTGCCGATACCATGCGCAAGCGCTCCGAAGGCGCCGTGCGTCGAGGTGTGACTGTCACCGCAGACGATCGTCATGCCCGGCAGCGTGAAGCCCTGCTCGGGACCGACGATGTGGACGATGCCCTGGCGCTTGTCGTTCTCGGAGTAGTATTCGACGCCGAAGTCGGCCGCGTTCTTGGCGAGCGCCTCGACCTGGATACGGCTCTCCTCGTTCTTGATGCCGAGGTGGCGATCGGGCGAGGTCGGGACGTTATGGTCGACGACGGCGAGCGTTTTTTCCGGCGCGCGGACCTTGCGGCCGGCCATGCGCAGGCCCTCGAAGGCCTGCGGGCTCGTCACCTCGTGGACGAGGTGACGATCGATGTAGAGAAGACAGGTGCCGTCGTCCTGGCTGTTGACCAGATGATCGTCCCAGATCTTGTCGTAGAGGGTACGCGGTGCGCTCATGGCGATATGTCCATTCGAATTTTCAGAATATGGGAAGGGCCGGCAGCAGAGCGGCCGGAAAAACTGATCGAACGATCAGGATAGGCGGCTGGTGAGCGCGCCGGAAACTCGCGCGAAAAAGCGTGCCGGCAGACGCTTGTGGTCCTGCAGCACGACGATTTTCTGTTCGCGACATCCGAATTTGGATTCCATGGCCGTGCTCATATCAATTTTTTGACACCTCGGCAATTGGCGAGATGGAAGCGACTCCGCAACACCCCTCCCTGTCGTGAGAGGTTGGGGGAGAGCCAGCAAATGCGCCTACCGCGCCTCCGCCCGCCTCAGCCGCTGCTCCAGCGCTCTCAGCGCCAAGGACAGGCCGATCGTGAGGATCAGATAGACATAGGCGACGATCGAATAGGTCTCGAAGAAGCGGAACGAGCCCGAAGCGTAGATCTTGCCCATCTGGGTGATATCGGCGACGCCGAGCACCGAGACCAGCGAGGAATCCTTGACCATCGCCACGAAGTCGTTGCCGAGTGGCGGCAGGATGACGCGGATCGCCTGCGGGAAGACGACGAGGCGAAAGCGCTGATAGCGCGAAAGCCCGAGCGCTTTCGCTGCCTCCACCTGCCCCTTGTCGACCGACTGGATACCAGCGCGAAAGACCTCGGCGATGAAGGCCGAATAGCCGATCATCAAGGCGATGATCGCCCGCCACATCAGCGACACGTCGCGGACCACGAACGGCTCCATCCAACCCGCCGAGATCAGCGGCTGCGCGAAGAAATTCGCGGTCACGACCAGCGCCGGCGCTCCGACGAAGGCAATGTAGAAGAGCAGCACGAGGATCGGCACGCCGCGAATGACTTCGGTATAGAAGCGCGCGATCTGGCGCAGCGCCACATGCTCGGACAACGCCATCAATGCAATTGCGAGGCCAAGTATCGTCGCGAGCACGAAACCCACCAGCGTCACAAAGACGGTGACGCCGAGGCCCTTCAGGACGACGGTGAACACCTGGGCGAAGATGTCGTTGGCGGCGATCACCGCGGCAAGCGCTACGGCGATGACGAGAAGGGCGACCAGCCACCAGGGATAGTCGCCCTTCTCGGATGTGTCGGATTTAACTGGCGCCATCATGATTCCGATAAGTTGGAGCGGGATGCGGGCGGAAAACCGCACATATTTTCCTCATCCCGCTCCGGCGATCAGCCGCCCATCTTGTAGTCGAGGAACCACTTCTTGTTCAGCGCATCGAAGGTGCCGTCCTCCTTCAGCGCCTTGATGGCGGCATTGATCGGGGCCACGAGATCAGAGCCCTTCGGGAAGATGAAGCCGAAGTCCTCGGTGCCGAGCGGCTCGCCGACCACCTTGAGCTTGCCTTCGGACGAATCGACATAGCCTTGTGCCGCCACGCTGTCGGTCAGCACGAGGTCGACGTCGCCGGCCTTGAGCGCCTGCACGGTCGCGCCGAAGGTCTCGAACAGCTTGATGCGTGGGTTCTGCTCATTGCCGTCAAGGATTTCATAGACCGCCGTGTAGAACGGCGAGGTGCCGGGCTGGGCACCGATCAGCGCATCCTCGACCGCAGCGAAGCTCTTGGCGTCCTTAAAGCGGGCTTCGTCGCCGCGCACCAGCATGAACTGCTGCGAGCGCATATAGGGATCCGAGAAGTCGACCTTTTCCTTGCGGTCGTCCTTGATGGTGATGCCGGTCATGCCAACCTGGTACTGGCCGTCGGAGACCGCCTGGATCATCGCATCCCAACTGGTGTTCTGGTACTCGACCTTGAAGTTCAGCCGCTTGGCGATCTCGTTCATCGCATCATATTCCCAGCCGACCGCCTGGCCGGTCTTGGGGTCGACGAATTGCAGCGGTGGATAGGCGTTCTCGGTCACGACGACGACCGTCTTGCCGCCGAGGTCCGGCAGGTCGCTCGCGTGAGCGGGCGCAGAGAATACGAATGGAACGGCGAGGGCTGCGGCGATACCCGCAAGCACATGGCGACGGCATGTCATTGGAGAAGCTCCCGAAAATTGTGGCGACAGAAAATGTCACAAATTTCACCGGGAAGACAAGCAGATAGATCACTACTGCATGATTCCTTAAATCGGAATCGATTTAAGGACAAAATCATGCAGCACTTCAAAGTGCTTCAGCGACCTTTGCGCGTCCGATTGGACGCGCGGCGCTGTAGGATTTCGGGTCGATGCAAAATCCGATTCCCTTGAGGGGCGAGCGCGACGCGGGCGGAAACTGCTTCACACTTTTCCTGATCCCGCTCGGCAAAAAGAAAGGCGGCCCGAGGCCGCCTTTCTGAAAATTCCGAGGAACTGAAATCTTATTCGGCTGCGTTTTCCGCTGCCTTTGCTTCTTCCGCTGCCTTTGCCTCGGCGGCTTCGGCTGCGGCCTTCTCGGCTGCGAGAGCCTGGGCGGCTGCAACCTTTTCAGCCTCGATGCGTGCCTTTTCGTCAGCGACGGACTGGCGCTCGGCTTCGTTCAGCTTGCGGGCGCGCGTGCCGGTGTTTTCCACGATACGGGCCGACTTGCCGCGACGATCGCGCAGATAGTAGAGCTTGGCGCGACGGACCTTACCGCGGCGAACCACGTCGACGCTCTCGACGAGCGGAGAGTAAACCGGGAATACGCGCTCGACACCTTCGCCGTAGGAGATCTTGCGAACGGTGAAGCTTTCGTTGAGGCCGCCGCCGGAACGGGCGATGCAGACGCCTTCATAGGCCTGGACGCGGGTACGGTTGCCTTCGACAACGCGGACGTTGACGCGAACCGTGTCGCCGGCGGAGAAATCGGGAAGGGTGCGCTTTGCGGCGATCTTGGCGGCCTGTTCGGCTTCCAGCTGCTGGATGATGTTCATCGGTCTAACCTTTGCGTTCTTCTGAAACAGCCAGAGCGCTCTCGATCAGCCTGTTGGATTTCCCTTCAAGCCTTGCCGTATTTATGGCAGGAGCGGATTCGCCATTCTTTGTTGATGGTCGACGGGCAAAGAACCCGAACCGGGGCGGCACATACACCAAACAATCTGCCTTGTCATCCCCGAAAGCCGATTTTCTCGGGTTCCCGGCCCCGCAAGCCGCATTTTATCAGAATTTCCTCATATTGCAGGCATTGGAGGCACTGTCGGCGACGGGCTTGCGGTCGATATCGCCAACGGCTATCCCGGTGTCCACGCGGTTCGGGGATAGCCATGACGATTGTTCAAGCTCTTCTGCTTTTTGTTTCGGGATTCCTCTCCGGTGTCGTCAATGCCATCGCCGGCGGCGGCACCTTTCTGACCTTCGGCGCCATGACCCTTGGCGGCCTGCCGCCGATCGTTGCCAACGCCACCTCGTCGATCATCCAGCTGCCGGGCTACATTACGTCGGCGCTCGCCTATGCAAAGGAAATCCGCGCGGACCGGCGGAACGCGATCTTGCTCGGCGTCATTTCTGCGATCGGCGGACTGGCGGGTGCGCTGCTCCTGCTCTCCCTCTCGAACCCGTCCTTCCGCGCGATGGTGCCCTGGCTGCTGATCGCCGCGACCGCGATCTTCGCGGCCGGTCCGCTACTGAAGCCCAAGGCACGCAGCGACGAACACCGAATCGGCCCGCTCGGGGTGGCCAGCCAGATGGCGACCTCCGTCTATGGCGGCTTCTTCGGCGCCGGCATGGGCATCATGATGCTGGCCGTTCTCGGCCTTGCGACCGGTGGCGGCTATCATCGACTGAACGCGCTGAAGAACTTCATCTCGATCGTCATTGCCGCGATCGCCATCGCGGTCTTTGCCGCGGGCGGCGTCGTCTCCTGGCTGCACGCGGCCATCATGGTTCCGGGTGCGGCTCTTGGCGGCTACTCGGGAGTCTGGGCGGCGCGGCGCGTCCCCCAGGCGATCATTCGGGCGCTCGTCGTCGCGGTCGGGTTGCTGCTCGCCGCCTATTATTTCTTCACCGGCTGACCGATCGCACGGCAAGTTTTGATCCACGCGTGATTATTCCGAAAACCGGTTCCCACTTTTCGGATCACGCGCCAGCAGATCCGGCCGGCGCTCCGCCGTCAATTTTCGGGCTTCCGCCTCGCGCCATTTGGCGATGGCGCCGTGGTTTCCGGAGGTGAGCACGGCCGGGATTTCATGACCTTCGAAGACCTGCGGGCGCGTGTAATGCGGATGCTCCAGAAGTCCGCCCTCGAAACTCTCGTGCACGCCGGACAATTCGTTGCCCATCACGCCCGGCAGGATGCGTACGACGGCATCGAGCAGCACGAGCGCCGCCGGCTCTCCGCCGGAGAGAATGTAGTCGCCGATCGACACTTCCTCGAGATTGCGCGTGTCGATGACCCGCTGGTCGACACCCTCGAAGCGGCCACAGACGATGACGACGCCGGGGCCGGCGGCGAGTTCCCGCACGCGCTCCTGCGTCAAAGGCCGGCCGCGCGGGCTCATCAGCAGCCGCGGACGATCATCCTCGGCCGCGACTTTATCGATCGCGCGCGCCAGCACGTCGGGCTTCAGCACCATGCCGGCGCCGCCGCCGGCTGGCGTGTCGTCGACGGTGCGGTGCTTGTCCTCGGCGAAATCGCGAATCTGCACGGCCTCGATCGACCACTGTCCACGTTCCAGCGCCTTGCCGGCGAGCGAAACGCCGAGGTGTCCGGGAAACATTTCCGGATAGAGCGTCAGGACCGTCGCGCGAAAGGACATCGCCGAATCGCTCACTTGCTCTTTTTGCCGGCGCCGTCTTCCTTGGCGTCGACAAGGCCGGACGCAACTGGATCGACCAGCAGCTTGCCGGCTTCCAGGTCGATTTCGAGCACCGACCATTCGGTAAAGGGGATCAGCACCGGCCGCTTGCCCGGCCCCTTCAATTCCAGGAGATCGCCGGCGCCGAAATCGAAGACGCCGGTCACCGAGCCATAACTCCTGCCGGCACCGTCTACCGCTTCCAGCCCTTCGAGATCGGCGTAGAAAAACTCATCCTCGTCGAGATCTTCGTCGGGAAGATTGTCGCGTTCGATGAAGAGTTCGAGCCCGTTGAGGCCTTCGGCCGCATTACGGTCGTTGATGCCGCGAAAGCGCACCACGACCATGTTCTTGGCCTCGCGGATTTCGAGCACCTCGAAGACACGCCCGTCGGCACTGTGCAGGTTACCATAGTCGCCGAGCGCGGTCGGGTCGGCTGTAAAGGATTTCACCCGCACCTCGCCGCGCAGGCCCTGGGCTGCGCCGACCGTCGCCACCAGGACTGGATTTTCAAGCTTGCTCATGGTCTGCATCCATTTCCGATTTCGGGCACGATCCGGACTCCGTGTGCACATAAAACAAAACGGGCGGCATGAAAATGCCACCCGTTTGCCACGTCCGTTTGACGGAGATTATTCCGCGGCAGCTTCGGCAGCGGCAGCAGCTGCTTCTTCAGCCTTCTGCTTGGCTTCGGCGGCACGCTCCTGTGCCTTCTTGCCCGGCTGTGCCTTGTTCGGGTTGTTGCGGGCCGGGCGCTGGGCGAGACCGGCCTGGTCGAGGAAGCGCAGGACGCGGTCGGTCGGCTGTGCGCCCTGGGCAATCCAGTGGCTCACGCGCTCAGCGTCGAGCTCGACGCGCTTTTCGTCGTCCTTGCCGAGCATCGGGTTCCAGGAGCCGAGCTTTTCGAGGAAGCGGCCGTCACGCGGGCTGCGCGCATCGGCAACGACGATCTGGTAGTAGGGGCGCTTCTTGGAACCGCCACGGGCGAGACGAATTTTCAGTGCCATTTCAGTTACTCCTTGCAGGCTTTCTTGACCGCTTCGTTCAAGCGGAATGGGTGGCGCCGGCGTTGCTCGCGGGCTGCGAGCGATCGGCGGCGATGGCTTCATGATGCCGGATGACTTCCTTGATGATGAAGTTCAAGAACTTCTCGGCGAAATCCGGGTCCAGATTGGCATCCTTCGCCAGACGGCGGAGGCGTTCGATCTGGTATTCTTCGCGCGCCGGATCGGCCGGCGGCAATTGATGCTTGGCCTTCAGAACGCCGACCGCCTTGGTGCAGCGGAAGCGTTCGGCCAGCATGTGGACGAGCGCGGCATCGATATTGTCGATCGACTGCCGGTAGCCCGCCAATTCCTCTCTGATCTCGGGATCAACCATTCGCTGCGATCCTCACTTTTTCTTCGGCAGGCCGGGAAGACCCGGGAAACCGCCACCAAGACCCGGAAGCTGGCCGGGCAATCCCCCGCCGCCAAGACCGGGCAGGCCGCCACCAGGCTTTCCGAGGCCGGCGGCCTCAGCCTGCTTCTGCAGGGCCTCGAGCTGCTTGGGGTCGAGCTTCGACAGATCCGGCATGCCGCCGCCGAGCCCGCCGAGGCCCATCTTGCTGGCAAGGCCGCCCATCATCTGCTTCATCATGCCGCCTTTGCCCTTGCCGCCCATCATCTTCATCATGTCCGCCATCTGGCGGTGCATCTTCAGAAGCTTGTTGATGTCGGCGGCATCGGTGCCCGAGCCGGCAGCGATGCGCTTCTTGCGCGAATGCTTGAGGATATCCGGATTGGCGCGCTCGGCCTTGGTCATCGACGAGATGATGGCGAGCTGGCGCTTGAAGAGCCCGTCGTCGAGGCCGGCAGCGGCGATCTTGTCCTTCATGCCGGCCATGCCGGGCATCAGCCCCATGATGCCGCCCATGCCGCCCATCTTCTGCATCTGGCGCAGCTGGTCGGCGAGGTCGTTCAGGTCGAACTTGCCCTTGGCCATCTTGGCGGCCATGGCGGCCGCCTTCTCGGCATCGATGTTTTCCGCCGCCTTTTCGACCAGCGAAATGATATCGCCCATGCCGAGGATGCGGTCGGCAACGCGGCGGGGATGGAACTCCTCGAGCTCGCCCATCTTCTCGCCGACGCCGATGAGCTTGATCGGCTTGCCGGTGACGGCGCGCATAGACAGCGCGGCACCGCCGCGGCCGTCGCCGTCCATGCGGGTGAGCACCAGGCCGGTGATGCCGACGCGGTCGTCGAAATTGCGGGCGAGATTGACCGCGTCCTGACCGGTCAGCGCATCGGCGACGAGCAGGATCTCATGCGGATTGGACTTCCGCTTGATCTCCGCCATCTCGATCATCAACGGCTCGTCAATATGGGTGCGGCCGGCGGTATCGAGGATGACGACGTCATGGCCGCCGAGCTTGGCCGCCTGGACGGCGCGCGCGGCAATGTCGGTCGGCGACTGACCGGCGATAACCGGCAGCGTATCGACGCCCGTCTGGACGCCGAGCTGGCGCAACTGCTCCTGCGCAGCCGGACGGCGCGTGTCGAGCGAGGCCATCAGGACCTTCTTCTTGTCCCGCGTGGTCAGGCGCTTGGCGATCTTGCCGGTCGTCGTCGTCTTACCCGAGCCCTGGAGGCCGACCATCATGATGACGACCGGGGCTGGCGCGTTGAGATCGACCGACACGCCCTCCGAGCCGAGCATCGCGACGAGCTCGTCATGGACGATCTTGACGACCATCTGGCCGGGCTTGATCGACTTCAGGATTTCGGCGCCGACCGCCTTCTCGCGAACCTTTTCCGTAAAGGACCGCACGACATCGAGCGCGACGTCCGCTTCGAGCAGCGCACGGCGAACCTCCCGAAGCGCCGCGGAAACATCAGCTTCCGACAGGGCGCCGCGGCCGGTCAGTCCATTCAATATGGAACCAAGACGGTCCTGGAGGCTCTCGAACATTCTCTCTTCCTTCTGGTTTCCGGTTTTACCAACGGCTCAGCCGGAAACGTGGGTTCCCTCGCGCGGAAAACAAGGCGCAAAGCCAAAAACCACCCGAGGGCGCAACGCGCTGTCGGATGTTGACCTCCGGGCTCTCTTTATACCTTTGCGGGTCCCGGTCGGCGGCTTCGAAGTCATCACTTGCGAAGGAATTGGCCGCGATAAACATCAAAGCCGGTGAAAAGTCAAGGATTAGCGGTAAATTCGCTTGAGGCCGCTTCAGGTCAGTACGGCGCCCCGCCCTTCGAGCGCCTTGGCATGCTTGCGCCATCCGGCTTCGTCGCGACTCAATACGGCGTTTTCGAGAATTTCGACCCGATAACCGCGGTTGAGCGCGCCGTTGGCGGTGTTCTGGACGCAATGGCAGCCGTCGAGGCCTGTCAACAGCAAGGTGCCGATCCTGTTTGCAGCCAGATAGCCCTCAAGCTCCGGCGAGGAGAAGCCGTCGCTCAGCGATTTCACCACCTCGAAATCCGGCGACAGCGGCAGTGCCAGACCAAGCCCTTTCGATCCCGGGATTCCCCGCCCCTCGCCGAAAAGCCAGATCATCAGCCTGATGAGCGGCGCGCGATAGACATGGCGGATGGCAATCACCGGTATCTCGGCTTCGCTCGCCTTGACGGCAGCCGTGCTGATCATGGCAAGGCGCGACTTCAGGTAGGCCTCGTTCCATCCGTATTTTCCGCCGATCGACGTGAAATCCTTTTGCAGGTCGATGACGAGCAGCGCCAGGTTCGGCCGCATGGAAATGTCGATGCGCTCGCCGGTGGTCGGCGTATTCGCTCTCCTTAATTCGTGCTTCAGGCGAATGACGAAGAGGGCAACAGCAACGATGATCGCCCCGACCACCGCGAGAACCGCAATCATCCGCTTTCCTCCGTGCCCAGCTGACGCGCCAGTTCCTCGAAAGCGGAGTCGACGCGCGCCATCACCCGAAGAGCCACCACCACCTCGGTCTGATTGATATCGCCGAGGGCCGCATGCAGCAGTTCCAGTTCACGCTGGTGAACGGCGCTGAACAACTCACGGCCGGCGGCGCTCGGGACGCAGAAATAGGCTTTGCGATGCTCCGGATTGGGCTTTTTCTCGATCAAGGCCTTTGCGAAGAGCCCCGCCGCGATGCGCTGGACGAACTGTCGCTTCATCGATAGGCGCTTCGCCGCCTCCGGCACCGTCAGCGGCTCGTCGCAAAGCACTTCCAGGACGGCACGCTCGGCAACCGTGATCCCCGCCCCCTCGAGCATTTTCTCCACCGTCCTGTTGACGTTGAGCTGGATGGGGCGGACAAGTTTGATGGCCCTGTAGAGCCGTTCCTGTTTGTCGAATCGGACGAGCATCGGCTGATAATAGCAATCGAGTTGTCATCTTCAAGAATTTGTTAAGGACTCTTGCCCGAAGTCTGGGATGAGGCGCCCGGTGCGCCTATCTTGTTGCATGGCAACGGCAGCCGAGGACGGCGATGACGAAAGGTGGCAATCCCTATTACTCCGGCCCCGTATCGGATCATTTCGACGGCGTTCGCTTCTTCAATCCCGGCGGCACCGCACCGCGCGGCTTCGGCGCTCTCCTGCGCTGGCAGCTTGGCGGTGGTTGGGCGAGATGGCCCGCGCACCATGCCAGTCCGTTCCTGCCGGCGAGACCAGACCTCAATGTCGACGGCGACGGTCTCCGGGTGACTATGGTCGGACATGCGACGCTCCTGATCCAGGTCGGCGGCCTGAACATCCTGACCGATCCGGTCTGGTCGCACCGCGCAAGCCCCTTCCCTTTCGCCGGTCCCCATCGGCGCAACGCGCCCGGCATTCTCATGGACGACCTGCCGCCGATCGACATCGTCCTTATCACGCACAATCACTACGATCACCTCGATCTCGCCACGCTCACGGCATTGAACGAGGAACACGCACCGCGCATCGTGACACCGCTCGGCAACGACACGATTATCCGGCGTTCGGTTCCGAACGCCGAAATTTCCGTTGTCGATTGGGGCGACCGGGTCGATGCGGAGGACGGGATCACCATCCATGCCGAGCCCTGCCACCACTGGTCGGCCCGCCGTTCCGGCGACCGGCGCATGGCGCTATGGGCCGCCTTCGTCATCGAGACCCCGGCCGGCAAGATCTATCATGTCGGCGACACCGGCTTTCATGACGGCATCAACTATCGTGCTGCGCGTGCCAAGCACGGTTCTTTCCGCCTCGCCAACCTGCCGTTCGGCTGCTACGAGCCGCGCTGGTTCATGGCGTCGCAGCACCAGAATCCGGAAGAGGCGGTCATGGGCATGATCGCCTGCGGCGCCGAACACGTCGCCGGGCACCATTGGGGCACGTTCCGCTTGACCAATGAAGGGATCGAGGAGCCGCTGAGAGCCCTGGAGGCGGCACTCGAAAAGGCCGGCATTGAACGGACGCGCTTCAGGGCGATGCGCCCCGGTGAAGTCTTCGACGCTCCCAAGCCTTGAGGCGAAATGAAGCCGGCACTGGTAATTTCCGGGCTTTTCCGCCATATACAGCGCAAATGAAGGACGCCTCCCGGAAACGGAGGCCAGTTTGGACAATCGCGACATGGCCGACAGCGTGCAATTTGCCAGGATGAATGGGCTTGGAAACAAGATCCTGGTCGTCGACATGCGCGGCCGCAAGGATCGCGTCACGCCTCATGCCGCGGTCGCTCTGAATGCCGATCCGGCAACTGAATTCGACCAGATCATGGCGATCCATGATCCCAAGGCCGCCGGCACCGATGCCTGGATCGACATCATCAATTCCGACGGATCGATGGCCCAAGCCTGCGGCAACGGCACCCGTTGCGTCGTCCAGGCGCTCGCCGCCGAGACCGGCAAGAAGGCCTTCTTCTTCCATACGGTCGCCGGCCTGCTCGAAGCGAAGGAGCATGAGGACGGCACGATCTCCGTCGACATGGGCACACCGCGTTTCGGCTGGAACGAGATCCCGCTCGCCGAGGAATTCCACGACACGCGCCGGATCGAATTGCAGATCGGGCCGATCGACGATCCTGTTCTGCACTCGCCTTCCGTTGCCTCGATGGGCAACCCGCATGCGATCTTCTGGGTCGAGAACGACGTCTGGTCCTATGAGCTCGATCGCTTCGGCCCGCTCCTTGAAAATCATCCGATCTTTCCGGAGCGCGCCAATATTTCGATCGCCCGGGTCCGTTCGCGCCACGAAATGGACCTGAGGACCTGGGAGCGCGGCACGGGGCTGACGCTTGCCTGCGGCTCGGCCGCCTGTGCCGCCACCGTCAGCGGTGCCCGGACTGGCCGGACGGAGCGGACTGTGACCGTGAACGTGCCGGGCGGGCCGCTCCTCATCGAATGGCGCGAGCTGGACGACCACGTCATCATGACCGGGCCGGCCGAATGGGAATGGTCGGGTACCGTCGACCCTGCCACCGGCGCCTTTCAGCGCGACGGCGTAGCGGCTGGCGACAGCGGAGCGCGGGCGCTTTGAGCGGTGTCGAGGTCATAACCTTCGGCTGCCGCCTCAACACCTATGAATCGGAAGTGATGCGGGCCGAGGCCGAGAAGGCGGGACTGAACAACGCCATTCTCGTCAACACCTGCGCGGTGACCGGCGAGGCCGTGCGCCAGGCACGCCAGGCGATCCGCCGGGCGCGGCGAGAGAACCCGCACGCCCGCATCATCGTCACCGGCTGCGCCGCCCAGACCGAGAAGGAAACCTTTGCCGAAATGGCCGAGGTTGATGCGGTCCTCGGCAACGAAGAGAAGCTTACGAGCGCCTCCTATCGCTCGCTGCCGGATTTCGGCGTCGAGGCAGAAGAAAAACTCCGCGTCAACGATATCATGAGCGTGCGCGCCACCGCGCCGCAGATGATCAAACACATTGACGGACATGTCCGCGCCTTCATCCAGGTGCAGAACGGCTGCGACCACCGCTGCACCTTCTGCATCATCCCCTATGGCCGCGGCAATTCCCGCTCCGTGCCGATGGGCGCCGTCGTTGATCAGGCACGCCGGCTCGTCGAGGGCGGTTACCGCGAGATCGTGCTGACCGGCGTCGACGCGACGAGCTATGGCGCCGACCTTCCGGGAACGCCGACACTCGGGCTGCTTGCGAAGACGCTGTTGAAGCAGGTGCCGGACATCCTGCGCCTGCGTCTCTCGTCGATCGACAGCATCGAGGCGGATAGGCACCTTTTCGACCTGATTGCGGACGAGCCGCGCTTCATGCCGCACCTGCATCTTTCGCTCCAGCACGGCGACGACCTCATTCTGAAGCGGATGAAGCGGCGGCATTCGAGCGCCGATGCTCGTGCCTTCTGCCACGAGGTCCGCGGTTTAAGGCCGGAGATCAGCTTCGGCGCCGACATGATCGCCGGCTTTCCGACCGAAACCGAGGAGATGTTCGAGAATGCCGCGCGCCTCGCGCAGGACTGCGGCATCGCGCATCTCCACGTCTTCCCCTATAGCCCGCGCACCGGCACGCCGGCCGCGCGCATGCCGCAGCTCGATCGCGCCCTCGTCAAGGAGCGTGCGGCGCGCCTGCGTGCGAAGGGCGCGGAACTCTACGCCGCCCATCTCGACCATATGATCCGCAGCGAGCAGACGATTCTGGTCGAGATGAACGGGCTGGCGCACACGGAAAACTTCACGCTTGTCGATGCGGCCGGCCTCGAGCCGCGATCGCTCGTTGCTGTCACAATTACCGGCCACAATGGCAAGCATCTGACGATGCGACAAAAACAGATGGCTGCGGCCTGAAATCCGGACATTCCCATGGCGATTGGTTTCATCAAGAAGATCTTTTCCTTCGGCAAGGGCGCCGTCGAGGAGAAACCCGCGCCGCCGCAGGAGGCGCCGGAGGCGGCACCGGGCGCGGAGACGATAACCCCCGCTGTCCCGTCGGAAGATCTCCCCGACGAGCCGCGGGAGGTCGAGGCTACCGCGGAGGACGACCGTGGCGCGATCGAGGAGGCCGAAGCCGGCGCAGGGGAGATTGCGCCCTCGGCCGAGAGCGCCGCGGATGAGGTCGATGCCCGTAGCGAAGAGGTCGAAGCAAACGCCGAGACCGCTGCCGACGAAAGCGTTGCGATAGAAGACGAGAGCGCGCCTCCTGCGATCTCCCCCCTTGTGGGGGAGATGCCCGGCAGGGCAGAGGGGGGTAAACCTCTCTCCGACAGCGCCGCGCCGCGCGATGACGCCGCGACACCCCCCTCGGTCCCTTCGGGACATCTCCCCCACAAGGGGGGAGATCAGGGGGAGACTGAGGCAACCGCCAAAGACGACCAGACCCGCACTGAAGAGGCAGCGGCAGGTGTGGCCAATGTCGCCGCATCGCCCGACACAAGCGCAGAAGACGCCGATGCGAAAGGCGAGAGCGCCGAGGCAAGAAGCCCCGACATTGCCGCGCATGAAGACATTGCAGCAGACGAAACCGCGCCGGTGGAAGACGAGAGCGTGCCTCCTCCAATCTCCCCTCCTGGGGGGGAGATGCCCGGCAGGGCAGAGGGGGGTGAGCGCCCTACCGATCACGCCCCGCCTCGCAATGAGGCCGCCATACCTCCCTCTGCCCCTTCGCGACCCCTCCCCCACAAGGGCGAGGATCAAATCGCAGCCGCCCCCAGCCTCCCCAAAGGTTTTGCCACCGCCGACAAGCGTCCGAAGGAAGCAGCGCCCGCACCGCAGCCGAAGCTTTCCTGGTACCAGCGCCTGCGCCGCGGGCTGGCGCGCACGTCGTCGCAACTCACCGGCCAGATCACCAGCCTCTTCACCAAGAGGAAGCTCGACGAGGCGACACTGCAGGATCTCGAAGACCTGCTGATCCAGGCCGACCTTGGTGTCGAGACGGCGATGCGCATCACCGATACGCTCGCCTCCGAGCGCTATGGCAAGGACGTCTCGGGCGAAGACGTGTCCCGCATCATGGCCGGCGAAATCACCAAGGTGCTGGCGCCGGTCGCCAAACCGCTGGAGCTCGATCTCAGCCACAAGCCGCACGTGATCCTCGTCGTCGGCGTCAACGGCACCGGCAAGACAACGACGATCGGCAAGCTTGCCGCCAAGCTTTCCGGCGCGGGCATGAAAGTGATGCTCGCGGCGGGTGACACCTTCCGCGCCGCGGCGATCGAGCAGTTGAAGATCTGGGCCGATCGGACGAAATCCGACATCGTCTCCTCGAAGCTCGGCGCCGACGCGGCCGGCCTTGCCTATGAAGCGTTCCAACTCGCGCGCGAGAAGAAGTCGGACGTGCTGATCATCGATACCGCCGGGCGCCTGCAGAACAAGGCCGAGCTGATGGCGGAACTCGAAAAGATCGTCCGCGTCCTCGGCAAGCTCGATCCCGACGCGCCGCATACCGTCCTGCAGACGCTCGACGCGACAACGGGGCAGAATGCCCTGCAACAGGTCGAGATTTTCCGCAACGTCGCCGGCGTCAGCGGCCTGATCATGACCAAGCTCGACGGCACCGCGCGCGGCGGCATTCTCGTGGCGATCTCCGCCAAGCATAAGCTGCCGGTCTATTTCATCGGCGTCGGCGAGGGTATCGACGATCTCGAGCCCTTCGAGGCGAAGGATTTCGCCGAGGCGATCGCCGGCGTTGCCGCCTGATGGCGAGAGCCGACCAAGCCTAGGATCGTTTGGACGACGCATTGATATGGTTTTGCCGCAATGCTGGTGTTATGAGCAGCAACTCAGTGCTACAGCGACCTTTGCGTGTCTCGTAAGACGCGCGGCGCGGTAGAAGGCGCGATATGCAAGAACAGGACCCGCATATGTCGACAATCGAAGCCGCCAAACCGCGGACAGAGGTGAGCCCGCTCCTGAAGCTCGTGCTGGAGCTCGGACCACTCATGGTCTTCTTCTTCGCCAATTCGCGCGGCGACTGGCTGGCGCGGCAGTTCCCCGCCCTTTCGGAACTCGGCGGACCGATCTTCATCGCCACCGGGCTCTTCATGGCGGCGACGGCGATTGCGCTTGTTGCTTCCTGGATGCTGACCCGGACGCTACCGATGATGCCGCTCGTTTCCGGGATCGTGGTTTTCGTTTTCGGCGCGCTGACGCTCTGGCTGCAGAACGATACTTTCATCAAGATGAAGCCGACGATCGTCAACGCGCTCTTCGGCGCGATCCTGCTCGGCGGTCTGCTGTTCGGCAAGTCCCTGCTCGGCTACGTCTTCCATTCCGCCTTCAAGCTGGATGAGGATGGCTGGCGCAAGCTCACGATCCGCTGGGGTCTGTTCTTCCTGTTCCTCGCCGTACTGAACGAGATCGTCTGGCGTACCTTCTCAACCGATTTCTGGGTGGCCTTCAAGGTGTGGGGAACGATGCCGATAACCATTCTGTTCACTTTGGCCCAGATGCCGTTGATCATGAAGCATTCGCTCGAACAGGAAAGCGCCGAGTGACAATCGCGGCCGGGACCGACGACAACAGACAACGCTGGGCCTGGTTCTGGCTGATCGCCTGCCTTGGTGTGGTGGCGATCCAGATATTGACGCAGTATTTGATGGGCCGGCTGTGGATCTGCGAATGCGGCTACGTCAAGCTCTGGGAGGGCGTGGTCAAGTCCAGCGGCAACTCGCAGCACATCACCGACTGGTACACGCCGTCCCACATCATTCACGGCTTCCTCTTCTACGGTCTCGGTCATCTGCTCCTGCGCGGCAAGCCCTTGAGTGCGCGCCTGCTGCTCGCGACCGTGATCGAATCCGCCTGGGAAATTGCCGAAAACACGCCGATGGTAATCAACCGCTACCGCTCGGCAACGATCTCGCTCGACTATTTCGGCGACAGCATCCTGAACTCCACCATGGACACGCTCGCCATGGCTTCGGGATTCCTGCTCGCATCACGGCTGCCGATGGCCGTGACGGTCGCAATCGCAATCGTGCTGGAACTCTTCACCGCCTGGACGGTGCGCGACAATCTGACCTTGAATGTGCTTATGCTCGTCTGGCCGCTCGATGCGGTGAAGGCATGGCAGGCGGGGCTTTAGCGGCTCACGAGCCCGCGAGCGCCTTCTCGATCGCCGGCATCAGCCCTTCCTTGAGGCCGCGTTCGTCGAACGGACCGACACGCTTGTAGAGGATCGTGCCATCGGCGCCGACGAGATAGGATTCCGGGATGCCGTAGACGCCCCAGTCGATCGCGGCCTTGCCGCGCGGATCGACGCCGATCGCCGAGAACGGATTGCCGAGCTCACCGAGGAAACGCAGCGCGTTTTCGTTCTGGTCCTTGTAGTTGATGCCGACCACCAGAAGCCGCGGATCCTTGGAGAGCTGCAGGATGATCGGGTGCTCCTGCCGGCAGGGCACGCACCAGGAGGCCCAGATATTGACAAGCGTCAGCCTGCCCTTGATTGCCGCATCGTTGAGCGCCGGCATCGGCTGGCCCGCAAGCGTCGCGCCTTCAAGCGGCGGCAGGTCGAGCTTCGGCGCTTTCGTGCCGATCAGCGCCGAAGGGATTTCGCTGACGTCCTTGCCGGAATTCAGCTGGCTCCAGAAGATCAGTGCCAGTGCCGCGAAGATGATGAGCGGCAGTGCTGCAAACAGGAAACGCAAGGCGCCGGGCTTGCGCTCGTCCGGCTGGGGCGCGTGTGTGCTGCTCATCGGGCGGCCCCGCCAGAAGCCTCCGCCGAGCGGCGTCGAATGCCGGCCGCCTCGAGCTCCTTCAACTCACGCTGGCGGGCGCGGCCATCGCCGATGACCCAGAACACGAGTCCCGCCACCGTAGCGGCGGCGACGGCATAGCTGGCAAAGACATAGGCGGCGTGGCTCATCATAGTGTCTGCGCCTCCCGGCCGGCGTTGCGAACAGCCTGACGGCGCAGCGACGTGACCCGGCGGCGCCAGATCTCGTTGCGCATCGCGGCAATGTGCAGCGTGAAGAACAGCAGCGTGAAGGCAACCGCCATAATGACAAGCGGCCACAAGAACTCGGGATCGATCGTCGGCCCGTCGAGGCGCAAAACACTCGCCGGCTGATGCAGCGTGTTCCACCATTCGACCGAGAACTTGATGATCGGAATGTTGACGAAGCCGACCAGCACGAGAACGGCGGAGACGCGGGCTGAGCGGGCGGGATCGTCCATGGCGCGATTGAGCGCGATCAGCCCGAGATACATGAGGAAGAGCACGAAGACCGAGGTGAGCCGCGCATCCCAGACCCACCAGGCGCCCCACATCGGCTTGCCCCAGAGCGAACCGGTGACGAGCGCGAGAAAGGTGAAGCAGGCGCCGATGGGCGCGGCCGCCTTGGAGGAAACATCGGCGAGCGGATGGCGCCAGACGAGCGTGCCGAGCGCGGAGATCGCCATCACCGTGTAGCACATCATCGACAGCCAGGCGGCCGGCACATGCACATACATGATGCGCACCGTCTCGCCCTGCTGGTAATCGCCTTCGGTGGTGAAGGAAAGCCAAAGGCCGGCGGCGAAGAACAGGGCGGTGGCGACGGCGAACCAGGGCAGGACACGGTCCGCCAGCGCCAGAAACCGGGTCGGATTGGCGAGATCGCTGAATTTGCGGATAGCGAGGCTGTTTTCGCTCATAACGGCTCTTTAACGCGGAAGCATCCCTTCCGCAATTGAGCTGCAGCGCCGCGCGTCCTTTAGACGCGCAAAGGTCGCTGTAGCACTTTGAATTGCTGCTAATTTTAGCCTTGGATCGAATTCGATCTAAGGAATTATGCAGTGGTCAATCACGATCGCGTCAACGCATGTCGCACTTCTCAATCGGCCGAATGCCTGAGCGCGGCGGCTGCCGCGACCGGACCGATCACCGCGAAGAACAGGGTTATCGCCATCAATATCATGAAAGGCGGCAGAAACGGGGCGGGATCCTCGATCGCCGCATAAACCGCGCTGACGCCGAAGATCAGCACGGGGACGGCAAGCGGCAGAACAAGGATCGAGACGAGCAGGCCGCCGCGCGGTAAGGCGACCGCGACCGCCGCACCGACCGCGCCGATGAAGGTGATCGCGGGCGTTCCGGCGAGAAGCGTGAGCATGGTAGCGCCGATCGCCAGCTCGTTCATATTCATGAAAAGGCCGAGCAGCGGCGAGGCGATGACAAGCGGCAGGCCCGTCGCGGCCCAATGGGCCGCACACTTGACGAACACTGTCATGAGCAGCGGTGTTTCCTGCATCAGCAGGAGATCGAGTGAGCCGTCCTCGCGCTCCGCCTGGAAAAGACGATCGAGGCCGAGCAGCGAGGCCAGCAGCGCGCCGATCCAAAGCATCGCCGGGCCGATGCGCGACAGGAGATTGAGGTCCGGCCCGACCCCGAAAGGGACGACGGCAACGACCGTCATGTAGAACAGCACGCCGATCATGGTGCCGCCACCGGCACGCACGGAGAGTTTGAGGTCGCGGAAGAAGAGGGCGATCAATGCGTGAAACCCTTCATCTGCAAGCTCTGCGTCGACCCGAGCCCCAAAGGCTGATGGGTCGCGGCAATGATGATCCCGCCACGTTCAAGATGAGCCGTCACGAGCGCGGCGAACAGCCTGTCCGCCCCCGCATCGAGCGCGGCGGTCGGCTCGTCGAGCAACCAGATCGGCCGGTAGGCGACGAGAAGCTTGGCCATGGCCATCCGCCGCTGCTGGCCGGCAGAAAGATAGCCGAATGGCAGGTGCGTGATGCCGGCAAGCCCGACGGCTTCGGCGGCGGCGTTGACGTCGATGCCGGAGCCTCCGGGCGAATCGCCCATGAAGCGCTGCCAGAAGGAAAGATTTTCCCGGACGGTCAGCTCCTGCTTCATTGCGTTGCGATGGCCGAGATAATGGCTGAGCTCGTAGGGATGAGCGAATTCCGCCGGCCCTCCCTCGATTCTGAGCCTGCCCGATTCGGCCCGCAACAGGCCCGCCAGAACCCGGAGCAGGGTCGACTTGCCGGCGCCATTCGGCCCGGTCACCACAAGGGCCTCACCGGCGCCGAGCGCGAAGGAAATATCGTTAAAAATCAGGTCCTCGCCGCGCCTCGCACTCAAACCTTCAGCCAGCAGGCGCATGTAATTTCAGCTTCCCTTGACGCTCGTTGCCGCACAGCAAAAAAAGTTCCGATTGAACCTTGGTTGGTCTGGTACCATCGGGAGAAATTATCTATAACGCGGCCAACACGCCAGCGGTCGGCGTGAATTTCATCCAAGCGCCGAACATGGAATGACATTCCACGTACGGACAGCGGAAATGGCCGCACCCGCATCCCAATTCGCGCTTCCTGCGCTCGGGCGTTCGTACGTCAGTTTTTGGCGATCAGACGGAACGGGGTATTATCCAGTGTCCAAATCCCTCGACAGCTTCAATTGTCGCTCCACGCTTACCGTCAATGGCGTGGATTATGTCTATTACAGCCTTCCAAAGGCGGAAGCGAACGGCCTTGCCGGCGTTTCGAAGCTTCCCTATTCGATGAAGGTGCTGCTGGAAAACCTGCTGCGCAATGAGGATGACCGCTCGGTCACCAAGAAGGACATCGAGAACGTCGCCGCATGGCTCAGCGACAAGGGCACCGCGGAAAACGAAATCGCCTACCGGCCGGCGCGCGTGCTGATGCAGGACTTCACCGGCGTTCCGGCCGTCGTCGACCTCGCGGCTATGCGCGACGCCATGGTCTCGCTCGGCGGCGACCCGGAGAAGATCAACCCGCTCGTCCCCGTCGACCTCGTCATCGACCACTCGGTCATTGTCGACGAATTCGGCACGCCTCAGGCCTTTGCCCGCAACGTCGAACTGGAATACCAGCGCAATGGTGAGCGCTACCGCTTCCTGAAATGGGGCCAGCAGGCCTTCAAGAACTTCCGCGTCGTGCCGCCCGGCACCGGCATCTGTCACCAGGTCAATCTGGAGTATCTCGGCCAGACGGTCTGGACCCGCGAAGAGAACGGCGAAGTCACCGCCTATCCGGACACCTGCGTCGGCACCGACAGCCACACCACCATGATCAACGGCCTCGGCGTGCTCGGTTGGGGTGTCGGTGGTATCGAAGCGGAAGCCGCGATGCTCGGCCAGCCGGTCTCCATGCTTCTGCCGGAAGTCATCGGCTTCAAGCTCACCGGTAAGCTCAAGGAAGGCGTCACCGCGACCGACCTGGTGCTGACGGTCGTCCAGATGCTGCGCAAGAAGGGCGTGGTCTCGAAGTTCGTCGAATTCTTCGGCCGCGGTCTCGATAACATGACGCTCGCCGACCGTGCGACGATCGGCAACATGGGCCCGGAATACGGCGCGACCTGCGGCTTCTTCCCGGTCGACCGCGAGACGATCAATTATCTCACCATGTCCGGCCGTGAAGAGAGCCGCATCGCGCTGGTCGAGGCCTATTCGAAGGCTCAAGGGATGTGGCGCGAAGGCGACGGCTCAGATCTCGTCTTCACCGACACGCTGGAACTCGACCTCGGTGACGTCGTGCCGTCGATGGCCGGCCCCAAGCGCCCGGAAGGCCGCATCTCGCTGGAAGACATCGCCTCCGGCTTCGCGACCGCCCTCGAAGGCGACTACAAGAAGCCCGGCCAGCTTTCTAACCGCTACGCGGTCGAAGGCTCGGACTTCGACCTTGGCCACGGCGACGTTGCGATCGCGGCCATCACCTCCTGCACCAACACCTCGAACCCGTCGGTACTGATCGCCGCCGGGCTGCTCGCCCGCAATGCGGTCGCCAAGGGCCTGAAGACCAAGCCGTGGGTTAAGACCTCGCTCGCGCCCGGATCGCAGGTCGTTGCCGAATATCTGGCGAAGTCCGGCCTGCAGACCGACCTCGACAAGCTCGGCTTCAACCTGGTCGGCTTCGGCTGCACCACCTGCATCGGCAACTCCGGACCGTTGCGGGGCCCGATCTCGAAGACGATCAACGACAAGGGCCTGATCGTCGCCGGCGTTCTCTCCGGCAACCGCAACTTCGAGGGCCGCATCTCGCCGGACGTCCAGGCGAACTACCTCGCCTCGCCGCCGCTCGTCGTCGCCTATGCGCTCGCCGGCACGGTCCAGAAGGACCTGACCAAGGAGCCGATCGGCGAGGACAAGGACGGCAAGCCGGTCTATTTGAAGGACATCTGGCCGACCTCGCAGGAGATCCAGGACTTCATCTTCAAGTACGTCACCCGCGAACTCTACGCGACGAAATATGCGGACGTGTTCAAGGGCGACGCCAACTGGCAGGCGGTTCAGGTGCCGGCCGGGCAGACCTATGCCTGGGACGAGGCTTCCACCTATGTCCAGAACCCGCCTTACTTCGTCGGGATGGGCAAGAAGGGCGCCGGCATTTCCGACATCAAGGGCGCCCGCGTCCTCGGCCTCTTCGGTGACAAGATCACCACCGACCACATTTCTCCGGCCGGTTCGATCAAGGCCCAGTCGCCGGCGGGCTCTTACCTGCTCGGCCATGGCGTCGGCGTCGCCGACTTCAACCAGTACGGTACGCGTCGCGGCAACCATGAGGTGATGATGCGCGGCACCTTCGCCAACATCCGCATCCGCAACCACATGCTCGGCCCGAACGGCAAGGAAGGCGGCTACACCATCCACTATCCGTCGAAGGAGGAGATGTCGATCTACGACGCCGCCATGAAGTACAAGGAAGAGGGCGTTCCGCTCGTCATCTTCGCCGGCGTCGAATACGGCAACGGTTCCTCGCGCGACTGGGCGGCCAAGGGCACCAACCTGCTCGGCGTCAAGGCGGTGATCGCCCAGTCCTTCGAGCGTATCCACCGTTCGAACCTCGTCGGCATGGGCGTCATCCCGTTCGTCTTCGAGGAGGGCATGACCTGGGAATCGCTGGGCTTGAAGGGCGACGAGGTCGTGACGATCGACAATCTCGTCAACGTCCAGCCGCGCGAGAGGCGCGTAGCCCGGATCACCTATGGCGACGGCTCGGTCAAGGAAGTTCCGCTGATCTGCCGCATCGACACGCTTGACGAAGTCACCTACGTCAACAACGGCGGCATCCTGCAGACGGTTCTGCGCGACCTCGCAGCCTGAGCCTGCTGACCATAGACCGCTTGCGAGCCGGGGCATCGAAGGTGCCCCGGCTTTTTCACGTCCCCGTACCGGTAAGCGGCGAAATACTCACTCCAACGTGACTTTCCGTTGAAGAACGCCCGTCGTATGTATGAATTCCAGCATTCGAGCCTGCCTATCATAAAGTGACGCCATGACATTCGCCTATAAGACAACCATCCGGCGTCTCGCCCTGACGATAGCGATTCTGGGAGCAGGCTGCGGAGCGGTTGCGGCGGACGACGGGAAGACAATCAAAGGCGTGGTCGAGCTCTTCACCAGCCAAGGTTGCTCCTCCTGTCCGCCGGCGGATGCTGCGCTCAAGAAGCTCGTCGATGAGGGTGACGTCGTCGCGCTCGCCTATCACGTCGACTACTGGAACTATCTCGGCTGGGCAGACACGCTCGCTTCCAAGGAAAATACCGAACGGCAATATGCCTATGCCCGCATGCTCGGCCGCAACGGCGTCTATACGCCCCAGGCTGTCCTCAACGGTCGCGATCATCTCAACGGCGCCAATCTGCAGGCGATCAGGAGCCGGCTGGACGCGATGAACGCGGAGGGCCGGGGACTGGCTGTTCCGGTCCACGCGGCGATTGGCGACGATGGAATCTCGATCAAGGTCGGGGCTGGAGAGGGCAAGGCAAATGTCGTCGTCGTCTATTTCGAACGGGCCAAGGTCGTCGATGTCGAGAAAGGCGAAAACAGCGGCAAGCAGATCGCCTACTGGCACGCCGTGCGCGACATACAGACGATCGGCATATGGGATGGCAAGCCGGCCGAATTCACCTTGCCCGCCTCCGTCCTGATCGAGGGAAATGGCAACAGTGGCTGCGCCGTCCTGCTGCAATCGATGAAGGACGCGGAAACGCCGGGGGCCATCGTCGGAGCGGCAGCCGTTCTTGCCGGCCCGCAGGGCAAGCTTTGACCCGGTGATTTCTGACACAGGGGATTTTCTGAGTCGGGGGTGGTTCGGCCCGGCAGCATCGAGGGGCTGGGGCTGAGGGTTCGAAGTTACCGGACCGAACCGGTCATGTCTGCGTTCGTAATCTCCCGCAGCATGACGACCTGTCCGGACATACGGTGGCAACGACTCTGTCCGGCAGCGGTGGAAGTCTTGCCGTGAATTGGGGCGGCGATTTGACTGAATTGCGGCAACGGAAAGAATTGCGGGCATTGTTCACCGGCTTCCGACTTGCTTTTCCGCTCCTGTCAGGCACACTGTCGTAGTCCTGTCACATCAGAAGGCCGAAATACTGATGACTGATCAACCGGATTTACCGGAAGGCGAGACGCGTCGCCAGGGCCAGACCACATCGCAAGTGGTCGACTTTCACGAATACAAGAGCGCCAGGAATCCCCCTCCCGTTACATTTCATCGCCGCGAGCTGGACCAGATTTTGCGGGTCTATGGCCGCATGGTCGGCGAAGGCGAATGGCGCGACTATGCGATCGACCACACGAAGGATCGAGCCGTATTCTCCGTGTTCAAGCGATCGGGGGAAACGCCGCTCTACCGGATCGAGAAAAACCCGAAGCTTGCGGCAAAGCAGGGTGCCTATAGCGTGCTCAACGCCCATGGCACGATATTGAAGCGTGGCCATGAGCTTGCCCTGGTGCTCAAGGTGTTCGACAAGGTCCTGAAACTCGTCGAGACCTAACGCGATATTTCCGTTGGAATTGCCCCTCATCCGCCTGCCGGCACCGTCTCCCCGCAGGCGGGCGAAGGGTGATGCCGCGCCTTCAGTCCGCTCTCCGTGCGAACGGAAAGAGGGGCGAGGGGCAAGCCACCACTCCAAGAGGACCTACAGCGACGCGCGTCTTATCCAAACGCGTAAAGGACGCTGCAGCACTTTGAATTGCTGCATGTTTCAATCGAGTACAATTTAAGAAAATGCAGTGACTCAGCTTCGGTAGAGGGTATCGGGGTAGACGCCTTCGACCGGGTCTGTGGCCGTTCCGTCTCCGAGCGCGAGCTGCATGATCGCCGTGTCGAGCCAGCGGCCGTGCTTGAAACCGGTCGCCTTCATCAACCCCTGATGCTCGAAGCCGAGCGCGCGATGCAGCGCGATTGATGACGGGTGCGCGCCGCCGATCACCGCCACCATCTGGCGGAAGCCAAGCGCGGTGCATCGCTTGATCAGCTCCGCGAGCAAGGCCCTGCCGACGCCTTTGCCTCGGGCCTCCGGCGCGAGGTAGATGGAATCCTCCACCAGGAACCGATAGGCCGTTCGCGTGCGGAACGCGGAAGCATAGGCGTAGCCGATGATCGCTCTGCCGTGGTTCTCTTGTGCCACGATGTAGGGATAGCCGTTGCCGGTTATCGTCGAAAACCGCATTGCCATCTCCGCCTCGGAAGGCGGCGTTATCTCGTAGGTCGCCACGCCGTTTAAAACGGACTCGCGATAGATTTCGGTAATTGCTGGAAGATCGGCAGCGACGGCGTCGCGTATAGTGACAGGCATTGGACTTCGTGATGTTGGCTTATCCCGATCAAATCGCATGGATCGGAAGGGGCGATCAAGGCCGTTCTACTTAGGCTTCTTTGAATCGGAGTCGACTTGGCATCAATTCCCGTAGCGATTCAAAGGTCTTACAGCGACCTTTGCGCCCGAAGAGACGCCGACGCTGTGGCAACAAAAAAGGCGGCCGAAGCCGCCTTTTCCGTGAATGCGCGTCTGACTACTCGTTCCTGTTGCCCAGGAACTGCAGCAGGAACATGAACAGGTTGATGAAGTCGAGATAGAGCGTCAGCGCGCCCATGATGGCCTTGCGGCCAGCAACCGCGACGTCATCGGCCTCGAAGTACATTTCCTTGATCTTCTGCGTGTCGTAGGCGGTAAGGCCGGCGAAGACCAGCACGCCGATGACCGAGATCGCGAAGGCGAACGCCGAAGACGCCAGGAAGATGTTGACGATCGACGCGATGATCAGGCCGAAGAGGCCCATGATCAGGAACGTGCCGAAGCCCGACAGATCCTTTTTCGTCGTGTAGCCGTAGAGCGACAGGGCGCCGAAGGAGGCGGCCGTGACGAAGAACGTCTGCACGATGCTCTGGCCGGTGAAGACCAGGAAGATCGAGGACAGCGAGAGCCCCATCAAGGCGGCGTAGATCCAGAACGTCGTCTGCGCTGCGGAGACGCTCATCGAATTGATGCGGAAGCTCATGAAGAACACCAGCGCCAGCGGCGCCAGCATCACGACCCACTTCAGGGGCGAAACGTAGATGAGCTGGGCGAATGCCGGATTGGAGGCGGCAAGCGCATAGGTGCCATAAGCTGCTACACCTGTTATCGCCAGCCCGAGAGCCATCAGGTTGTAGACCTTCAGCATGTAAGCGCGAAGGCCTTCATCGATCACGGCACCCGCCTGAGCGCCGGCGGGCGACATTCGGGTTTGGTAGTTTCTCAGATCAGCCATTGTTTCCTCATTTAAGCCCCGGTTGAATTGACGGTGTCGGGCGGTAAGTGCTTGTCGTTCAAGCGCCCAGGCGCCGCTGCGGGGCTCCAGCATGCCTGCCGACAAATATGATGTCGAAAGCCTTCGCGCACAAGACCCGGAAGGCCCGGAATCGCGCAAAGCCAGGCCCCGGGCCATCAAACAAGGGTGATTTACGGTTAAATTGCCGTCCTTACAATTCGCGCAGCACCGGAGCGGCTTTCTGGCCGAGAATACGCCAGGTCCCGGCAAGTCCGATGCCGACGGTCATGACGAGCGCGACGACGATGGTGGCAACCGCGACATCCGGAAGGAAGTCGGACGGCAGCGTCATCACGCGGCTGACGACGAACCAGGCGGAGACACCCCCGGCGAACAGCGCGAACACGGCGGTTGCGAAGCCGAGAATGATGTATTCGTAGCTGAAGGCGCGGATCAGCGTGCCGCGCGTGGCACCCAGTGTCTTCAACACCACCGCATCGTGAATGCGCGCACGGTTGCCAGCGGCAAGCGCCCCAGCAAGAACGAGAACCGACGCGATGAGGGCGACGGCGGCGGCGGCCCGGACGGCTGTGGCAAGCTGCGCCAGAAGCGTATTGACGATATCGAGCGCATCCTTGACGCGCACGCTAGTGATCGTGGGATAGGTATTGGTGACCGACTTCAAGACCGCCGCTTCCTCCGTGGCCGTGGCATCCGGATCGATGACGGTTGCGAGCCAGGCATGCGGCGCGCCGGCAAAGGTATTCGGCGAGAAGACCATGACGAAGTTGATCGACAGTGATTCCCATTCGACGTTGCGGAAATTGACGATCTTCGCGGTGATGTTGCGGCCGAGCACGTTGACGGTCACCGTGTCGCCGAGTTTCAGGCCGAGATCGCGGGCTTCCTCCGCCGAGAATGAGACCAGCGGTTCACCCTGGTAGTCCTCGGGCCACCAGCTGCCTTCGGTGAGCGTCGAGTTTTCCGGCCGATTTTTGGCATAGGTGATGCCACGGTCGCCGCGCAGCACCCATTGCCCGCCGGGCGGTACGTTGCGGCTGTTCACGTCCTCGCCGTTGAACGCCACGATGCGCCCGCGCAGCATCGGCACTTCAACGACCTTGCCCTTCGGCATCGCCTGGGAAAGCAGCGACCGGAACCCTTCGATCTCGCTGCCCTGGATGTCGACGAAGAAGAAGTTCGGCGCCCGCTCGGCCATGTCGCCGGTGAGTTCGCGCCGGAGATTGCCGTCGATGAGCGCCAGTGTCACGAGCAAGGCGAGACCGAGACCTAGCGACAGCACCACTGACGGCGTCAGGGCGCCCGGGCGATGGATATTGCCGATCGCCAATCTCAGTGCCGGCGAATTCACCCGCGGGCTGCGCCGCGCCAGCCAAGAAATGAGCCAGGACACGCCGCGCAGCAGGATGAAGGCAAAGGCAATTGCGCCGAGGAAGATCAGCGAAATGCTGCGATCATAGGCCGTCCAGACGGCAAGTCCGGCGAGCGCCGCTAGGCAGGCGAGCGCCCCTGCGAGATAGGGCCAGGCCGGAAAGCCGGTCGGTTCGAACCCCTGTTGCCGGAAAAGCGCCGTTGCCGGCACCCGGCGCGCGCGGCCGAGCGGCAGGATGGCGAAGGCGAGCGCCGTCAGCAGGCCGAAAAGCGCCGCTAGGCCGAGCGCCGACGGGTAAAGCTGGAACGACGTCGGAACGGGCAGCACATCGGCGAGGAACTGGGCCGCGACAAAGGGGATCAGCGCGCCGAAAACGAGGCCGATGCCGATGCCTATCAGCGCAATCATCAGGATCTGCGCGAGATAGACCATGGCGACCAGTGTGGCCGGAGCGCCGAGGCATTTGAAGGTTGCAATGACGCTGCGCTTGCCATCGAGATAGGCGCGCACGGCGTTGGCGACGCCCACTCCACCGACGATCAGCGCCGTCAGGCCGACGAGGGTCAGGAACTGCGAGAAACGCGTGATATTGGCGTTGAGCGACGGCGCCGCATTGCGGCTTGTCCGGATCGACCAGCCGGCCGACGGGAACTGCTTCTCCGCCTCGGAGCGAGCCGATGCGACACGCTGAGGATCGGCAAGCCTGACCTTGTAGCCATGCTCGACGAGGCTGCCGGTCTGCACGAGCCCGGAGGCAGCGAGCGCGTCGGCCGAGACCATCAGCCGCGGCGCAAAACCGAACCCGTCGGAAAGCGCGTCCGGCTCCCGCACGATCGTAGCGTTGATCCGAACCCGCGCATTGCCGATCAGGATTTCGTCGCCGGGTCTGATACCCAGACGCTCCAGCAGCAGCGGCGCGGCGACCGCACCGAACGCCTCCCCCTGTTTGGACAGGAGTTCGCCGAGCGACCTGGCCGGCTCGCTTTCGAAAGTGCCGTAGAGGGGATAGGCACTGTCGACGGCCTTCAATTCGACGAGCGCCTGGTTGGAACCATCGGGGAGGCGCGCCATGGAGCGCAGGCCCGAGGAAACGGAGACGCTGCCGAGACTGTCGAGAAAGGCGCGCTCCTTAGCCGTCGCCACGCGATTGTTGAGTTCGAAGCGGATATCGCCGGCAAGGAGCTCTTGCCCTTGCGACGCGATCGTCGCGCTGATCGACTGCGAAAGCGAATTGACGCCGGCGATCGCCGCCGTGCCAAGCGCAATGCAGGCAAGAAAGATGTAGAAGCCCTTGAGCCCGCCGCGCATTTCGCGCAGCGCCAGTCTAAGGGCGAGAAACGGGCGAAAGCGATTGATGACGCCCGTCTCGCTCATGCCGAAGCCGCCTCGTGCTGAACGGCAGCGGCACTCGGTTCGGCATGCCCGCCCGAGACGATCTCGCCGGAGCGCACCTGCACCTGCCGCCCGCAGCGCCCGGCGAGCGCGGCATCATGCGTAACGAGAACCAGCGTCATGCCGCGTTCGCGCTGTTCCGCAAAGAGAAGATCAGCGATCTGCCGGCCGGTCTCGGCGTCGAGATTGCCGGTCGGTTCGTCGGCGATCAGTAGCTTCGGTGACGGCGCCAGAGCACGGGCGATCGCGACGCGCTGCTGCTCGCCGCCTGAAAGCTGCCCCGGATAGTGCGTCAGCCGGTCGCCGAGGCCGACCGCGACAAGTTCCTGGCGCGCGACGTCGAAGGCGTTGCGGACGTTCGCAAGCTCAAGCGGCACCGCGACGTTCTCCAGTGCGGTCATGTTGGGGATGAGGTGAAAGGACTGGAAGACGATACCGACGTTGCGACCCCGGAAATCCGCAAGCCCATCCTCGCTCATGCCGTGCAAGGGTGTCCCGTCGATGACGATCTCGCCGCTGTCCAGCCGCTCCAGGCCGGCGAGCACCATCAGCAGCGTCGATTTTCCCGATCCGGACGGGCCGACGATACCGACGGATTCTCCGGCGTCGACTGTGAGGCTCACGGCCTTCAGCACATGGACTGCGGCCGCGGCCTCGCCCAGCGTCAGGTCGGCATTTTTCAGCTCGATGATGGTTCTTGCCACGCGGAAACAGCCCTATATGAAAACCAGACTTGATGACGAAACGATTGCCCTCGGGGATTTAGGAACGAGCCTATGGCATTAAAAGATTTTCTGCGCTTTTTCTTGAGCCTGGCAATGACAATTGCGTTATCGTCGGCGGTGCGCGCCGAGAGTGTGAGCCTCGTCGGCTTCGGCGACAGCCTGATGGCCGGCTATCAGCTCCCGCCTGAGGACGCCTTTCCTGTTCGCCTCGAAAAGGCTTTGAAGGACAAGGGCTTCGACGTTACGGTCGCCAATGCCGGCGTTTCCGGAGACACGACTTCCGGCGGCCTTGCCCGCATCGACTGGTCGGTGCCGGATGGAACGAAGGGCGTGATCCTCGAACTTGGCGCGAACGACGCGTTGCGCGGCATTCCGCCGGAAGAGTCGCGGAAAAATCTCGAGGCGATGATCGCCCGGCTGAAGGAGCGCGGCATCGCCGTGCTGCTCGCTGGCATGATGGCGCCGCCCAACATGGGAACCGACTATGCCGCCCGCTTCAACCCGATCTACCCGGAGCTGGCGGCGAAATACGATCTCGAATTCTATCCGTTTTTCCTCGACGGCGTGGCGATTGACGGCGCGCTGAAGCTCGAGGACGGAATGCATCCGAACAGCCGGGGCGTCGGCGAGATGGTCGAACGCTTCCTGCCTGTCGCCGAGCGATTCATTGCCAAGCTTGCGAAAGGAGACTGATCAATCGGTCCACAGTTAAGAGAAAGTTAACGCTCTGTCGCGCTAAATAACAGTTGCGTGCAGACTCGATGCGTGATTCGCTAAGACATCTGCAAGAGATTCGGGGAGCTCGCCATGCCGAGACTATTCACCGCCCTCGAAATTCCGCGCAATGCAGCAATGAGCCTTTCTTTGCTGCGCGGAGGTCTTCCCGGAGCTCGATGGATTGATGTGGAGAACTATCACATCACTCTGCGTTTCATCGGCGATGTCGACGGACGTACCGCCGACGAGATCGTCGAAAGGCTCGACCGGATCGAACGCCCCGAATTCCAGCTGCAATTGACGGGCACTGGTGCCTTCGGCTCGAAAAAACCGCATTCGGTCTGGGCCGGCGTCAGCAACGAGCCGGAAATGTTCGCGCTCCAGGCGGAAATCGAACGCATCTGCCAGCGCCTCGGCCTGTCGTCGGATCCGCGCAAGTTCACGCCTCACGTGACGCTCGCGAGGCTGCGTTCCTCGCGCGTCGAGGATGTGGTGAATTATCTCTCCGGTCGCGGCGATTTCCTCACCTCACCCTTCACGGTCTCCCGCTTCGTTCTCCTGTCGTCGCGCGATTCTGTCGGCGGCGGCCCTTACCTGACCGAAGAGGTTTTTCCACTTCACGAGGCGCGTTCCTCAAGCCTTGCCAGCAAGGACAAGCATCCCGCCTCCAGCATCTGGTAGAGCGCTTCGAAGACGTCCGCCGTTTCGTAATAGGGATCCGGAACGTCTCCCGCGTGACCCGTGGCATAACGCATGAAAAGATGCACCTTGCCCGCCATTGCCGCAGGCGCAAGCGCGCTGAGGTCGCGGACATTACTCATATCCATGCCGAGGATCAGGTCGAAGGCCGCAAAATCCGCCGCGCTGATCTGGCGCCCGCGCAGGCCCGTAATATCGATGCCGTGCGCCTTCGCCACCGAAATCGACCGCTGATCCGGCGGAGCACCCACATGCCATGCGCCGATGCCGGCGGAATCGATCGAGACCGCGTGCCCGTGGCCGGCCTTGTGCACGATATCCCGCATGACGCCCTCGGCCAGCGGCGAACGGCAAATATTGCCAAGACAAACGAAGAGAATTCTGACCGGCTTCATATTATCCAGTTGGTCGAGAGTTGTGCGGCATGGCATCGACGGAGTTTATCCGCGGCGACGGCGCCGCGTGTCTCACACGGATAAAGGCGGCTGTAGCACCTTTGAATTGCAGCATGTTTTTATCCTTAAGTCGGAACCGATTTAAGGATAAAAACTTGTTCTAGTCCGTTGTTAAGCACGAAAGATCACAGGGAGAAACAGCATGAGGCCGGAAAAACTGGACGCCGAGGCTGTCGCCGAACATTTGCACAAGATGGAAGGCTGGGTTCTCGCCGAAGATGGCGCATCGATCTGGAAAGCCTTTCGCTTCAAGAATTTTGCGGAGGCGTTCAGCTTCATGACGCAATGCGCGCTTGCCGCCGAAAAACTCGACCACCACCCCGAATGGTTCAACGTCTACAACAGGGTCGACGTCACGCTTTCGACGCATGATGCGAACGGGCTGACGGAGCTCGATTTCAAGCTGGCGGCGAAAATGGACCGTGCGGCGGCCGGCCGGATGCCCGACCATTTGAAATAGCCCGTGCCCTTCCCATATCAGGCTACTGCATGTCTCCTTAAATCGTAGCCGATTTAAGGATAAGAAGTGCTACAGCGACCTTTGCGCGCCTGAATAAGACGCGCAGCGCAATCAATCGGAAACGGACGCGATGGACGATATCAAGATCGGTGAAATTCTCCTTCCCGGCGAGGAATCCGAACAGGAGCGCCGGGAGCGCAAGGTTCGTCGCCGGTTCTGGCCGACCTTTCGCCGCGCAGCCCGCCAGATTCCCTTCAGCCGTGATGTCGTCGCCGCCTATTATTGTGCGGTGGATCCGAAGACTCCGACGCGTACGCGCGGCATTCTGCTCGCAGCCCTTGCCTACTTCGTCCTGCCACTCGATCTCGTACCGGACATGCTGGCCGTCGTCGGCTTTTCCGACGACATCGCCGTGTTGACGGCTGCCTTCGCCGCGATCAGCGGCCAGATCAAGGAAGCACATTACGACAAGGCCGACGAAGCCCTACACGACAGGCCGGATGAGGAATGATCGCTACAGCGCCGCGCGTCTAATCAGACGCGCAAAGGTTGCTGTAGAGCTTCGAGTTTCTGCAGAATGCGGGACTGCCGCATTTCTGCCGGAAAGACAAACTCTTGCCTGATTCTTTATGACATAGATTCCGCAAACGCAGCGGCTGTGGGCGAATAGGTTGCAGGACAGTGTGTTGCGCGAGATTTGAGACAGGGGACTCCTACCGGCCACGGCCCTCCAGAATTGACGATCGACCGCACCGACAAATCCGCAGGCATGAAGAGCGGCCGAACAGGCGGCCCATCTCCGACTGATCGGATGTGTCGCTGGCCTGTTTCGGGGCGGAAACGAGCGGATTGCAGTGATCGTTGACGGTTTAGTAACCTGAATTAAGTCAAAATAAATCAAATCGTGACTATGCGTTGTCCGTCCCACCTGTTTCGGGCGATCGCAAGCAAGACAAGCGGCAGGACCTCATGTTTGTAAGAAAGATCGCAACTGCAATCGCACTCGTACTGGTAGCAGCAGGCGTTGCTTCCGCTCAATCTCCGACACGGATCCAGCAGTTCAATGCCTGGGGCGCCTATTCCTACCAGGCCGGCCCCGGCAAGGTCTGCTACGTCCTATCGGTTCCGAAGGAGAAGAGCCCTGCCGGTGTCGACCATGGCGATATCTTCTTCCTCGTCTCGCAGCGCCCGGGGCAGAACATCAGCTACGAGCCTCAGGCGATGATGGGCTATCCGCTGCAGGACAATTCCAAGGTCAATGTGGTCATCGACGGCAAGACCTTCGTGATGTTTACCAAGGGTAATTCCGCCTGGGTAGAAAACGCTGCGGAAGAACCGGCACTGGTGGCGGCGATGAAGTCGGGCAAGGACATGTCGGTCAACGCGAAATCCCGCAAGGGGACCGCGACTACCTATTCCTATTCTCTCTCCGGCATTTCCGCCGCGCTGAAGCAGATCGAAGCCTGCAAGTAACCCCTACAGCGCCGCGCGTCTAACCAGACGCGCAAAGGTCGCTGTAGCACTTTGAATTCCTGTATGATTTTGTCCTTAAATCGATTCCGATTTAAGGAATCATGCAGTTAGCATCGCGCAACCGATGCTGAGGCCGGCCATCGCGCCGGCCTTTTTGCATTGGAGCCGCGGCGTCATGTCGACTCGCAGCGAAAAGAATGCTAAAGCGCCGCCAAATTCAGAGCCCCGCGCCCCATTGCCGCGCTCGAAGGCTCGCCAGTTTTCAATTCGAGCATCGGAACATGATCCGGAACCTTCTCCGGACGGGCCTTCGCTGTATGACAGGACATCACAAGCATGGCAGCCACTGAGATCTTGAACAGGGTGGACATCGTCAAGGCGCCGCAGGTGCGCCTTATGCCGCAAACCGAAAAGCCATCGCTGATCGGCCTTGCGCGCGAAGACATGGCCAAGCTGCTCGTCGAAAGAGGCGTGCCCGAGCGCCAGGTCAAGATGCGCGTGAGCCAGCTTTGGCACTGGCTTTATGTCCGCGGCGTTTCCGATTTCGATCAGATGTCGAATGTCTCCAAGGACATGCGCGAGATGCTCAAGGAGCATTTCACCATTGCCCGGCCGGAGATCGTCGAGGAACAGATTTCCAACGATGGCACGCGCAAGTGGCTGCTGCGCTTCCCGCCGCGCGGCGCCGGCCGGCCGGTCGAGATCGAGACCGTCTACATCCCGGAGGAAGGCCGCGGCACGCTCTGCATCTCGAGCCAGGTCGGCTGCACGCTCACCTGCTCCTTCTGTCATACCGGCACCCAGAAGCTGGTGCGCAACCTGACGGCCGAGGAAATCCTCGCCCAGTTGCTGCTCGCCCGCGACCGGCTCGGCGACTTCCCCGAACGCGATACGCCGCAAGGCGCCATCGTGCCTGCGGAAGGCCGCAAGATCACCAATATCGTGATGATGGGCATGGGTGAGCCGCTCTATAATTTCGAGGCCGTCAAGACCGCGCTCCTGATCGCGTCCGACGGCGACGGTCTTTCGCTCTCCAAGCGCCGCATCACACTCTCGACCTCCGGCATCGTGCCCGAGATCTACCGGACCGGCGAGGAGATCGGCGTCATGCTGGCAATCTCGCTGCATGCGGTGCGCGACGACCTGCGCGACATGCTAGTGCCGATCAACAAGAAGTATCCGCTGAAGGAACTGATGGAGGCCTGCCGCGCCTATCCGGGCCTGTCGAATGCACGCCGCATCACCTTCGAATATGTGATGCTGAAGGATGTCAACGACAGCCTCGAGGACGCCAAGGAACTGGTGAAGCTCTTGAAGGGCATCCCGGCAAAGATCAACCTCATCCCCTTCAATCCCTGGCCAGGCACCAACTACCAGTGCTCAGACTGGGAGCAGATCGAGGCTTTCGCCGATTTCATCAACCAGGCCGGCTACGCCTCGCCGATCCGCACCCCGCGCGGCCGCGATATCCTCGCCGCCTGCGGCCAGCTCAAGTCGGAATCCGAACGCATGCGCAAGGTCGACCGCCTTGCCTTCGAGGCGATGATGATTGCCAATCACGGCGAGGACTGAGGACCGGACGAAGCGGTCTGCCGCACCGCCTGAGTCCCCTCTCCCCGCCCGTGAAGAGATGGCTAGGGGTGGGGGCAATCCTGATCCCAAGGTGAAGGGCAACGCTCGATCGATGAAGAAGTTTGATGGATGAAGCTCTTTCCATCGATTGATTTCATCGCTTCGCTTTCCTAAGAAGGCGGCGAATTCATCTGGAGCGGGATGAGAAACATGCGAAGCGGTTCATCCGCCGGCATCCCGTTCGCCAAACGGAGGACATCCATGCGCCCACTTCTCATAGCTCTTGCCGCGACCGTGGCGCTTTCGCTGCCGGCGCGCGCCGACGAGGTTACCGTTGCCGTGACTGCGATCGTCGAGCATCCCGCACTCGATGCCGCCCGCGACGGCGTCAAGGACGCGCTCGCTGCCGCCGGCTACAAGGAAGGCGAGAACCTCAAGTTCATCTACGAGTCGGCGCAGGGCAACCCGGCGACCGCGGCGCAGATCGCGCGCCAGTTCGCCGGCGAAGCGCCGAGCGTCATCGTGCCGATCTCCACGCCCTCGGCGCAGGCGGTGGTTTCCTCGACCCGCGACATCCCCGTGGTCTTCACCGCCGTGTCCGATCCGCTCGGCGCGCAGCTCGTCAGGGACATGGAAAAGCCCGGCGGCAACGTAACCGGTCTTTCCGACATGTCGCCGGTTGCCGAGCACGTGGCGCTGATCAAGGAGATCCTGCCGAACGTCAAGTCGATCGGCTATCTCTACAACTCCGGTGAAGCGAACTCCGTCTCGCTGCTTGCTGCCCTCAAGGCCGAAGCCGAAAAGGCAGGCCTGACCGTGGTCGAGTCCGCCGCAACGAAATCGGCCGAAGTCCAGGGTGCAGCCCGCGCCCTCGTCGGCCGCGCCGACGCGATCTACGTTCCGACCGACAACACGATCATCTCCGCGCTCGAAGGTGCTGTCGCCGTGGCCGAGGAAAGCAAGCTGCCGCTCTTTACCGCCGATACCGATTCCGTTTCCCGCGGCTCCGTCGCGGCCCTCGGCTTCAACTACTACGACGTCGGCAAGCAGACCGGCGACGTCGTCGTTCGTATTCTGAAGGGTGAAAACCCGGGCGACATCGCGGTCAAGGTCGCCGCCGGCACCGACCTCGTCATCAACAAGGCTGCCGCCACCAAGATGGGTGTGACCCTGCCGGAAAGCGTGGTCAAGCGCGCAACCCGCACGATCGAGTAACAATCCCGATACGTCCGGACCGGAATTGTTGCCTTTTTGCCGCCCTCGTTCCATACGGGGGCGGTTCGCTTATAGAGCAGATGAGAAAGCCCGCGCGGCATTCCGCCCATCGCCCTGAAATTGGAACAGCAGTTTTCGCGTGCGTTGCGGTGAGCCCGCGGAACATCGAAGAAAAGGACTAGCGACGTTGAGTCAAATCGCTTTTTGGGGAGCCGTGGAACTAGGGCTCGTCTATGCCTTTGTCGCCGTCGGCGTCTTCCTTGCCTTCCGCGTGCTCGACTTTCCTGACCTGACGGTCGACGGGTCGTTTCCGCTCGGCGCGGCGGTCACCGCGGTCCTGATCATTGCGGGCGTCAATCCGTGGCTCGCCGCAGCCGTCGCGATGGTCGCCGGTGCCGCCGCCGGCATCGTCACGGCGCTCCTCAACGTGCGCTTCCGCATTCTCAATCTACTCGCCTCGATCCTGACGATGATCGCGCTCTTCTCGGTGAACCTGCGCGTCATGGGCAAACCGAACGTCGCGCTGATCAATGCCGACACCATGCTTTCGCCATTCTACGGGCTGGGCGTCAGGGACTTCTACGTTCGCCCGCTCTTCGTCGGCATTCTTGTGCTTGTGGCCGTCCTCATCGTCTGGCGCTTTCTTGAGAGCGACGCCGGCCTCGCCATGCGAGCGACCGGCGCCAATGCCCGCATGGCCCGCGCCCAGGGGGTCGATACCAGCCGCCAGATCTATCTCGGCATGGCGATCTCCAACGCGCTCGTTGCCTTCGGCGGCGCGCTTTTCGCCCAGACCAACGGCTTTGCCGACGTGACCTCGGGCGTCGGCACGATCGTCGTCGGGCTCGCGGCCGTCATCATCGGCGAAACGCTGTTCGGCGCCCGCGGCATCCTGATCGCACTCGCCGGCTGCGTGCTCGGCTCGATCCTCTACCGCATCGCCATCCAACTCGCGCTCTCGACGGACATGCTCGGTCTGCAGGCCTCGGACCTCAACTTCGTGACCGCGGCTCTCGTCACCGTAGCGCTCGTCCTTCCTCGTCTGCGTCGCGGAGGTGCCGCATGATCAGCGTCAAGAACATCAAGGTCGTTTTCGGCAAGGGCACACCCTTGCAGAAGCAGGCGCTGAACGGCGTAAACCTGACGATCGAGCAGGGTTCCTTCGTCACCGTGATCGGCTCGAACGGAGCCGGCAAATCGACCCTGCTCGGCGTGCTCGCCGGAGACGTCCTGCCGAGCGAAGGCGAGGTGACGATCGGGCACGCGGACGTCACCCGCAAGGGAACAGCGGCGCGCGCCGGCCTCGTTGCGCGCGTGTTCCAGGATCCGCTCGCCGGCAGTTGCGGCGCGCTTTCGATCGAGGAGAACCTGGCGCTTGCCGCCAGGCGTGGTGAAAGCCGCGGTCTGACGCCGGCACTTGGCGCGAAACGCCGCGAGCATTTCCGCGAGCGGATCGCCGAGCTCAATCTCGGCCTCGAGAACCGCCTGGGCGACCGCATGGATCTCCTGTCAGGCGGCCAGAGGCAGGCCGTCTCGCTGGTGATGGCCACACTTGCCGGATCGGAAGTTCTGCTTCTCGATGAGCACACCGCGGCACTCGATCCGGGCATGGCGGAATTCGTCATGAGCCTCACCCAAAAGATCGTCACGGAGCGCAAGCTGACGACGATGATGGTCACCCATTCGATGCGCCAAGCGCTCGACTACGGCCACCGCACGATCATGCTTCACGGCGGCGAGATCGTGCTCGATGTCGCCGGCGACAGCCGCAAGACGCTGCAGGTCGAGGACCTTATCGCCATGTTCCGCCGCATCCGCGGCCAGACGCTGGATGACGATGCACTGCTGATTGGTTGAAGAGCCGATCGGCTCACCGCGCCTGCGTCAGGAAGATCTTGACTGCAAAGACCGAGAAGACGCCGGCAAAGCTGAAGTCGAGGGCGCGCATGAAGCGCTTGTTCTTCTGCAGCCAGGCGGCAAGCCAATCGGCGGCAAGCACCACCATCGCGTTCACCGGCATGCCGATGACGATGAAGAAGAAGCCGAGGAACAGGAGCTTGCCTGTCACCGACGGATCGTTTGCGCTGACGAACTGCGGCAGGAAGGTCATGAAGAAGATCACGACCTTCGGGTTGAGAATGTTCACCCAGAAGCCGGTCGCGACGTTCGAGACGGCCGTTCCCTTCGCTCCCTCGATCTTCTTCACCGAGAGCGTCGAGCCGTGGCGTATTGCCTGGACGGCGAGCCAGAATAGATAGGCAGCACCACCTGTCTTCAGCACCATGAAGGCGGTCGGCGACGCGGTGATGAGCGCTGAAATGCCAAAGGCGACGAGCATCGTGTGCACGACGATGCCGAGGCCGGTGCCGAGCACGACGAAGAGCGCGGCTTTCCTTCCCTGCGCCAGGGACCGGCTGATCGAAAGCGTCATGTCCGGTCCGGGCGTTGCCGCCAGAAGCAGGCTGGCGGCGGCAAAGGCGAGCAGCGTCGGCAGGCTGGGCACGAAATCCATGGCGAATTCCTCAATGAGATGACTGCCGGTGATACCGCCGGACACGCTTTTTTACCAGCGGATTCGCGTGTCGGCTAGCGACACAGGCTGTTGCTGCGTACCGTGGCGTGTCAATTTTCGCCGGGCGCCGCTGTAATGCTTGTATCCCTTCAAGTTCTGGCTAAAGTGCCGCAGATTTTGCACGCGGCATTGCCGCTTCCCAGAGCAGACGGACAGACATCATGGCATCGCACAAAGACGTGAAGAAGGTCGTTCTCGCCTATTCCGGCGGTCTCGACACCTCGATCATCCTCAAGTGGCTGCAGACGGAACTGGGCGCCGAAGTGGTGACCTTCACCGCCGACCTCGGTCAGGGCGAAGAGCTGGAACCGGCGCGCAAGAAGGCCGAAATGCTCGGCATCAAGGAAATCTATATCGAGGACGTGCGCGAAGAGTTCGTCAGGGACTTCGTGTTCCCGATGTTCCGCGCCAATGCCGTCTATGAAGGCGTCTACCTACTCGGCACCTCGATCGCCCGCCCGCTGATCTCCAAGCACCTGATCGATATCGCCAAGAAGACCGGCGCCGATGCGATCGCTCATGGCGCGACCGGCAAGGGCAACGACCAGGTCCGCTTCGAGCTATCCGCCTATGCCTTGAACCCGGACATCAAGATCATCGCGCCCTGGCGCGACTGGTCGTTCAAGAGCCGCACGGAACTCCTCGAATTCGCCGAAAAGCACCAGATCCCGGTCGCCAAGGACAAGAAGGGTGAAGCGCCCTTCTCCGTCGACGCCAACCTCTTGCACTCCTCCTCCGAGGGCAAGGTGCTGGAAGACCCGGCCCAGGAAGCGCCGGAATACGTGCATATGCGCACGATCTCGCCGGAAGCCGCACCGGACAAGGCCACCGTCATCAAGATCGGCTTCGAGCGCGGCGACGCGGTTTCGATCAACGGCGTGCGCATGTCGCCTGCGACGCTGCTCGCCAAGCTCAATGAATATGGCCGCGACAACGGCATCGGCCGCATCGACCTCGTCGAAAACCGCTTCGTCGGCATGAAATCGCGCGGCGTCTACGAAACGCCCGGCGGCACCATCCTGCTTGCGGCGCATCGCGCGATCGAAAGCATCACGCTCGACCGCGGCGCCGCGCACTTGAAGGACGAGCTGATGCCGCGCTATGCCGAGCTCATCTACTACGGCTTCTGGTTCTCGCCGGAACGCGAGATGCTGCAGGCGGCGATCGACAAGAGCCAGGAGCACGTTGAAGGCGAAGTGACGCTGAAGCTCTACAAGGGCAACGTCATGGTCACCGGCCGCGAGAGCGCGAAGTCGCTCTATTCCGACAAGCTCGTCACCTTCGAGGACGACCAGGGCGCCTACGACCAGAAGGACGCGGCCGGTTTCATCAAGCTCAATGCGCTGCGCCTGCGCACGCTTGCGGCGCGTAACCGTTAAGAACCGGCATTTCGGACGAAACCCGCGGCGGAGCCATCTGCCGCGGGTTTTTCGTGGCTACTGCGCCGCGCGCTATTCCGCCGCTTTGCGAAATGGCGCTTCCGCGGCCGTCGGCGCGATGAGCGGCCTCAAGCGCACGGTCCTTCGATACCAGAAATAGCTCGCTATCGAGATGAGACCGAAACCCGGAATGATCGTGCCGAGCGCCAGCGCCGGGGCGCCGACGAGAGCGGCGAGCGCCCCACCGATGAGCCCCGAACTCATCTGGATGAAGCCCATCATGGCCGATGCCGTGCCGACGATATGCGGGAAGGGCACCATGCAGGCTGTCATCATGTAGGGCATCACAAAAGCAATGCCGAAAGCGTAGATGCCGACCGGCGCCATCACCGAGAGGAAGGTCGGCTCGAGCGCATGCATGGCGAAGGAGAGGACAAGGCTGGCCATACCGATGAAGGCGAGGCCAGCAGGCACGAGCGCCTGCGGCGTAAAACGCCGCATCAGGAGCCGCACCGTGACCGTGCCGGAGAAGAAGAGGCCGGATTGCATGAGCATGCCGACCCCGAATTCGGTCGGCGTCAGGCCCACCTGCCCAATCAGCACGAAGGGCAGCATCGTCGCCCATGCGTAAAGCGCGCCGACAGCACCGGCGATCACGAACGTCGAGGACAGGAAGCGACTGTCCGTCAGCAATTCGCCATAAGCCCTGAGGATCGGCCGCAAGCGCCCCTTGCTGCGGTCCGGCGTCACCGTTTCCACCATGAAGAACTGCACGGTGAAGCAAGCCATCAAGGCGAAGCCGACCATCAGGAAGAAAATTGACTGCCAACCGAAGAGGCCGAGCGCGATGCCGCCTAGCGTCGGCGAGACCGCCGGACCGAGCGCCAGCATCATGCCGATCATGTTCATGATCCGGGCGGCAGGCGTGCCGGTGAACTGGTCGCGCACGATGGCGCGCGCCACCGTCATGCCCACGGAGGCGCCGATCCCCTGCACCAGACGTCCGGCCAGCAAGACGCCGACCGACGGAGCGAAGGCCGCCATCAGGCTGCCAACGAGATAGATCGCCATGAAGATCAGTGTCGACGAGCGGCGGCCGATAACGTCGGAGAGCGTGCCCGAGACGAGCTGGGCGAAGGCAAAGCCGCCGAAATAGAGCGACAGCGTCATCTTGATCGCCGCTTCGCTGGTGGCGAAGGCGCGGACGAGCTCCGGCATCGCCGGCGTATAGAGCGCCATCGAAACCGGGCCGAGTGCCACCAGGAACGCGCCGATGATGCTCGTGCGCCGCTCGCTCATCCTGAGCGTCATTCGGATGCCCCTTTTTCCCCACCGGTTTCTTTGCCGGCAAGGCAGGGATCGAGCCGGCGAAGGTTGTCGCGCAGGATCCGGAGGTTGCCACGCAACAGTTCCAGCCCCCCCTCGCCCAGTCCCTCGGTATAGGCGCCCATCATCTCGCACAGGCCCGCCATCATCTCGTCAATGAGCGGATCGGCCCGGTCGCTGACGACGACGTTCTTGGCGCGCCGGTCGGCCGGGTCCGGCACCCGCGCGACGAGCCCCAGCGCTTCCAGGCGATCGAGATAGGCCGAGAGCGTCATCGGCTCGATACCCATGCGGGTGGCGATTTCTGCCTGCTTGATGCCTTCCGTCGTGGCGACCTGGATCAGCGTGCGCGCCTCGCCGGGCGTGATCCCGAGCTGCATCGCGTTGATCTTGCGATCGAAGGCGGCGCGGAGCAGCCGGGAGACGTCGTTGAGAAGCAACCCGATCGTTTCGGATTCAAGTTTTCTCGGCATTTCAATCGTTCACAGGATATAGTAAGTTTTACTTATCATATACCTTGGGCACGTTCAACGTGGAGGATGAGCAAACGGAAGGCTGAAGCCGCGATCAAGGCCCCTCTCGTGACACAGGCGCCTCAGCCTTCGAGCTCTTCGCGCAGCATCTCCAGTTCCAGCCATTCCTCTTCCATCCGCGCGAGCCCTTCCTTGAGCTTTTCCAGTTCGGCGGCGATTTTAGCGAAGCCGTTCGGATCCTTCGAAAACAGATTGGGATCGTGCATCTTCTCTTCGCGCCTGGCGATCTCGGCTTCGGCCTTGGCGATCTCCTTCGGCAGGTTTTCCAGCGCGAACTTCTGCTTGTAGGAGAGCTTGCCCTTGGCCCTCGGCGCTTCGGATGCAGCCGCCGGAGTTTCGCCCGCTTTGGCCTTCTCCGACTTTTCGGCCTTCCGCCTGTCTTCGATCGCGCCCTTGCGCTGCGCCATCATGTCGGAATAACCGCCGGCATATTCGATCCAGCGGCCGTCCGGCGCCTCTGGATTGGCCGGCGCGATGGTCGAGGTTACCGTGCGGTCGAGAAAATCGCGGTCGTGGCTGACGAGAATGACTGTGCCGGCGAACCCGGCGACGATCTCCTGTAGCAGGTCGAGCGTTTCGATGTCGAGATCATTGGTCGGCTCGTCGAGGATCAGGAGATTGGTGGCGCGCGCCAGGATGCGCGCCAGCATCAGCCGCGCGCGCTCGCCGCCCGAAAGCTCGCGGATCGGTGTGCGGGCCTGCTCCGGTTGAAAGAGAAAATCCTTCATATAGCCGGTAACGTGGCGCTGCTCGCCATTGACGAGGAGGTTGTCGCCGCGGCCATCGGTCAGGTAGTGCGCCAGCGTCTCGTCAAGATTCAGACCCTCGCGCTTCTGGTCGAGCGTCGCCATCTCGAGATTGGTTCCGAGCTTGACAGCTCCGGAGTCCGGCTCGATCTGGCCTGTCAGAAGCTTGAGCAGCGTCGTCTTGCCGGCGCCGTTCGGGCCGACGAGACCGATCCGGTCGCCGCGATGCACGCGGATCGAGAAGGGCGCGACGATCGTGCGATCGCCGTATGCCTTGGTGATCTTTTCCGCCTCGATCACCAGCTTGCCGGATTCCTTGGCGTCGGCGGCCGTCGCCTGCACCGTACCTTGCGGCCCCTTGTGGCCGCGATAGCGCGTCCGCATGTCTTGCAACTCACCAAGACGGCGCATGTTGCGCTTGCGCCTTGCGGTCACGCCATAGCGCAGCCAGTGCTCCTCGCGCTCGATCGCCCTGCCGAGCTTGTGCTGCTCCAGTTCCTCGGCCTCGAGCACCTCGTCGCGCCAGGCCTCGAAATGGGCAAAGCCGCGATCGAGCCGGCGCGACTGGCCGCGATCGAGCCATACTGTCGCCGTTGAAACCTTCTCAAGGAAGCGCCGGTCGTGCGAGATGAGCACGAGCGCGGAGCGGCTGCGGACGAGCTCGTCTTCCAGCCATTCGATCGTCGGAAGGTCGAGATGGTTGGTCGGCTCGTCGAGAAGCAGGATGTCTGGCTCCGGCGCCAGCACGCGGGCAAGTGCCGCGCGCCGCGCCTCGCCGCCCGAAAGCCGCTGCGGATCCTCTCGTCCCGTCAGCCCCAGATGCTGCAGCAGATAGTCGACGCGATAGGGATCGTCGCTCGGGCCAAGCCCCGCTTCCGCATAGGCCTGGGCCGTGTCAAAACCCTCGAAATCCGGCGCCTGGTGCAGGTAGCGCACCGTCGCCGAGGGATGACGGAAGATTTCCCCCGATTGCGGCTCGACGAGGCCGGCGGCCATCTTCATCAGCGTTGACTTGCCCGAGCCGTTGCGGCCGACAAGGCAGATGCGGTCGCCGGGCTCGACCTGCAGGTTGGCGCCGGCGAGCAGCGGCGCGCCGCCGAAGGTCAGAAAGATGTCATCGAGCTTCAGAATGGGTGGCGCCAAGATTTCAGGCTCCGGAAAGATCATAGGGACGGGCGAGAATGACCCCCCGGCCGGATTTCAAGGAAAAGCGGACCGGCCCCTCCGCAACGTTGGAAATGGTCCGGGACGAGCCGAAGGGCAAGGCGAAGCCGTCGAGCGGATAGCGCGCGTTTTCGATGGAAAGTCCGGAAAGCGCGTTGAGTCCGAGGATAGAGAAAAGGCTGCCTTTGGGAAGGTCGATCTCCTCAGAGCCCGGCAGCAAGGGATAGGCCTCCTCCTCGCCGGAGGTCATCAGCACCGGCAACCCCTCTTCGGCGATTGCCACGGCGCGCAGCAGATGCAGGAAGGCATGGTCGCTTCTGGTGCCGCCGAGGGCACCGGCGAAGATCAGCGATGTTGCACCCCGCGCGAGCGCCGCCTCGACCCCGATCTCGCCGTCGGTCGCGTTCTTGGCCGCCGGATGGCGCTCGCGCGGCACCTCGGCGAATGCGGCCAACAAAGCGTCGTCGGTCGAATCGAAGTCGCCGACCCAGAGCTCGGGAACGACACCGAGCGCCTTCGCATGGCGCATACCGCCGTCAGCCGCGATGAAGCGACTGCCGGAAAGCTGGCTCGCAAGCCGCTCGGTGCGGGTGAGCGTGCCGCCGAGAAGTATGGTGAAGGTCTGTTGGGCCATGGCAGAAGCCCATAGCGCAAAGGGACGACCAGATCACGATGATTTTCGGTCGAATCGACCCAAAATCATAACCGCGATCGATTCTAATGGGTTAGAGCGGGATGCGGGCGGAAAACCGCGCGCACTCATCCCGCTCTAAGGAAAAGGCCGAAAGCCATATTGCGGCAGCAAGGGTTGCGCTCTTCGGCGGCCCGATCGCTCGCGATCAGCTTTCCGACGGAGCTTCGCCGGGAAAAAGCATACCGGCATAAACGCCGGGCGTCGAATCCGCTATCTCCACTGCGCCGACGGTGCGGGCGTAAAAATCCGCAGGCCCGACGCCGCCGATGACAGCGTAGCCGTAACCAGCGGCGCGCATCGCGAGCAGGCTTTCGATAAGCAGTGCCTCGCCGATCCCCTGACCGCGCATAGCCTCGTCGACGCCTGTCGGCCCGAAGAAACCAAGCGCCGTCACGTCGTGGCAGGCGAAGCCGACGATCCGGTCCTCGTGAACGGCGACATGGATCCTGGTCGGCGTCGACGAGAAGGCGGCCTCCGCTTCCGCCGCCCAACCGGCGCCGAACCGTTCTTCGATCCAGCCGAGCACGATCCTGCGTTCCGCAGCCATCGCCCGGCGAATGCTGATGCCAGGATCGAGCCGGGAAGCACGCCTTTCAGGCAGGGCGTAGAGACGAACGAGCATGTCTGGCATGAGAATACCTCCCGCTACGGCGCCGCGTTCAATCAGACGCGCGGTGTCGCACTTTGAATTGCTGCATGTCTCCATCCTCAAATCAGCCAAGACTGAGGAAGCATGCGGTAGGCGAACAAACGTCGCCGACAATCGTTTGGACTAATAGCGCAGATGGCTTGGACGGCAAATGTTTCCGCCGAAACTCGGCTTGCCAGACCTGCCGCCGAAAGCTAAATCTTTTGCTGCTCTAACGGGGTGCCTTCGGTCCGATTGCGGAACCAAGGCTGAGAGGCTCACGCCAACCCGCGGAACCTGATCCGGCTCATACCGGCGGAGGGATTAGAAGCGATCGGACCGATGCGCCCTTTTCCCGCAACATCAACAAGAGGGGGAGAGAGGTGCCCGTCATGCCCATTTACACCAAATTGTTTCGCCGGCTGGCGATTACCGCGATTGTCGCAGCTTTGCCGTTCGGCGCCAGTGCCGCCGAAAAGACGCTGACGATCTACACCTATGAGAGTTTCATCAGTGAATGGGGGCCGGGCGCGAAAGTCGCCGAGGCTTTCGAGAAAACCTGCAGCTGCGACGTCAATTACGTCGGCGTCGCCGACGGCGTCGAACTCCTGACGCGACTGAAGCTCGAAGGCGAGCAGTCGAAGGCGGACATCGTGCTCGGCCTCGACACCAACCTCGTCGCGGAAGCCAAGGCGACGGGCTTCTTCGCCCCGCACGGTCTCGACACCGCGGCCTTGAAGGTCCCGGGCGGCTTCTCCGACGACACATTCGTTCCCTATGATTACGGCCATTTCGCCGTGATCTACGACACCGAGACGCTGCAGAACCCGCCGAAGAGCCTGAAGGAACTGGTCGAGGGCGATCCTTCGCAAAAGATCGTCATCGAGGATCCGCGCACCTCGACACCCGGCCTCGGGCTGCTGCTCTGGGTCAAATCGGTCTACGGCGATGAGGCGGCCGCCGCCTGGGCCAAGCTCAAGGACCGGGTGCTGACAGTGACCCCCGGCTGGTCGGAAGCCTACGGCCTCTTTACCAAGGGCGAAGCGCCGATGGTGCTGTCCTACACCACCTCTCCGGCCTACCACATGGTGTCGGAAAACACCGAACGCTATCAGGCCGCTCCCTTCGCCGAGGGCCACTACATCCAGATCGAAGTGGCCGGCGCAACAAAGAACGCCAAGGACCGGGAGCTTGCCAAGACGTTTCTGGCTTTCATGACCGGCCCGGAATTCCAGTCGATCATTCCGACGACCAACTGGATGATGCCGGTCGCGGCAACCAAGGAACCCCTGCCGGACGCTTTCGGCAAGCTCGTCACCCCGGAAAAGACATTCCTGATGTCTTCCGAGGAGGTCGCCGCCAACCGCAAGGCCTGGATCGACGAATGGCTGGCGGCCATGAGCAAGAACTGAGGCAGGCTTGTCCGGTGCGGTCGAAAGACGGATGACGATTGCCGCCGGGGCTTTCAGCCTCGGCGGCATTCTGCTGTTCGTCGCCCTCGCCATCGTCGCCCTCCTTGCCCAGTCTGGCGGCGGTTATGCCGGCGCCCCGTTCGACGCCTATGTCTGGCGCGTCACCCGCTTCACGCTCGTTCAGGCGAGCCTCTCGACCATCCTCTCCATTCTGTTCGCAGTGCCTGTGGCGCGTGCGCTCGCCCGTCAGGCAAGCTTTCCCGGCCGCATCTGGTTGCTTCGGCTGATGGCGCTGCCGCTCGGCCTGCCCGCGCTCGTCGCAGCGCTCGGCCTCATAGAGGTCTGGGGCCGGCAGGGCCTTCTCAATAGCGTTCTCGTCGCGATCGGGCTCAACGACCCGATCAGCATCTATGGGCTCTTCGGCATTCTTCTCGCGCACGTCTTCTTCAACATGCCACTGGCGGCGCGGCTGATGCTTGCCGGGATCGAGCGGATTCCGGGGGAATACTGGCGCACCGTCGCCAACCTCGGCATGCCCTCGGCCGCAATCTTCCGCTTCATCGAATGGCCGGCGATCCGCGGACTATTGCCGGGCATCGCCGGTCTCATCTTCATGCTCTGCGCCACCAGTTTCACCCTCGTGCTGACGCTCGGCGGCGGACCAGCGGCAAGCACGATCGAAGTGGCTATCTATCAGGCGCTGCGCTTCGATTTCGACCCGCCACGCGCGATCGCTCTCTCCGCCCTCCAGATCGCGCTCACGGGCGCTCTGCTTCTCGTTCTGAAGATCGTGGCGCCGCCACCGCCGGAAAGCGAGACAACCGGCAAGGCAGTGAGGCGGTTCGACGGGGTGAGCGCACGGTCACGCCTCACCGACGGGCTCTGGCTCATTCTTGCGCTCGTCTTCGTCGGACTGCCGTTCGCCGCTATCGCCTATTCCGGCCTGCAGGCGGATCTGCCAAGGCTCGCCCGCGATGCTGCCGTCCACCATGCGTTCGCCACCAGTGCTGCGATTGCCCTTCTTTCGGCCGCGATATCCGTTGGGGCGACCGCCGTGATGATCCGCGCGCAGCAGGTTACCTTGAGGCGACGGCAGGCGGGAGCCGCCGCCCACGGGCTTGCCGGCATGATCAGCGCCAGCACCTCCCTCGTCCTGCTGGTGCCGCCGGTCGTTCTCGGTGCAGGCTGGTTCCTGCTGTTGCGTCCCTTCGGCGATGTGGCGCGTTTTGCGCCGGCCGTCGTCATCGCCATCAATGCGCTGATGGCGCTTCCCTTCGTCCACCGCGTGCTCGCTCCGGCAATGGTCACCCATGCGGCACGCACGGATCGACTGGCGGCGAGCCTCGGTATCGCGGGCTTTCATCGTCTGCGATGGATCGACTGGCCGCCGCTGCGCAAGCCCTTCCTCATGGCCTTCTCTTTCGCCATGGCCCTGTCCCTCGGCGATCTTGGAGCGGTAGCCCTGTTCGGATCGCAGGACATGACGACCTTGCCGTGGCTGCTCTACAGCCGCATGGGAAGCTACCGCACCGCCGACGCTGCGGGACTTGCATTGCTGCTCGGCCTCATCTGCCTGGTCCTCACCGTGCTCGGCACGGCGGGAGAGGACGGCGCGCGCGAAGGAAGAGACGCATGAATTCGCCAGCCTCCGTTTCCGCGGCCGTTTCACTCAAGGGCGTCGAAGTCCGTTTCGAAACGACGACGCTCCTGTTCGACTGCGTGATTCCAGCCGGTCAGATCGTTGCGGTCGTGGGTGCGTCTGGGTCGGGGAAATCGACACTGTTCAACGTCATCGCCGGATTTGAAGAGCCGGAGCAAGGCGCGGTGCATATACTCGGCGAAGACATGGCGGGCCGCCTGCCGGCCGAGCGCCCGGTGTCGGTCATCTTCCAGGAGCACAACCTCTTTGCCCATCTCGATGCCGCAACCAATGTCGGTTTCGGCATCAGCCCGGCCTTGCGCCTGTCCGCCGTCGACCGCGCCAAGGTGGCCGATGCGTTGAAGCGTGTCGGCCTCGACGGCTTCGGCGGAAGATTGCCGCCGACGCTTTCCGGCGGTGAGCGTCAGAGAGTCGCACTTGCCCGCGCTCTCGTCCGTCACCGTCCGCTGCTCTTGCTTGACGAACCCTTTGCCGCTCTCGACCCGGGCATGAGAGCGGAAATGCGCGAACTTTTGCGCGACCTCCACGACGAGGAGGGCAATACCATCCTGATGATCACGCATCATCCCGATGACGTGAGACTACTCGCCGACAGCGTGCTTTTTCTCGACCGAGGGCGTATCATCGCTCACGACCCTGTCGATCGTTTTGTCGAACGGCGCGACATCACGGCGATCAACCGCTTCCTCGGCCGCGAATGAGGCTTGCCGTCGGCCGGCCACCGCAACAATTCAAGCGCTGCGACGACCTTGCGCGTCTGAAAACACGCATGGGGGGCGGAGAGAATTTTTCGCCAAATTGCCGTTCGCCACAATTTGACCGCCGCGCTATGCGACGCGCGGGATATCCGACGGTGGACGCGATGTTCGCGCATCCGTTGCTGTGATACCACGGGGCAACTATTTCTACCGGGATCAGCTAGGCAGACGGCGCTGAAATCGATACAGCACAATGATGGCTGACAACCCAGACCGGAACGCTGTATCCGGCTGAAAAAGTAGGATTTTTCAACGTCGGCGCTCGAGTTGTGGCACGCGCCGGCGTAGGGGAACGGGCTGAGGCATGGTTAGGCATACAGTCATCGACGGCCGGATTCGGACGCGACGCGGCGGCAGGAATGCACGATTAATGGTTGCATTCCTGGCAGCCACGTTCCTGTCCGCCTGCCAATCGATGATCGAACAGACCTATGAGCCGACCGTTTCCCCCTCGTCAAATCCGCAGATCGTCGAGGAAGTGCAGAAGAACGACCCGCGTGCCCAACTCGGCGCACGTGAACACCCGCGGATCGTTGCGAGCTACGGTGGCGAATACAAGGACGCCAAGACCGAACGGTTGGTGGCGCGCATCACCGGCGCGCTGACGGCGGTTTCGGAAAATCCGCAGCAGTCCTATCGCATCACCATCTTGAATTCACCGGCGATCAACGCCTTTGCGCTGCCGGGCGGCTATCTCTACGTCACGCGCGGCCTTTTGGCGCTTGCCAACGATGCCTCGGAGGTCGCGGCCGTGCTCTCGCACGAGATGGCGCACGTCACCGCAAACCACGGCATCGAGCGCCAGCAGCGCGAAGAGGCCGAGGTGATCGCGAGCCGGGTCGTCTCCGAAGTGCTTGCCTCCAATCTGGCCGGGAAACAGGCGCTTGCCCGCGGCAAGCTGCGGCTCGCCGCCTTCTCCCGCAATCAGGAACTGCAGGCCGACGTGATCGGCGTGCGCATGCTCGGCGAGGCCGGATACGACCCTTATGCCGCCGCCCGCTTCCTGGATTCGATGGCGGCCTACGCCCGCTTCACGGCGGTCGATCCGGAATCCGACCAGAGCCTCGACTTCCTGTCGAGTCATCCCAATGCGCCGCAGCGCGTCGATCTGGCGCGCCGGCACGCGCGCGCTTTCGGTCCTGAAGGCACAAGCGGCGACAGAGGGCGGGACTACTATCTGGCCGGTATCGATGGCATTCTCTATGGCGACAGCCCGCAGGAAGGTTACGTCCGCGGCCAGACATTCCTGCACGGCCAGCTCGGCATCCGCTTCGACGTCCCGGTCGGCTTCCAGATCGACAACAAGGCCGAGGCGGTGCTTGCGACCGGCCCGGGTGACATCGCGATCCGCTTCGACGGTGTGGCCGATACGGCAGGGCGCAACCTCACTGACTACATCGCCAGCGGTTGGGTTACGGGCTTGCAGCCGGATACAATCCGTCCGATTTCCGTCGACGGCCTCGAGGCAGCCACGGCGCGGGCGTCCGCCGATCGTTGGGACTTCGACGTCACCGTGATCCGCATCGACAACCGCATCTACCGTTTCCTGACCGCCGTACCCAAGGGATCGAGCGCGCTCGAAGGCACGGCGAGCCAGTTGCGCGGCTCCTTCCGGCGGATGACGCAGGCGGAGGTGCAATCGTTGAAGCCGCTGCGCATTCGCGTAGTCACCGTGAGATCCGGCGACACGATGGCGACGCTCGCCGCCCGGATGATGGGAACGGATCGCAAGCTCGATCTCTTCCGCTTGATCAATGCGATGCAGATCACCTCCACCGTCAAGCCCGGCGACAAGGTGAAGATCATTGCGGAGTAGTCTGCGGTAGTCCTGGCTGCGTGATTCTTTGATGGTTTGGCTTAAGCGATGCCGGTCGCGGTCAGTGCATGCCGGCAGTCAGTGCCGGCGCCTTGGCGGCGAGCGCGGCGCGCAGCTTTTCCAGCGCCCGGGTCTCGATCTGCCTGACGCGCTCCTTCGAGATGCCGAGGTCGACGCCAAGCTCCTCCAACGTCGCGCCGTCTTCCGACAAACGCCGGGCGCGGATGATCTTCATCTCGCGCTCGCTCAACTCCCCAAGCGCGATATGAAGCCAGCGACGAGCACGTTCGCCGTCAATCATGTCGCTGACTTGCTCATCGGGCAGCGGCGCTTCGCTCGCCAGGAAGTCGAGTCGCTCGCCGCCGTCCGAATCTCCGTGGCCGACAGGCGCCTGTAGCGAAGCGTCGCTTCCGGACAGGCGCGCATCCATCGTCTGCACGTCGGCAAGGCTGACGCCCAGCGCCGCGGCAATCTCCTCATGCATCGCCTGCGAGGTCAGTTGCCGGTCGCCTTGCGCAAGACGCGCACGTAACCTCCTGAGATTGAAGAACAGCGCCTTTTGCGCCGAGCTTGTCCCCCCGCGCACGATCGACCAGTTGCGCAGGACGTAGTCCTGCATCGATGCGCGGATCCACCAGGTGGCATAGGTCGAGAAGCGAACGTCCCGGCTTGGCTCGAAGCGTGCCGCCGCCTCCAGCAGGCCGACATGCCCCTCCTGGACGAGATCGCTCATAGGCAAACCGAAGCTGCGGAATTTCGCCGCCATGGCGATCACGAGGCGCATATGCGCCATGGCAATCTTGTTGCGCGCCTCCTGATCATTGTTGTCCCTCCAGGCCTGCGCCAGGGCATGCTCTTCGTCGCGCGCGAGATAGGGCGCGTCCATGGCAATCTTGATCATGCGCCTGTCTGCTGTAAGGGTCTTCATCGATCGCTCCGTAGCTGGCGCCGGGCGCCGTTAACGATTGAACACGAAGGGCCAAACGCTTGTCGGAGCATCCGGCGACAGGAAACGGCGAGCGCCAGGATCATACTTGAAGAACCGGTGCAGCGCCCTAAATCGAAGACACGAACCTGAAACGGTGAAAAATCACAGAACCAAGTCGTCCGGGCAGCAAAGGTGAATACCTTCGTACCGGCCAATCCAAACGCGTGCCAGCGCAAAAGGTTCCCCTGCCTGCAATGATTCCGGGATGATTGTTTCTGCATGTCGCCAAAGCATGCGGGTGCTGCTACAGCGCCGCGCGCGTCTTATCAGACTCGCAAAGGCCGCCGTCGCACTTTGAATTGCTGCATGTTTTTATCCTTAGAGCCCTTCAGGGTTAAATGGAAACAGTTCTGTTGGCTCAAACGGAGTCGGATGGTCGACCGGCCGGCGCGCGGCGTAGCCAAAGCATACGGCCAAGCCGGCCGGTCGATCAGGCGGCCCGTTTCAGCCAACCCGAAGGGCCGGGCATCTTTCCGCCAGGCTCAGAGGCGATCGGCTCGGACGTACATCCGGGTACGCCCCTTCGCCGATCGCCTCTGCCCTGACGAAAACCTGCTCCGGCAGAACTGCTTCCATCTAACCCTGAAGGGCTCTTAATCGAGTACGGTTTAAGGAAACATGCAGGAGCCATGCGAGCAAAGAAAAAGCCCGGCGCGAGGGCCGGGCTTTTGGGTCGTGGCTTTCGGGTTGTCTCTACAGTGCCGCGCGTCTTATCAGACGCGCAAAGGACGCTGTCGCACTTTGAATTGCTGCACGTTTTTGTCCTTGGATCGGCTCCGATTTAAGGAAACATGCAGTGGGACTGCGGCTCAAGCGGCCTCGTCCTGGGTATCCTCTTCTTCGATGGCCTTGCCGCGCTTCGGCCCCTTGTTCAGGTTGGCTTCGACGAGACGGACCGCCTCCGTTTCCGACATCTTGTTGACGGCAGCGATTTCGCGCGCCATGCGATCAAGGGCGGCCTCATAAAGCTGGCGTTCGGAATAGGACTGTTCAGGCTGGTTTTCCGCGCGATAGAGATCGCGCACCACTTCCGCGATGGAGATGAGATCGCCGGAATTGATCTTGGCATCATATTCCTGGGCACGGCGGGACCACATGGTCCGCTTCACGCGTGCCTTGCCCTGCACGACCTTCAGCGCACGATCGACGAAATCGGTTTCGGACAGCTTGCGCATGCCGATCGTGACGGCTTTCGCCACCGGCACCTTGAGACGCATCTTGTCCTTCTCGAAATCGATGACAAAAAGCTCGAGCTTCATGCCAGCGACTTCCTGCTCCTCAATCGCAACGATCTGGCCAACACCATGAGCCGGATATACGATCGATTCACCGGTCTTGAAGCCTTGGCGCGTTGAAGATTTTTTCTGCTGGGTCGTCATTCGTTTCAAAAACTCCCTATTTCGCACCCGGCCTCTCAAAGGCCGGGGCCGGGTCGGTCAGGCCCGGGATAGACGGGGATACCGCCGGGTGGGGTCAATCCTGGTCCGTCCAACGGAACGCATACGGCCTCATATATCGCGGTCGCAAGCAACGGAACGTTGCGTATTTGGGAAGAGCCGCGCCGTGGAGATCGTTTGCTTTCGTGATGGTTTTCGGGCGCGCAAAAGCACCCTCGGTGGATCAGTGTCAGAAACCTATCACAAAAAATTGCGCAAATCAATAATTTGCTGCACGGCAGCGATCAAGCTGCCACGCTCGCAAGTGTGAAGCCGAGGCCGGATTTCCCCAGATTTCGGCCCTCGCTTTGTATCCGTTCGTCAGCGTCGGCGAACCAAGCACAGGACGAATGCGTCAGTCGCCCTGTCCCGGCTCGTCAGAGAAATACTTCTCATATTTTCCCTCGATGCCGTCCATCTCCTTGGCCTCCGGCAAAGGATCCCGCTTCACCGTGATATTCGGCCACTTCGTCGCAAAATCAGCGTTCAATTTCAACCACATGTCGAGGCCCGGCTCGGTATCCGGCTTGATCGCCCCGGCGGGACATTCCGGCTCGCACACCCCGCAATCGATACACTCGTCGGGGTGAATGACGAGGAAATTCTCCCCTTCATAGAAGCAGTCCACCGGGCAGACTTCCACGCAGTCCGTATACTTGCAGCGAATGCAATTGTCGGTCACGACATACGTCATGAGGTACTCCAGCCAAAGCTCACATTTGATGGCAAACGGCAATCAATGGTGATGCCCATCGTCCGTGCATGCTAGGAATGTCCGACGCGCATAGCTGCCGAAGCAGACCCGAATGCCACCTAACTTGGCTTGTCACGTAAAGGCTTTGGGCGCCCTTTGCAAGGATAAACCATGCGCGTTTTGTGGCGAAACGGGCAGAGTTTTCCAGCGTTGCTCCGGTCAGGGATCGAAGCGTGCAAAATGTGCCGCGAAGCCCTGCGACGCGAGCGTGGCGACAGCGAAGACGGAGTGCGCGTTCGGCGGCGCCCGCTCAAATCCCTCGCCCCACCTGCGGGCGGCGTATTGCTGGGAGGAGGGTCAGGCGCGCGGCCCGTTAATCCCGTCCCCCCGCCTGCGGGCTAGAGCCCTTCAGGATTAAATGGAAACAGTTCTGTTGGCTCAAACGGAGTCGGATGGTCGACCCGGCCGGCGCGCGGCGTAGCCAAAGCATACGGCCAAGCCGGCCGGCCGATCAGGCGGCCCGTTTCAGCCAACCCGCAGGGCCGGGCATCTTTCCGCCAGGCTCAGAGGCGATCGGCTCGGACGTACATCCGGGTACGCCCCTTCGCCAATCGCCTCTGCCCTGACGAAAACCTGCTCCGGCAGAACTGCTTCCATTTAACCCTGAAGGGCTCTAGGTAGGGGCAAACGCCGCATTTGAATTAATCGTCATCATTGAGACCGGGCTTCAAGCGATCCGTGTCGCGCCGCTCCCGTTTCGTCGGTCGCCCTGCGCCCCGTTCACGCGTCGCCTGCTCGAAGGCCGTGAGCCTCTGGGAGGAGGCCGGCGGGGTCAGATCCTCGTAGAGCAGGCGGGCCTCCTCGTAGGGACCCCGCCGTGCGCCGGGTAAGAGCACGCGAACGACGAAGTCACGTCGCTCCAGCGACAGTTCGAGCGTATCGCCTGCCTTTACCTGAGCGGAGGATTGCGTCACCCGCGCGCCGTTGACCGCGACATGGCCAGCCTCGATCGCCTTCTGGGCAAGCGAGCGCGATTTGATCAGCCGAGCGAAGAACAGCCACTTGTCGAGCCGCTGACGAGGTGCAGGCGCAGACGTTGGCTGTTTCTCCATTGCCTTCCTACTTTTTCAGCTGCTCCTTGAGAGCGGCAAGTTTCGCAAAGGGCGAATCCGGATCCAGCGGCTTTTCTTTGCGCGGCGGGCGCCCTTCGAACTTCGGACCGCCCGGCTTGCCGCCCCGATCGTGGCGATCGGGCCGATCCTTGCGCTGGCCGCCGCCACCCGGCCTGTTCTCCTGTGCCTTGCCGCGCATGGGCGCTCCGCCCTTGCGGCCGCCCTCCCTGCCTTCGCCCTGACCATGCCGCTGGCCACCACGGCGATGATCGCCCTGGTGGCGGCCGGCCTGGCGCTGGTTGTCCTGGCGCGTCCCAGGACGCCAGAGGAGGACGGGCCTGGCTTCGGTAGGCTCTTCCGCCGGGCTTGCTTCAGCCGGCGCGTCGTTGGTTGCTTCGGCTGCGGGCGCTTCCGTCTGCGTCACGCCGGCCGGCTCGCTCTCGGCCTTCGCATCCGCATCGACGTTCTCGGCCGCGGCACTTTCGACCGGCGTCTCCGCCGGGGTCGCATCTCCGCCCTGGCTTGCGAGGAAGGCTGCCGCCTCTTCGGCGGTCACGCTGTCGGCGCGATAGCCGAGCCCCTTCAGGATTTCCTCCATGTCGTCGGGCGTTGCGCCGAGAATGGACAGCATCGCTGTCGTCGCCATGAAGCGGCGGCCGTCGTATGCGCCGTCCGGACGCGGCTCTGCGCCCGGCTTCCACTGCAGAAGCGGACGGATGAGATCGGCGAGCCGCTCAAGGATGTCGATCCGCACGGCTCGCTTGCCGAGGAAACGGAAGCCCGCAAGCTTGTAGAATGTCCGCTCGAACGACGGATCGGTGACGACAGAGGTACGGCCGGCAGCAAGCATCGGAATGAGTTCGCCATAGCCGGGCTTGTCGAGTCCGTCGTTCTTCAGTGCCCAGAGCAGCGTGATGAGCTCCGCTGGCGCCGGTTTCAGGAGAGCCGGCAGGAAGATGTGATAGGCGCCGAAGCGAACACCGTATTTGCGGATAGACGCGCGACCGTCCTGGTCGAGCGACTTCACCTCCTCGGCGACGTCACGGCGGAATAGCACACCGAGATTCTCGACGAGCTGGAAAGCCAGGCCCTTGGCGAGACCTTCGAGGTCCTCCGCACGGGAGATGTCGTCAAGCGGCTTCAAGATCGTGCCGATATGGTGGTTCACGAATCGTTCGATCCGGGCCAGCACATGGTCGCGGGCATTGGCCTGGAGCTGCTCGTCGGCGAGCAGGATGACGCGGGGACGCATGACGTGATCGCTCGCAGCAAGCCGCGCCACGGGATCACCGAGCCAGCGCACGAGGCCATCCGACGAAAGCGCAAGATCACCGTTGCCGGCCGCATGCAGGCGTGCGGCACGCGCCTCGAATTCCAACGCAAGCGCCTTCTGGGCAGCACCTTGCACCGCCTTCGCATCCGACCCTTCGCCACCGGCTGCCAAAGTGAACCGGAAACCGGCTAATTGGCCTACGTGGTGCCCCTCAACGAAGACATCACCATTCACACTGATTTCAGCTTCCAGCATCGCATTCTCTCTCAGGCGCTTCATGAGCACAGATGTCCTGCGATCAACAAAGCGTTTCGTCAACCTTTCATGTAGCGCGTCGGACAATCGATCTTCGATTTCCCGCGTCTTTTCTTGCCAGTGTGTCGGATCGGCAAGCCATCCGGGCCTATTGGACACATAGGTCCAGGTCCTGATCTGCGCAATTCGCGCCGAAAGTGTGTCAATCTCGCCATCGGTGTGATCCGCGCGGCGAACCTGCTCGGCCATGAAGTCTTCGTTGACCGTGCCGTCGCGAACGAGATCGGCGTAGATCGTCGAAATCAGGTCCGCGTGTTGCGCCGGCGTTATGCGCCGGTAGTCGGGTAGGGCGCAGGCCTCCCACAGCGTCTCGACCCGCTCGGACGTGGTCGCAACGTCCACGATTTCGGGATAGCGCATCAGGTGCTCCAGCGCCTGCTGATCGACAGCCGGAAGGGCACGCGTCAGGCCGGCAACGGCCGGCGCTGCCTCGAGGCTTTTCTTGAGCGCCTTCAGCGAGGAATAATCGACCGCCTTGGACCGCCATTGCAAGACCCTGACGGCATCGAATTCGTGCGACTCCATGCGATGCACGAGTTCGTTGTCGAAGGGATCGACGCGCCCGGTGACACCGAATGTTCCGTCCCGCACATGCCGGCCCGCCCGTCCCGCGACCTGGGCGAGCTCCGCGGGGTTGAGATTGCGGTACTGGTAGCCATCGAACTTGCGGTCCTGCGCGAAGGCGACATGATCGACGTCGAGATTGAGGCCCATGCCGATGGCATCGGTCGCCACAAGATATTCGACGTCGCCCTCCTGGTAGAGCGCGACCTGGGCATTACGGGTACGCGGCGACAGTGCCCCGAGCACGACGGCGGCGCCGCCGCGCTGCCGCCGGATGAGCTCGGCGATGGCATAGACCTCGTCGGCCGAAAAAGCGACGATTGCGGAACGATGCGGGAGCCGGGTGATCTTCTTTGATCCCGCATAGAGAAGCTGCGAGAGGCGCGGACGCTCGTTGAAGGTGATCCCCGGCAGGAGCTGGTGGAGAATGGGCCGCATCGTCGCGGCGCCGAGCAGCAGCGTTTCGTCGCGGCCGCGCAGATGCAGCAGCCTGTCGGTGAAGATATGGCCACGCTCGAGGTCGGCGGCGAGCTGCACCTCGTCGATCGCTACGAACGACGCCGTCGTTTCGCGCGGCATGGCTTCGACGGTGCAGACCGAATAGCGCGCCCGATGCGGCGTGATCTTTTCCTCACCCGTGATCAGCGCGACGTTGCGGTGGCCCACCTTCTCGACCAGACGCGTATAGACCTCGCGCGCAAGCAGCCGCAGCGGCAGGCCGATGACACCGCTGTCATGCGCAACCATGCGCTCGATCGCGTAGTGGGTCTTGCCGGTATTGGTTGGCCCGAGCACCGCGGTCACACCGCGACCGCTCAGGATCATGGATTGAAAGGACACGTCATCGATCCTGGCATTCTCAACGAGCCGGCGCGGTTTCGCGAGCCGGCTGGGAACACATGCCCACGCGCCGGGCCAAACGCAAGGGGTGCGGGCAATTAAAACCGCCTGCGGCCTCCTCCCCGAGCCACATTTGGTGCCTCCAACATTAACATTCGGAACAGCGGTGGAACGAATCAGCGACGAATCGCTGACTCGCGTCGATTCACTGTATGTTCACGGCTATATCTAGACTGCCGTAGAAAGACTCGCACCACATGCTGAATCTGCCGGAACATCGCGCAAACGAATGCCGTCAGCCCCGTTAACTTTCCTTTCCGGAGCGTTAATTGTGATCAAGGATTCGGAATCCAAGACTCTGGAAAGTTTGGAAAATTTTAACCCAGATTCGTCTTGGGACTCGGCGAATCAAGGAATATGAATCGTCGCATTAACCTTTCGATCAAAGCCGGAACGAATCGGCGACGAATCGCTGACACGATAGTTTTCTCGTTTTGTTCACCACAACATATAGTGGCTCCGGTGCTTACGGATCAATAGAATCGCGGTTGGATTTTTCGCAACCGGTGCACTGAAAGGCTGTGTCGTTAACCATTGCATCGAGCGATGAATTCCACTTCCGCAACAAAAGCGGCGCCCAGGAAGGCGCCGCGAGAGATGACATTGTCTTGGAGTTTGGGTCTTGGCGTTTGGCGGGTTCAGACGAAGAACTGGCCACCATTGGCCGAAATCGTCGAGCCAGTGATGAAGCCTGCGTCGTCGGACGCCAGGAACACGACGCAACGCGCAACTTCTTCCGGTTCACCGAGACGCCCGACCGGAATCTGCGGAATGATCCGTTCGTTGAGCACCTTTTCCGGCACAGCCCTTACCATCTCCGTGCCGATATAACCCGGGCAGATCGCGTTGACGGTGATGCCTTTTGCCGCCCCTTCCTGGGCGAGTGCCTTTGTGAAGCCGAGATCGCCGGCCTTGGCGGCGGAATAATTCGCCTGGCCCATCTGCCCTTTCTGACCGTTGATCGAGGAGATGTTGATGACACGCCCGAAGCCGCGGTCGCGCATGCCCGACCAGAGTGGATGCGTCATGTTGAAGACGCCGGTCAGATTGGTGCTGATCACTTCACCCCATTGTTCCGGCGTCATCTTGTGAAACATCGCATCACGCGTGATGCCGGCATTGTTGACAAGAACGTCCACCGGCCCGAGATCCGCCTCCACCTTGGCAATGCCCTCGGCACAGGCCTGGTAATTGGAGACATCCCACTTGTAGACGGGGATGCCGGTTTCCTGCTTGAAGGCCTGGGCCTTCTCGTCGTTGCCGGCATAGTTTGCGGCCACCTTGTAGCCTGCCGCTTTCAGAGCCACCGAAATGGCTGCACCGATGCCGCGGGATCCACCCGTAACCAACGCTACCCTGCTCATGCTCGCCTCCCACAAGATTGATTTCAATGTTGCATAGGTGATCGGCATGCGGCCCGGCATAGACGGGCCACATGTGCTTGATCAATTTCGCCGATGTCACATAGGGACAGCAGGCCAGCAGACCGGCAAATGCACCGGAAAACTGTTCGGCCGGCCTGCTGCATAGGATCCGGCCGGCTACAGGCGCTCGACGCACATGGCGACGCCCATGCCGCCGCCGATGCACAAGGTGGCCAGCCCCTTGGAAACGCCGCGCCGCTTCATCTCGAAGAGCAAGGTGTTGAGGACGCGGGCACCGGAAGCGCCGATCGGATGGCCGATCGCGATCGCACCGCCGTTGACGTTGACGATCGACGGATCCCAGCCGAGATCCTTGTTGACGGCACAGGCCTGTGCCGCGAAGGCTTCGTTCGCCTCCACGAGCTGCACATCGCCGACCGACCAGCCGGCCTTCTCCAGTGCCTTGCGGGAAGCTGGGATCGGCCCGGTCCCCATGATCTGCGGATCGACGCCGGCCGTCGCCCAGGAAACGATGCGGGCAATCGGCTGAATGCCGCGCTTTTCCGCCTGCGCTTCGGTCATCAAAAGCGTCGCGGCCGCACCGTCGTTCAGCCCCGATGCGTTTCCGGCGGTCACGGTTCCCTCCTTGTCGAAGGCCGGGCGCAGCTTCGCCATGGAATCGAGCGTCGCACCGTGGCGGATATATTCGTCCTGGTCGACGGTCACGTCGCCCTTACGGGTCTTCACGATGAAAGGAACGATCTCGTCGGCGAAACGGCCGGCCTTCTGCGCAGCTTCAGCCTTATTCTGCGAAGCGAGCGCGAATTCGTCCTGCTCTTCGCGGGTAAGCTGCCACTTGCGGGCGACGTTCTCGGCGGTGATGCCCATGTGGTAGCCGTAGAAGGCATCCATCAGGCCATCCTTGATCATCGTGTCGATCATCTTGTAGTCGCCCATCTTCACGCCGCCGCGGAGATGCGCGCAGTGCGGTGCCATCGACATCGATTCCATGCCGCCGGCCACGATGATATCCGCATCACCGGTGACGATCTGCTGCATGCCGAGCGCCACGGCGCGCAGACCCGAACCGCACAGCTGGTTCATGCCCCAAGCCGTCTTTTCCTGCGGGAGGCCTGCCTTCATCGCTGCCTGACGGGCCGGATTCTGCCCTTCACCGGCGGGAAGAACCTGGCCGAGGATCACCTCGTCCACCTCTCCCGCGTCGACGCCCGCCCGCTCGAGTACCGCCTTGATGACGCTCGCGCCCAACTCGTGCGCGGGGGTGTTGCCGAAGGCACCGTTAAAGGATCCGACGGCGGTGCGAGCCGCGCTGGCGATCACGACGGAGGGATTGCTCATGGGACGTTACCTCATATTTCGTTTGCCTGATGTAGCCAGACTGGCAAAGCCTTGAGCGCAAGTCAAACGCCTTGATGCGCTGCCGCAAAAGCTTCACGTTTCGCCCGGTGACCATATTTCGCACCTGCGTCGCCGCATTGCACAAAGAGATTGTCAGAGCCTCGATTTTGCGGATACTCTGAAAAATACAATAAAGACGGGATGATGGGTAAGAGGAGACCCTGATGGCGAAGAACGAAGGCCAGATCGTTATCAAGAAATATGCGAACCGGCGCCTCTACAATACCGGGACCAGCACCTACGTGACCCTCGACGACCTGGCCGTGATGGTAAAGAAGGGTGAAGAATTCGTGGTGCAGGACGCAAAGTCCGGCGAAGACATCACCCACTCCGTATTGACGCAGATCATCTTCGAGCAGGAATCCAAGACCGGCAACACGCTTTTGCCGATTTCATTTCTGCGCCAGCTGATCTCCTTCTATGGCGACCAGATGCAGATGGTGGTGCCGAGCTACCTCGAGCATTCCATGCAGGCCTTCACCGAACAGCAGGCCCAGATGCGCGAGCAGATCAACAAGGCATTTGGCGACACGCCGCTTGGCAAGAACCTGCAGGTGCCGCTGCAACTGGTCGAGGAGCAGGTGCGGCGCAACACCGAAATGTTCCATCAGGCCATGCAGATGTTCTCGCCCTTCATGGCCGCGCCCCCGGCCAAGGAAACGAGGAAGGCCGAGGCCAAGGATATCGACGAGCTCAAGGAACAGTTGCGCGCGCTTCAGACGAAGCTCGACAATCTCGGCTGAGCCCCCGGCCCCATATCATTCAGGAGATCGAGGGCGGAATGAGGTTTGCCCTCAACTCCGGCCCTCTCCCCGCAAGCGGAGCGAGGGGGATTTGCGAGGGCGCGTCTTCACGGGCGGGCGGTGCCGGCAGGCGGATGAGGGGCAGCCGGCCCGGCGATTCGGACGGCAAAGTCCAACGCATCAAAGAAAAAGGGCCGGCAAAGCCGGCCCTCAAACTTCATCCGTAGACAGGAACGCTTATGCGTTTTCCTTCGGCGTCAGAACCTGGCGACCGCGGTACATGCCGGTCTTCAGGTCGATGTGGTGCGGACGGCGCAGTTCGCCGGAGTTCTTGTCTTCGATGTAGGTCGGAGCCTTGAGGGCGTCAGCGGAACGGCGCATGCCACGCTTGGACGGGCTCGTTTTTCTTTTCGGTACAGCCATTTCATTCTCCACTTATCGGGCAAAACACTGTTCAGCAGCCGAAAATGGCCGGGTCAAACAGATGTCGATCTCGGAATTTCGCGCGCTTATACATGGCCAACCGCAGTTTGACCAGTCCCCGCACACAAATTTTCGATTCGAGACGGGAACCGAGCGCCCGCCCGCTCTTCGTCAGTGTCAGGCTTCGTCCTCCGGCACGATCCAGGGTTCGGCCCTTGCCGCTTCCTCCCATTTGCGGAAGGCGGGGTGCGTCTTGACGGCATCCATATAGGCGAGCGTGGCAGGGTCTGTCACCAGCTCGTAGACATCGAAACGGTTGACGACGGGCGCAAACATCGCATCCGCCGCACTGAAGCGGCGGCCGAAGAGAAACGGTCCGCCGGAGCGGGCGATCGATTCCCGCCAGATCTCTTCGATGCGAGCGACGTCGGACTGGACATCGTCCGGCAGCGCAATTGCCCGGCGCGGTCGGCGTATGTTCATCGGGCAGGCGCCGCGCAGGGCACGGAAGCCGGACAGCATCTCCATCGAATAGCTGCGGGCGCGGGCGCGATCCTCGCGGTTTTCGGGCCAAAGTCCGGCCTCGGGGAAAAGCTCTGCCACATATTCGATGATCGCCAAGGATTCCCAGACACGGACATCTCCATGATGGAGCACCGGCACCCGTCCGGTCGGCGAAATCTCGCGGAAGCGCGGATTTCCAGCAGGGAAATCGAAGGGAATGACGACATCCTCGAATGGAACCCCGCAGGCTTCGAGCGCCAGCCACGGCCGAAGAGACCAGGACGAGTAATTCTTGTTGCCGACATAAAGAACGAGTTTGTCCACGATGCTGCCTCCGCCTGGTTCGTCGTGCGGCAGACTTGCCATATCAACGGCTGCAAGACCAATGAATTGGCTTCATCCTAGTCATAAAGGCATGTGATGTAACCGCCGGAGCGGCTGGCGCGCCGCTCGATGAGCGATGCAAGCCGCCTTAAGCCCCGTGCGGGCTTGCCGGCATTGCGGTCGATCGGATTGGGCAGCGATACGGCGAGCAAAGCAGCCTGGCGGCGCGAAAGCCTGGCGGCCGAAACGCCGAAGTGGTGCTGCGCGGCCGCCTCGACGCCGTAGATGCCGTCGCCCCATTCGGCGACGTTCAGATAGATCTCCATCATCCGGCGCTTGCTCCAAACGAAATCGGCCGCTATCGCGAGCGGCAGTTCCAGCGCTTTGCGGACAAAGGAGCGGCCGTTCCAGAGAAACAGGTTCTTGACCGTCTGCATCGGGATCGTGCTTGCGCCGCGCGTCTGTCCGCCATCCAGCGCATCCTCGACGACGCCGCGCATCTGGTTCCAGTCGATACCGGCATGCGAGCAGAACTGGCCATCCTCCGACATCATCACCGATTGGACGAGCACCGGGGCGATGTCGTCGAACTCGACCCATTGCCGGTCAAAGCCACGCAAGAGCACGAGGTCGCGCAGCATCAATGTCGAGATCGGGCGAACGAAGTCCAGGGAATAGAAGACGATCAGCACATAGGGCAGCACGAAGAGGGTGAGGACGGCAAGAAGGATGCGGCGGAACCTCGCCCGCCATGTGGCGGACCAGCGATTGGCGGACATCTCCCCCTCCTCCAACGCTTCCGGAACGACGTCCACGCTCTGACTGTCCACCTCTTTGTCCATCCGCCTCTCTTATTTCATGGGTGAGCAAAGTTGAATGGCGTTTCTTACAAAAGGCAAGACGCTTGCACGCTCATCCCACGTAAAGCATCAATCGGACGCACTAAGGTCGCTGTAGCACTTTGAAATGCTGCATGATTTTGTCCTTAAATCGATTCCGATTTAAGGAATCATGCAGTAGCCTGCGACGCGAATGCCCGTTGAAAGCCGTTCTCCCGCATGCCAAAGAGCGCTGCATGAAAGAGACGTCATCCTTTTCCGCACACCTGAAGGCCAATGCGCTTGCAGTGGAAGAACTGCTTTCTGACCTTCTGGGGCCAGTCGTCGGCGCAGATGAAATTGCGCGGCCTCCAAATCTGCTCGCCGCGATGCGCCATGGCGTGCTCAACGGCGGCAAACGCCTGCGCCCCTTTCTCGTGAGCGAATGCACCGCGCTTCTCGATGGCGACGCCGATGCGGCACTCAGGATCGGCGCCGCGCTCGAATGCGTGCATTGCTACTCGCTCGTCCACGACGACCTGCCGGCGATGGATGATGACGATTTGAGACGCGGGCAGCCGACAGTGCACATCGCCTTCGACGAGGCAACCGCCATTCTGGCCGGTGACAGCCTGCTGACCTTCGCCTTCGACATCATCGCCGCACCGGAAACGCCGCTTTCCGACCGGCAAAAGACGGCGCTGATATCGGCGCTTGCGCGTGCCTCCGGACACGGCGGCATGGCTGGCGGGCAGGCGCTCGACCTCGCCGCCGAGAGAACGGCGCCCGGCGAGGCCGGCATTGTCACGCTGCAGGCGATGAAGACCGGGGCACTCATTCGTTTCGCCTGCGAGGCGGGCGCAATCATCGCCGATGCGTCGGACGAGGATCGGCGGCGGCTACGCGCCTTCGGCGAAAAGATCGGTCTCGCCTTCCAGCTCGCCGACGATCTGCTCGATCTGACAGCGGATGCGGAAGCGATGGGCAAAGCCACCGGCAAGGATGCCGCACGCGGCAAGGGCACGCTCGTGGCCCTTCACGGGCAAGCCTGGGCCGAGCGCGAACTCGAGGAACTCGTGGCGCAGGCGGAAAATCTACTTGCGCCCTATGGCGCGCGATCGGCCATCCTCGTCGAGACCGCCCGCTTCATCGCCAACCGCAGGAGTTAGAGCCTTTCATGTCTAAATGGAAGCAATTCTGTTGGCTCAAGCGGAGCGGAATGTTTGCCCGGCTGGCGCGCGGCGTAGCCAAAGCATACGGCCAAGCCAGCCGGGCAAACAGGCCGCCCGCTTCAGCCAACCCGAAGGGCCGGGCATCTTTCCGTCGGGATAATAGGCGATCGCCTCGGCCGTACGTCCGTGTACGCCACTCGACGATCGCCTATTATCCTGACGGAAACCTGCTCCGGCAGAATGCTCCCATTTAGACATGAAAGGCTCTAGCCCGTGAGCAAATACTGGTCGCCGATCGTCTCCGCGCTGAAACCCTATGTCCCGGGCGAACAGCCGCGCATGGCGAACCTCGTCAAGCTGAACACCAACGAAAACCCCTACGCCCCTTCCGACAAGGTGATCGAGGCGATCCGGGCTGCGGCAAGCGCCGATCTCAGGCTCTATCCGGATCCGCTCGCGATCGACCTGCGGAAAGCGATCGCCACGAGATATGGCGTCGGACCGGAGGAGGTCTTCGTCGGCAACGGCTCCGACGAAGTGCTGGCGCACAGCTTCGCTGCGCTGTTGAAACACGATCGGCCGCTGCTCTATCCGGATATCTCCTACAGCTTCTATCCGACCTATGCGGGCCTTTTCGGCATCGACGCGATAGAGGTGCCGCTCAATGACGCCTTCGGCATCGACATCGTCGATTACCGTCGCCCCGCCGGCGCGATCATTCTTCCCAACCCGAATGCACCCACCGGCATCGGCCTGCCGCTCGCCGACATCGAGGCGCTGGTCGCCGAACACCCCGACCAGCCGGTGGTGATCGACGAGGCCTATATCGATTTCGGCGGCGAATCCGCGACGGCCCTGGTTCCGAAATACGAAAACCTGCTCGTCGTGCAGACTTTTTCGAAATCGAGGGCGCTTGCCGGATTGCGGGTCGGCTTCGCGATCGGCCGGCGGCCGCTGATCGAGGCTTTGGAGCGCGTCAAGGACAGCTTCAACTCCTATCCGCTCGGACGGGCGGCCCAGGCAGGCGCCATCGCCGCGATCAAGGACGAGGCCTGGTTCGAGACGACGCGCGGCAAGATCATTGCTTCGCGGGAGAAGCTGGCAGGCGAGCTCGAAGCGCGCGGATTCGAGGTCCTGCCATCGCAGGCGAACTTCGTCTTCGCCCGGCATCCGAAACATGCGGGCCAAGCGCTGGCGGCGAAGCTGAGGGAGAGAGCCGTGATCGTCCGCCACTTCGCCAAGCCGCGGATATCCGATTTCTTGCGCATCACCATCGGTACCGACGAGGAATGTGCGAGACTGGTCGAAGCCCTCGACAAGATTCTTTGAGGCTAACGCCCGGACGGCGCCAACCTTGCCTTGCCCCTCACCCTAACCCTCTCCCCGCAAGCGGGGCGAGGGGACCGGGCCGCCGGAGTGCCCTTTTCCATCTAGATGCCCGTAGGGGGAGAGGGATTGGCGTGATTGCCACTTGCGCCTTCGCCTCGCTTGCGGGGAGAAGGTGGCCGGCAGGCCGGATGAGGGACCGATGGCACAGCGCCCCTTTTTCCCGCCCGCAGCCCGAGCGGTAGGGGCGAAGCGGTTTGAGACCCGCATGCCGCCTCCCATTGGCATCCACAGAGGCCTCGGCTACTGTTTGCACGAACCAAAGACGGACGCCGCACCATGCTTGACCTCACGCCCTATCTGCCGCAGCTTCTCGTCGCCTGGACCGCCTATATCATCGCGGTCGCGTCGCCGGGGCCGGCGGTTCTGGCGATCATTGCAACGTCTGTCAGCCAGGGGCGAAAGGCCGGTCTCGCGCTTGCGTTCGGCGTGCTGAGCGGCAGCTACACCTGGGCGATGCTGACGGCATCGGGTCTCTCGGCGCTGATCCAGACCTATGGACAGGCGATCATCGTCCTGAAGATCGCCGGCGCCTGTTATCTCTTCTGGCTTGCCTACAACGCGCTCAGGGCGGCGATGCGCGGTCAGTCACAGGCATCGCTTCGCGTTCCGCTGGAGATGTCGTTGAAGAAGCTCTACCTCAAGGGACTCGGCATCCACTTGACCAATCCCAAGGCGATCTTTGCCTGGATCATGCTGGTCTCGCTCGGCATGCCGGAAGGGGCGCCGGTCGGCGTTACCGCCGCTTTCATCGGCGGCTGCATGCTGATCGGGCTCATGACCTTCTGCGGCTTCGCGATCGTCTTCTCGCTGTCGCCGGTCCACCGCGCCTATCTCAAATCGCGGCGCGTGATCGAAAGCCTGATGGCAGGCTTCTTTGCATTCGCCGGTCTGAAACTGCTGACGGCGAGACTCTGACTGTTCCGAGCTATTCCGCGGCCGCCTGGCCGCGACCGTAACGCTTCTCGATATAGTCGGCGACGAGAAGCTGGAACTCCTCGGCGATCTTCGGTCCGCGCAACGTCATCGCCTTCTGGCCATCGATGAAGACGGGTGCTGCCGGCGTCTCGCCGGTTCCGGGAAGCGAAATGCCGATATCGGCATGCTTGCTTTCGCCCGGGCCATTGACGATGCAACCCATGACGGCAACCTTCAGCGCCTCGACGCCCGGATATTTCTCGCGCCAAACCGGCATGCTGGCGCGGATATCCTCCTGGATCTTCTGGGCGAGTTCCTGGAAGACCGTCGATGTCGTGCGGCCGCAGCCGGGACAGGCGGCAACCACAGGAATGAACTGGCGGAACCCCATGACCTGCAGCAATTCCTGCGCCACCTGCACCTCGCGGGTGCGGTCGCCGCCCGGTTCAGGCGTCAGCGAAATGCGGATCGTGTCGCCGATGCCCTGCTGCATCAGGATGCCGAGCGAGGCGGAGGACGCGACGATGCCCTTCGTTCCCATGCCGGCTTCGGTAAGCCCGAGATGCAACGCATGATCGGAACGGGCGGCGAGCATCGCATAGACGGCGATCAGGTCCTGCACGCCCGAAACCTTGGCGGAAAGGATGATGCGGTTGCGCGGCAGGCCGAGCTCTTCGGCCAGCTCCGCCGAGAGCAGTGCCGACTGCACGATCGTCTCGCGCGTCACCTGCTGCGCCGTCAGCGGCGAGCCCTTGGCCTGATTCTCGTCCATCAGCCGGGTCAGCAGTTCCTGATCGAGCGAACCCCAGTTGACGCCGATGCGCACCGGCTTGTCGTAGCGCATCGCCATCTCGATGATCTCGGCGAACTGCTTGTCCTTCTTGTCCTTGAAGCCGACGTTGCCCGGGTTGATGCGATATTTCGCCAGCGCTTCGGCGCAAGCCGGGTGATCGGCCAAGAGCTTGTGGCCGATATAGTGGAAGTCGCCGACAAGCGGAACGTCGATGCCGATGCGCAAAAGCCGCTCGCGAATCTTCGGTACCGCCGCGGCACTTTGGTCGCGATCGACCGTGATCCGCACCAGTTCGGACCCCGCCTTGTGAAGTGCCGCCACCTGGGCGACGGTCGCGTCGACATCGGCCGTATCCGTATTCGTCATCGACTGGACGACGACGGGAGCGCCGCCGCCGACGATCACGCCGCCGACATCGACGGCGACCGAGGCGCGGCGTGGCTGTGGCTCGAAATCGAAGGCAGAAGACATGAAGGCCTCTTCTTGGGTCCCGTTTCGCCCGAGCGGCATGCCGGCCGCACCGAGCTTTCGCCTTTCAGGTGGCGGAGGAAAGCTTGCTTGTCAACGGCAACATCACGCGCTGACGGCGAATTGATGGCAGGCGACCGTCTGGGCAGGCGATTGGCCCCTCAACCCGTCTGCCGGCGCCCGGCGACACGCCCCTTCTCCCTGCTTGCGGGGGAAGGTTGCGGCAGCGGGATGAAGGGCCTTTCTCGCACTGTTGAGCGGGCAAGAAAACGTGCGTGTCCGCACCCCGCGCAATCCTAATGTCCTTTCCCGTGATCCGCATGGACGGCGTGATGCGAGAGCAGGAGCACGACGATGAAGAGCGCGGGAACGGACATGAAGATGATCGCAAAGCCCGAATGCTCGGCCACGAAGCCGATCAGTGACGGCGCGAAGAGCATGCCGGAATAGCCCATGAACGTCGCGACCGAGAGCCCGATGCCGGGCTGCAGCCCCGGCATGTTGCCAGCGGCTGAAAAGGCGATCGGCACCATATTGGAGATACCGATCCCGGCGATTGCGAAGCCGAGAATTGCCACCAACGCATTTGGCGCGAGGCCCGCAAGCACAATGCCGACGAGCGCCGTCACCGTGCAGATACGCAAGGTCCGCTTCGCCCCGAGCAGATCTCGGACATGGTCCCCGGCAAAACGCATCGCGGCCATCGTTGCCGAGAAGGCGGCGAAACCAAAGCCCGAGAGTTCGACGGAAGCGCCGAGCTCGTTGCGCAGATAGAGTGCGCCCCAATCGAGCACCGTGCCTTCCGGCACCATCGAGAACAGGGCCATGATGCCGATCAGCCAGGGAAGGGGCGTGAGCGGCAGGCGCAGCTTCTCCCTCGTCGCTGACGGATGAGGCTGGTCGGCGAGGATCATCGGCCAGGCGACGGCGAGAAATGCCAGAGAAAGGACCGTGACGACTAGCACGTGCGGCAGCACGCCGAAGCGCGCCATCAGGAAGCCGCCGATGCCGGCGCCGATCAACCCGCCGAGGCTCCAATAGGCGTGGCAGGAGGACATGATCGCGCGGCGCATCGACCTTTCGACCTCGACCGCATTGGCGTTCATCGCCACATCCATGGCGCCGACGAAGCCGCCAAGCAGGAACATGCCGATCGCCGCCGTCCAGACATTCGGGGCCAGTGTCAGGAGCAGCAGCAGCGGCGACAGAATGATCGCCGTCACCTTCACCACCTTCTGCGAGCCGACGCGGGCAATGAAGCCGCCGGCGATCGGCATCAGCACCAGCGAGCCGATGCCGAAGACCAGGATCAGGAGGCCGAGCACGCTCTCGCCGATGCCGAGCCGGTCCTTGAACTCCGGAATCTTCGGCGCCCAACTGCCGGTGACGAAGCCGTTCATCAGGAACAGGAGCGATACGGCAAGCCGGTTCTTCGACATGTAACGGTGCCGGACATGGCCCTGAGAGGCGGTTTGCTTGCGCTGATCCGTTCGCTGATCCATGAGTAACCTTCCCGCGGCCGGAACCGTCCGGCTCAAATGGTGATTTCGATGCGATTGCCGTCGGGATCTCGGATCACGGCCTCGTAGAAGCCGTCACCCGTCCAACGGGCTTTCGAAACGAGAATGCCCTTTCTCTCAGCCCGGTCCGCCATGTCGTCCACCGCCTCGCCGCTGCCCAGCGAAAGGGCGAGATGCGCATAGCCGGCGCGTTCCACCGCCGCCGCGTCATGAGGAGCAAGCCACGGCCCCTCCATCACCTCGATCGATGGCCCGCCGCCAAGCGTCAGGAAACGCGAGCGGAAACCGGGACGGCGGCTGCTTTCATAGATCTCGCCGACTCTGGCGTCGAAGAGATCGGTCCAGAAGGCGGCGATCCGGTCGATATCCTTCGTCCAGAGAGCGATATGCGCGACATTCATCGGGCCGGCCCCTTCGCCAGGACGACATCGGCTCCGCGCGCGCGGAGGGCGGCGATCGCGGCTTCGGGCGCATCGGCCTCGAGAACCAACGTCGTCACTCCCTCGATGCCGATGACCGCATGTGGCGCGGCGGTCCCGAGCTTGTCGCTTGTAATGGCGGCGAGGACCGAGCGGCTTCGCGAGGCGATGAGACGTTTGAACGCCGCGTCCTCGAAATGGAAGGCTGTCAGTCCCGCTTCCGGGTCGGCGCCGCAGGCACCGAGAACACAAAGGTCGGGGCGGAGAAGCTCGGCATCGCGTTGCGCCCGCGCGCCGACGGCTGCGCCGACCGCGCGGTCGAGCGGCCCGCCGACAAGGATGAGTTCCACGCCCGCCTTGTCCATCAGGGCAGCCGCAATGAGCGGCGTGTTGGTGACGATCGTCACCGAAAGGTCCGGCTCGATCGCCTCGGCAATCGCCAGATTGGCCGAACCGGCGTCGAGGAAAACCGTCATGCCTTCACGGATGAAGCCGACCGCGGCCCGCGCAAGCGCCGCCTTGCGCTCCGGGGCGAGCGAGGCGCGCTGGCTGAGCGAACCGGCCATCGGCGCGAGCGGCAAGGCTCCGCCATAAACGCGCTCACACAGGCCCGCGGCAGCCATCTCGCGCAGGTCGCGACGAATCGTGTCTTCCGAGACGCCTAATTCACGCGCTAGATCGGCGGCCAGCACACGGCCGTCGGTTTTCAGCCGTTCCTGGATCAGGAATTTTCTCTCGCGCAGCAGCAGGTCCGTGGCCATATTTCAAATCGTGCATAAACGTGCATGAATCGGTTGAAACGTGAATACCAGTCTTTCGTGGAGAATTCAATTGCTACCGCGCGAGGAACTTCACCCGCTCCTGGAACTTCGATTGAACCAGCACATTCACCAACGGAGTGTTTTCGATGAGATTTCGGTCTGTTTGGGAAAAAATCTTCATCGAAAGCCGGATGAATTGGTGTTTTATGCGCTCAGATGCGCCCGGTTTTATGCGAATCTCGCCGCAATCCGGACGACGGGCCGGAGAACAAAAGATGGAAAACAAGACAATGAAATTCCTTCCGACGCTTTTCGCCGCCGCCCTGCTGCAAATCGCCGCCTTCGCTCCCGCCCATGCGGAATCGAACCTCGATCAGATCAAGTCTGCCGGCGTTCTGAAAATCGGCACCGAGGGCACCTATGCCCCCTTCACCTATCACGATGCCAGCGGCGCGCTGGTGGGCTTTGATGTCGAAATCGGCCAGGAAGTTGCCAAGCGCCTCGGCGTCAAGGCCGAATTCCTTGAAGGCAAGTGGGACGGACTGATCGCCGGCCTCGACGCCAACCGCTACGACACGGTCATCAACCAGGTCGGCATCACCGAAGAGCGCAAGAAGAAGTACGATTTCTCGGAACCCTATATCGCCTCCAAGGCCGTGCTGATCGTCAAGGGCGACAACGAGGAGATCAAGGGCTTCGCCGATCTCAAGGGCAAGAAATCCGCCCAGTCGCTGACCAGCAATTTCGGCAAGCTCGCTCAAGCCTCGGGCGCCGAGCTCGTCGGCACCGACGGTTTCGACCAGTCGATCCAGCTCGTGCTGACGGGCCGCGCCGACGCGACGATCAACGACAGCCTGTCCTTCCTCGACTTCAAGAAGCAGAAGCCGGACGCGAACGTGAAGATCGCCGCCGAACAGGCCGACGCGGATTATTCCGGCATCATCATCCGCAAGAACGAGCCAGAGCTGCTGGCCGCGATCAACAAGGCGCTTGCCGAGATCAAGGCTGACGGCACCTACGACAAGATCTCGCAGAAATATTTCGGCGCCGACGTCTCCAAGTAAGTTCGCCCAAAAGGCAGGCCGATCGGTTTTTCTATCGGCCTTTCTCGGCTATGAATCGCGATCCGTTCCGCCCCCCCGGAGCGGATCGCGCTTTTTGAAAGGCTTCCCCTTGCCCAACTGGCTTCACCTGATGGCGGAATCGCTGCCGACCCTGCTTTGGGCCGGGCTGATCTTCACGGTCCCGCTGACGCTGCTTTCCTTCGCCCTCGGGATTTTGCTGGGACTTGTCACCGCACTCGTCCGTCTCTTCGCACCGGCTCCCTTCGTCGCCGTGGCGCGGTTCTATGTCTGGGTGATCCGCGGAACGCCGCTCCTCGTCCAGCTCTTCGTCATTTTCTATGGCCTGCCGAGCATGAACATATTGCTCGATGCATTTCCCGCTGCGTTGATCGGCTTCACGCTCAACATCGGTGCCTATACATCTGAAATCATCCGCGCCACGATCTCCTCCGTGCCGCGCGGCCAGTGGGAAGCGGCCTATTCGATCGGCATGAGCTGGAGCCAGGTCATGCGACGGACTATCCTGCCGCAGGCGACCCGGGTCGCAATCCCGCCGCTCTCGAACACGTTCATTTCGCTGGTGAAGGACACTTCGCTCGCCGCAGCCATCACCGTGCCCGAGCTCTTTCAGACGGCGCAGCGCATCGTCGCAACCACTTATGAACCACTGATCCTTTATATCGAGGCGGCGCTGATCTACCTTGCCATGAGCTCCGTACTATCGGCCCTCCAGGTGAAGCTGGAGCGCCGCTTCGCCCGCTATGGCGGTTTCCTGGAGGCGCGCGCATGATCGAACTCACCGACATCGAAAAGCGCTTCGGCACCAATTTGGTGCTCAAGGGAATCAGTGTGACGATGGCCGAAGGCACGGTAACGGCGCTGGTCGGCCCATCCGGCGGCGGCAAGAGCACGCTGCTCAGATGCGTGAACCTGCTGGAGATCCCGACACACGGGGCGATCCGGCTTGGCGACGAGCGACTGGAGTTCGCCCCTCACCGCACGGTCGGCTGGAGGGCGATACAAAAGCTGCGCCGGCAAACCGGCATGGTGTTCCAGAATTTTCAGCTCTTTCCCCATCAGACCGCGCTCGGCAACGTGATGGAGGGTCTTGTCACGGTTCTCAAATGGCCGGCCGACCGCGCCCGCGCCCGTGCACTCGAACTCCTGGAAAAGGTCGGCATGGCGCACAAGGCGGATGCCTGGCCGTCGACACTTTCCGGCGGCCAGCAGCAGCGCGTGGCGATCGCCCGGGCGCTCGCGCCGTCCCCGCGCGTCCTTCTCTGCGACGAGCCGACTTCCGCGCTCGACCCGGAGCTCGCCGAGGAAGTGGTCGAAGTCCTAAGCCGGCTTGCCCGCGAGGGCACGACGATGATCATGGCGACCCACGACCTTCGCCTCGCCTCGCGCGTCGCCGATCACGTGATTTTCCTCGACGGCGGCGTCATCGTCGAAAGCGGCCCGCCGCGCAAGATCTTTTCGACGCCCGAGCGCGAGCGCACGAAGAAGTTCATTGCGTCACTGAGTGCACCGATGAGCTATGATATTTGAGCGAGGCTCGAATAAGCGGACTGCCAGTTGCGCTGCTACGCACGCCACGCCCCCTCTCCACCGTCATCCTCGGGCTTCCCGAGGATCCAGACGCAAGGATGCCGCTCCCGCGGCGTTGTTATTTGCGGAGGGGCGCGCCTGTCCTCCCAGGGGTCAAGCCCGAGGATGACGACGCGAGCGGGAAGAGACTGACAGGAGCAAACGTCGTCAGACAGGTGCAGAGTAACGGCCGGTGCGCTCCCGCCCTTGCTTCCCTCAAGCTGGCTTAGCGGCTTCCCGGCGCTCGTCCCAACGATCAAACAGCAGTCCAAAGTGCTCCGGATTGCCCGGATATTGAAGGCACTCGCTGTTTATTCCGCTCCAAGGCTGCGCGCTGTCTAGCCAGATATGGGCCACGGGAGCCAGGGACGAGGTGTCGTCGAGCGTTCCGGGCTTGATGCTGATCATATCGGGCCGGTTCTCCTGGCGGTGGAAGAGGCGAGTGCCGCATTCAGGGCAGAACTCACACATCATGTGCCGGCCGCTCGGGGTCTCGCGTGTCCATGAAGCGAGCTTGCCGGACAGAAGTGTGATTTCAGAGTGTTGAATCCATAGCGCCATGCCAAAGGCGCTGCCCGACTGCCTCTGGCATTCGCGGCAATGGCAGGCAAACAGCGATAACGATTTTCCCGCGATGCGGTAACGGCAATGCCCACATTGGCAGCCGCCCTCGAATACCTCACTCATGCGGTACCTCGGCTCAGGTTAGGCGGATCGGCCCCTTTTGTGAGGAGCCGGTCGGCGTTGCTATGCCTGTAACTGAGTCAACCACCAAACACGATCAGCAAATCCTTCGCATCGATCTGGTCGCCGGCGCGGACCAGGACTTCGGCGATCACCCCGTCCTTCTCGGCATGCAGCGCCGTTTCCATCTTCATCGCCTCGATCGACAAGAGCACGTCGCCGGCTTTGACCGGCTGGCCGGTTACGACCGCGACTGTCGAGATGACACCCGGCATGGGCGCGCCGAGATGGGCGGCATTGCCGGCTTCCGCCTTGCGCCGGATGGCCGCGGAGGCGCCGCGGTTGCGGTCCGGCACCTTGATCGAGCGCGGCTGGCCGTTCAGTTCGAAGAACATCTTGACCATGCCCTTCTCGTCGATCTCGCCCTGCGCCTGGTTGAGGATGACCAGCGTCTTGCCCTTCTCGATGTCGGCGAAGAGCTCCTCGCCCGGCGTCATGCCGTAGAAATAGGCGGGCGTCGGCAGCACGCTAACCGGGCCGTAGGTCTCGGCGGCGAGCGCGTAGTCGGTGAAGACCTTGGGATACATGAGGTAAGAGGCGAATTCGAAGTCGGTGACCTCGCGGCCGAGCTTCTCTTCGATGCTCTTGCGCTCCGCGTCGAGATCGGCTGGCGGCAGCAACGAGCCCGGCACGGCCGTATAGGGCGCTTCGCCCTTCAGCGCCTTCTTCTGTAGGGCTTCCGGCCAGCCGCCCGGCGGCTGGCCGAGGTCGCCCTTGAGCATCGAAACGACCGATTCCGGGAAGGCGATGTCCTTCGCCGGGTTCTCGACGTCGGCCACCGTCAGGTCCTGGGAAACCATCATCAGCGCCATGTCGCCGACCACCTTGGAGGACGGCGTCACCTTGACGATGTCGCCGAACATCTGGTTGGCGTCCGCATAGGCCTGCGCCACCTCGTGCCAGCGGGTCTCGAGCCCGAGCGAGCGGGCCTGCTCTTTCAAGTTGGTGAACTGGCCGCCCGGCATTTCATGCAGGTAGACTTCCGAGGCCGGCCCCTTGAGGTCGCTTTCGAACGCCGCATATTGATGACGCACCGCCTCCCAATAGAAGGAGATGCGCCGGATCCATTCCGGATTGAGGCCCGGATCACGCTCGGTGCCGGATAGCGCCTCGACGATCGAGCCGAGGCAGGGCTGCGAGGTGTTGCCGGAAAGCGCATCCATCGCCGCGTCGACGATATCGACGCCGGATTCGACCGCAGCAAGAACGGTCGCGGCGGCGATGCCCGACGTGTCGTGCGTGTGGAAGTGGATCGGCAGGTCGGTCGCTTCCTTCAGCGCCTTGAACAGCACGCGGGCCGCTGCCGGCTTCAAAAGGCCTGCCATGTCCTTGACGGCGATGATATGGGCGCCGGCCCTCTCCAGTTCGGCGGCAAGCGCCGTGTAGTACTTCAGATCGTACTTCGGCCGGGCAGAATTCAGGATGTCGCCGGTATAGCAGATCGCCGCCTCGCAGATCTTGTTCTCTGCGGCGACCGCGTCCATTGCGACGCGCATGTTCTCCACCCAGTTCAGGCAGTCGAAGACGCGGAAGACGTCGATGCCACCCTTGGCCGCTTGGGCGACGAAGTATTTTACGACATTGTCGGGATAGTTCTTGTAGCCGACGCCGTTGGCGCCGCGCAGAAGCATCTGCAGGAGCAGGTTCGGCGCACCCTCGCGTACCATTGCCAGCCGCTCCCACGGATCCTCGGTGAGGAAGCGCATCGACACGTCGAAGGTCGCGCCGCCCCAGCATTCGAGCGAGAAGAGGTTCGGCAGCGCCCGGGCATAGGTGCCGGCGATGCGGGCGATATCATAGGTGCGCATGCGGGTGGCGAGCAGCGACTGATGGCCGTCGCGCATCGTCGTGTCGGTCAGCAGCACCTGCGGCTGCGCCTTGACCCATTCGGCGAATTTCTTCGGTCCGAGCTCATCGAGGAGCTGCTTGGTGCCTGGCTTCGCCTCGCCATTGATGAACGGCACCACGGGAGCGGCGATGTCGTCGCTGGGCTTCGGCCGGCCCTTGGCCTCCGGATGGCCGTTGACCGTGACGTCGGCAAGATAGGTCAAGAGCTTGGTGGCGCGGTCCTGGCGCTTGACCTGCTGGAACAGTTCCGGCGTCGTGTCGATGAAGCGGGTGGTGTAGCAGTTGTCCTGAAAGGACGGGTGGCTGATGATCGCTTCCAGGAAGGTGAGGTTGGTCGCGACGCCGCGGATGCGGAACTCTCTCAGCGCACGGATCATGCGCTTTATCGCCTCGTCCGGGTTCGGCGCCCAGGCCGTTACCTTTTCGAGCAGCGGATCGTAGTAGCGGGTGATCACCGCGCCGGAATAGGCCGTGCCGCCATCAAGCCGGATACCGAAACCGGTTGCGCCGCGATAGGCGGTGATGCGGCCGTAGTCGGGGATGAAGTTCTGCTCCGGATCTTCGGTGGTGATGCGGCACTGCAGCGCATGGCCGTTGAGGCGAATGTCCTCCTGTTTCGGAACGCCCGATTCCGGCGTGCCGATGGCAAAGCCGTCGAGGATGTGGATCTGCGCCTTGACGATGTCGATGCCGGTGACGACTTCCGTCACCGTGTGCTCGACCTGGATGCGCGGATTGACCTCGATGAAGTAGAAGTTGCCGGTGTCGGCATCCATCAGATACTCGACGGTGCCGGCGCCGATATAGTTTGTCGCCTCGGCGATCCGCTTCGAGTAGGCGGCAAGCTCCTGGCGTTGCGCGGCGGTAAGATAAGGCGCCGGCGCACGCTCGACTACCTTCTGGTTGCGCCGCTGGATCGAGCAGTCGCGCTCGAAGAGGTGAACGACGTTGCCGTGGGTGTCGCCGAGAATCTGACTTTCGACGTGGCGGGCGCGCTCGACCAGCTTTTCGAGATAGACCTCGTCCTTGCCGAAGGCGGCCTTCGCCTCGCGCTTCGCCTCGGTCACCTCGCGGATCAGGTCCTTCGGATCGCGGATCGCCCGCATTCCACGGCCGCCGCCGCCCCAGGAGGCCTTCAGCATCACCGGATAGCCGATTTCCTCGGCGAGCCGCTTGATCTCGGCCGGGTCGTCCGGCAGCGGATCGGTCGCCGGCACGACCGGCACGCCGATCGAGATCGCCAGGTTGCGCGCCGCCACCTTGTTGCCGAGCTGGCGCATCGTCTCCGGCTTCGGGCCGATGAAGGTGATGCCGTTGGCCGCGCAGGCTTCCGCAAATTCCGGGCTTTCGGACAACAGGCCGTAGCCCGGATGAATGGCGTCGGCGCCGGATAGCTTGGCGACGCGGATCACCTCGTCGATCGACAGATAGCTTTCGATCGGGCCGAGATCGCGGGCCAGATGCGGGCCGCGCCCGACCTGGTAGCTCTCGTCCGCCTTGAAGCGGTGCAGCGCCAGTTTGTCCTCCTCAGCCCATATCGCGACCGTTTTAAGTCCCAGTTCGTTGGCAGCGCGGAACACGCGGATGGCAATTTCGGAACGGTTGGCAACAAGGATCTTAGAGATGGGCAAGTCGGACTCCTCAAGACTTGAAAACGCGGGAATGCTGCACCCGCGAAATGAAGTTTTAGCGAGTCAATGAATGAAGTGCAATTTCAGATGCGACACTACAGCGCCGCGCGTCCAATCAGACGCGCAAAGAAAAGTGTAAGCGGCTTTCCGCGCGCGCACCGCTCTTACCTTTAAGAATTGATCGGGAACGGATTCCGTTCAGGAAATAAGGCCAAGACGGAAGGCGATGGCGACGACGTGATGGCGGTTCTTCGCCTTCAGCTTTTCCTGAATGCCGTTCATGTACCAGTCGACCGTGTGGCTCGATATGTCGAGGACCTTGCCGATGTCGTTCGATGTCATGCCGTCGGCAAGGTAGTTCAGCGCCTCCATTTCACGCCGCGTCATCTGCACTTCGACGCGCGAGATGAGCTCGGCCATGATCTCCGGATCGGTGAGCTCCAGCAGCTTCCAGAAGAGCCTCTTGGCGATCGCGTCGAAGAGGCTCAATTCGACCGGGCTGAGGTCCACCACGCGGCCACCGACAGTGAGGTTGCCCATCAGCCCGCGCCGGCCGTGCACCGGGAAAATATAACCGTCGAAGAGGCCGTGATTGCGCGCCTCGACCATCATGCTTTCCATGCGCTTGCGATGTGGATCCGAGCGGAAGGCCGCAAGCGTGTCGCGCCAGCGGAATCCGCGCTGGGCATGGCCGAGATAGCGGATCGTCGGATCGATGACGACATATTTTTTGCGGATGTAGATTTGCGGCCAGCCGTCCGGCCAGCGGCCGGCAAGGAGCAGCCTCAGAGGGTTCTCATTGGGCTTCGGCTGGCGCACGACACCGTAGAAGTCGAAACCGCAACGATCGAGCAGCCGTTCAAACTCGGGCAGTATCTCCTCGCGCGTCTTCATCTCCTCCAGGAGCGCCAGAAACTGTACGAGCAACGTGATATTCATGGAACACCTTCAGGTCGAGAATGCGACGGGCGCAGCGCTTGAGATCCTCACATGAACGCTCCGTTCAGAAGCCATTCATGTTGCAACCGCGATAATTCTTCTTATCACGCCCGGTCTTGCACGAAACCTGCAAAATATCGGAGTGGAGGCATAAAGATAGCGGACTATGGATTATCCCCGCCAATCCTCCCTTGGCACCGGATCTTCCCGCAGTCGGCAGGGTTTAGCCTCCACGTTTTCGGCAGCGATTTCACAAGGCCGCCCAGTGGGGCTTTGACGGCCCGGCACGGTGGCAAGAATTCCGCCACCCCGGATCGCCAGAGGCGCAAATGCACTGCCGCATCGAAGCATTGCTGCGGCGCAACATCCGATGCCCAGAAGGGGTGAGACAGTGTCTTTGTTCCAAGTGTATACAAGAGCCCTTCAGTATCTTACCGTTCACAAATTCCGCGTCGGGGCGATCGTCATCGCCAACATCGTGCTCGCCATCATCACGATTGCCGAGCCGATTCTCTTTGGCCGCATCATCGACGCGATCTCGTCGCAGAAGGACGTCGCGCCGATGCTCTTCCTGTGGGCGGCCTTCGGCGTCTTCAACACGATCGCCTTCGTGCTGGTCTCCCGCGAGGCCGACCGGCTTGCGCATGGCCGCCGGGCGACGCTCCTGACCGAAGCCTTCGGACGGATCGTCTCCATGCCGCTTTCCTGGCATAGCCAGCGCGGCACCTCCAACGCGTTGCACACCCTGCTGCGCGCCTGCGAGACGCTCTTCGGCCTCTGGCTCGAATTCATGCGGCAGCACCTGTCGACGGCCGTGGCGCTCGTCCTGCTTGTGCCGACCGCCTTCGTGATGGACCTCCGCCTGTCGCTCGTCCTCGTCGTTCTCGGCGCAGCCTATGTGGCGATCAGCAAGGTCGTGATGAACCGGACGAAGGATGGTCAGGCTACGGTCGAGAACCATTACCATACGGTCTTCTCCCACGTCTCCGACGCGATCAGCAACGTTTCGGTGGTGCACAGCTACAACCGCATCGAAGCCGAAACGCGCGAGCTGAAGAAGTTCACCGATCGTCTCCTGTCGGCCCAGTACCCGGTGCTCGACTGGTGGGCACTGGCAAGCGCGCTCAACCGCATGGCCTCGACCATCTCGATGATGGCAGTCCTCGTCATCGGCACCATCCTCGTACAGCGCGGCGAACTCGGCGTCGGTGAGGTGGTCGCATTCATCGGCTTCGCCAACCTGCTGATCGGCCGTCTCGACCAGATGAAGGCCTTCGCCACGCAGATCTTCGAGGCGCGCGCCAAGCTCGAGGACTTCTACCAGCTCGAGGATTCGGTGCGCGAACGCGAGGAGCCGGCCGGCGCCAAGGAACTGACGGGCGTTGTCGGCGAGGTGGAATTCCGCGACATCTCCTTCGACTTCGCGAACTCCGCCCAGGGCGTGCGCAATGTCTCCTTTACGGCGAAGGCCGGCCAGACGGTCGCCATCGTCGGACCGACCGGCGCCGGCAAGACGACGCTCGTCAATCTGCTGCAGCGGGTCCATGAACCGAAGCACGGCCAGATCCTGATCGATGGGGTCGATATCTCGACGGTCACCCGCAAGTCGCTGCGCCGGTCGATCGCCACGGTCTTCCAGGATGCGGGCCTCATGAACCGCTCGATCGGCGACAACATTCGCCTCGGCCGCGAGGATGCCTCGATCGAGGAAATCATGGCCGCCGCGGAAGCGGCCGCCGCGAGCGACTTCATCGAAGACCGCCTCAATGGCTACGACACGATGGTCGGCGAACGCGGCAACCGGCTCTCGGGTGGAGAACGCCAGCGCGTCGCAATCGCCCGCGCGATCCTCAAGAACGCGCCGATCCTGGTGCTCGACGAGGCGACGAGCGCGCTCGATGTCGAGACCGAGGCCCGCGTGAAGGACGCGATCGATTCGCTGCGCAAGGATCGCACCACGTTCATCATCGCCCACCGCCTTTCGACGGTGCGCGAGGCCGACCTAGTGATCTTCATGGATCAGGGCCGGGTCGTTGAAATGGGCGGCTTTAACGAGCTCAGCCACAGCAACGGCCGCTTCGCCGCATTGCTGCGCGCCAGCGGGATCCTCACGGACGAGGATGTCCGCAAGAGCCTTACCGCAGCGTGACACTTACCGTCTTCCGCGAACAGATGCCCCGGACCTTTCCGGGGCATTTTCATTTGATGATCTTCCGGGGCGTGGGCCAAACAATGGGCCAAACAATGGGAAGGGTCACAAAAGACAGGAGCTGCTTTGCTCTCGGAAGTGAGAACTATATCCGGCCGCCGAATCAAGCCAGCAGGAACAACAATGAAGACGCTTAAATTGATGCCCGACTATCATTGCTTTCCCCTCTGGGAGAACGCCGGTGAAGCCGTTGGGAATGTTGATCCGGCGCTGCTTCCGATCCCGGAAGATTTGGTTCTTCGTCTAAATTCGTGGGCCGCAAAATTCGACGAGACACTCGACCTTGATGATCCGACCAAGTCCGGCTTTGAATCTGAGCCCGTAGAACAAGCGTTCCTCGATGAGGGGCGACATTTGTGTGAAGCTCTCCAATCTCAGCTTGGAGGCGGGTATCTGGTCACCCATGAAGGTAACGAGGCCGATTAAACGCGCTTGCGCTTCAGCGCGAAAACCCGCCTGCGCGCGATCGCGGAAAATCCGCCCCGTCATCCCACCCAATCCCCTCATCCGCCTGCCGGCTCTCCCCGCGCGGGGAGAGGGTTAGTGTGAGGGGCGCCCGCAAACTTCTCACGCGGCCCTGAGCGGCTTCGCGACCGCCACCTCCTTCAACCACTCGAGGTAATAGGCATAGACGAAGTGGAGCCCGATGCCGGCGATGACGAAGAGCGAGCCCATGATCGGGTCGCGGCCGGTGACGAAGAGAAGCACCTGGCACGCCATCGCAAGGATCGTTCCGAAGATGAAGACGGCCAGCGAATGCCGGCCGATCATCACCAGGGGATGGCTGTTCTCAAGCCGGGTCAACCGGTTGACGGCAGGGGTGATCGCCAGGAGATAGGCGAGTGCCAGCACATGCAGGAGCCGCGTCAGCGAAAGGAACGTCTTGTCGAAGCCGGTGAGCACCGCCGGCAGCCCGAAGGAGAAGTCGATGTTCCACCAGGAGAACAGGACCCAGAAGGCCGAGACGGTGAGATAGGCGGCGGAAACCCCGATCAGCAACCAGTGTCGTGGCAGGCGCCCGCCGGCGCGCACGTGGCTCATGGCGAGAATGCCGATGACGAAAAGGAACTGCCAGGACCAGGGGTTGAGGAACCAGTAGCCTTCGTCGAGGAAGTTGGACGGCACCAGCTTGAACCAGCCGGCGGCGAGCCACAGCGCGGCCGATAGCGCAAGCAGCAGCCATCGCCCCACCGCATTCAGCCACAGGATACCCGGCAGCATCAGGAACAGCGCCGCATAGAGGGACAGGATATTGTTGTAGCCGAGCTGATGGCCAAGCAGCACCATCGCGACGATGCCCTGCTCCGCCTGCTCGACGATCGGCCGGATGTTGATTTCGCCGATCAGGTCCTGGCGGCCGAAATAGAGCGCGCCGCCCGCGAAAATCGCCAGCGTCACGACGCTCGTCATGATATGCGCGACATAGAGCGTCAGCGCACGCCGCCACATCTTCAAGGTCAGGGCGAGCCTTGCGCCGGCGACGAATTTTCCGCCATAGGCGGCACCCACCGCCAGGCCCGAGATCAGTACGAAGGCCTCGGCAGAGTCCGAGAAGCCGATGTTCTTGTGCGTCAGATATTCGAGATATTGGCCTGGGACGTGGTTGATGAAGATCGTCAGCAGGCAGAGCGCGCGAAAGACGTCGAGGCGTGTATCGCGTTCGGTAACCGGCACAGGACGACGAACGCTGATCTTGGACTGGTTGGAGCCGGGATCGTCGTGATCCGAGCCGGCAGCCTTGATCGAGTCCTTGCCAAATGTCGTTTGCAGCATGCGGTCTGGTATCCGGGATTTGGCGCCCCGCCCCACCCCTGTTGAAAACAGGATGCCGAAAACGCGCTCTGGCGACCTCCGAGAGGCTTTCGGCACCGTCGATGAAGCGCGATCCTGAACACTGCATGTTTCCTTAGATCGTAGCCGATTTAAGGATGTGAACATGCAGCAATTCGAAGTGCTACAGCGTCCTTTGCGCGTCTGATAAGACGCGCGCCGCTGTAGGGGTCGCGGCTGAAACTGAGCGGCAAAAGAAAACCGGCCTTGCCCGTCTGGTACAAAGCCGGTTTCCTCCCATGCTCAATTCCGGCGGTTACAGCAAAATCCCTTCATGAGCGTTTTTTGTGACACTATTATTTACGCTGACGATCGGTTCACCAGTTTTTGAATCGCGGCCCACAGAAATCTGGTGTGTGGTGCCGTTCACCCGGACCTCGGCGGAATAGCCTGCCCAGTCCGCCGGAAGCACGGGCCGAATCACCAGCTTCTTACCCTTTAGGCGGATGCCGAGTATGCCCTCGACGCCCGCGCGGTAGAGCCAGCCGGCCGAGCCGGTGTACCAGGTCCAGCCGCCACGCCCCGCGAGTTCGCCCTCGCCATAGACATCGGCGGCGACGACATACGGCTCGACCCTGTAATGCTCGGCATCGTCGCGGCTGAGCGCATGCGATATGGGGTTGAGCATCTGGAACGTCCGCCACGCCTCTTCCGCCCGCCCCTGAGCGGCAAAGGCGAGCACGACCCAGGTGGCCGCATGCGTATACTGGCCGCCGTTTTCGCGCACGCCCGGCGGGTAGGCCTTGATGTAGCCCGGGTCCTGCTGCGTCTTTTCGAGCGGCGGCGTGAACAGTCGCACGATCCGTTTTTCCGGATCGACGAGTTCCGCCATCACCGCGTCCATTGCGTGCCTGGAGCGTTCCGCCTCGCCTTCACCGGAGAGCGCACTCCACGACTGGGCGATGGAATCGATCCGGCACTCGACGTTCTCGGCGGATCCGAGCGGCGTGCCGTCGTCGTAGTAGCCGCGGCGATAGTAATCGCCGTCCCAACCTGCACCGTCGAGCGCTTCCTTCAGCATCTCGAGATGCGACTCCCAAAGCTTGGCGCGCGGCTCATCCTTCCGCTTGCGAGCATAGGGCAGGAAGGCACGCAACGCACCGGCCAGGAACCAGCCGAGCCAGATGCTCGTGCCCTCCCCGGCAATACCGACCCGGTTCATGCCGTCGTTCCAGTCGCCGCCGAGAATGAGCGGCAGACCGTTCGCCCCGGTCCGCTTGATCGCGAGATCGAGTGCGCGGGCGCAATGCTCGTAGATATCGGCCGTCTCGTCCGCGCTCTCGGGCTTGAAGAAGCTGTCGTGCTGCCCCTCTTCGAGGGCGGGCCCGACAATGAACGGCACCTTCTCGCCGAGGATGTCCGTGGTGCCGGTAACGGCGCAATAATGCGCGACCGCGTGGGCGAGCCAGACGACATCGTCGGAAATCATGGTGCGGACGCCGGCACCGGTACCGGGCAGCCACCAGTGCTGCACGTCGCCCTCGACGAACTGCCGCGCGGCCGCGTTGAGGATCTGCTCCCGCGCGAGCTCCGGCCGATGAACGAGGAAGGCAAGCGTATCTTGCAACTGGTCGCGGAAGCCGTAGGCGCCGCTTGCCTGGTAGAAGGCCGAGCGCGCCATGATGCGGCAGCCCAGGCTCTGGTAGGGCAGCCAATGGTTGACCATGTGGTTGAAGGATCTGTCGGGCGTTTCAACCTTCACGACGCCGGTGAATTCGCTCCAGAATGCTTTCGCCGCCTTGAGCGTCGTGTCGAAGGCGGTTCCCCGCAATTCGGTAAGAATCGACTGCACCTGTTCGCCACTGTCAGCGTCGCCGAGGAAGAAGGTGATCTGCCGCTCGGCACCCGGTTCGATGACGAGATCGGACGAAAGGGCCGCGCAGGCGTCGCCGTCCGTCTCCGTGAAACCGGTCAATGCAGCACCCGCGATGACCGCTTGCGGCGCCAGAATTCCGCCGGCCTGGCCGAGGAACTCCCGCCGGCTCGCCGTATAGGAGGCGACCTGCGCGTCGATCGCGAGGAACGCCGAACGCCCGGCATAGTCGAGGCTGTACGGATTGGTCGCGACAAGCGCCTGGACATCGTCCTGCCATTCGGGCAGGACGAACGGAGCCATCCGGCCACGATTGTTGCCGAGGACCCATTCGGCATAGCCGTAGATCCGCACCTGCCGCGCCGAGGCACTGCGGTTGCGGATCGAGAGCCGCACCAATCTTGCCGGCAAGGTCCTGTGTACGGTGTGAACCGCCTCGATTTCGAGTTCGTCCTGGGTGCTCGCAAAGCTCGAATAGCCGAGCCCGTGCCGGGCTTCGAACACGACCGACTTGCGCCGCGAAAGCGCGGCATAAGGCGTCAGGACCGAGCCGCTCGCCATGTCGCGGACAAAGATCGCCTCGCCCGGCCGGTTGGTCACCGCATCGTTGGTCCACGGCGTCAGCTGGTAGTCGCGCGAATTGCGGCTCCAGGAAAACGCCGAGCCCTCGGCGGAAACGTGGAAGCCGAAGTGCTCGTTGGAAATGACGTTGATCCACGGATGCGGTGTCGCTTCGCCGCCGCGCAGCCGCACGACATATTCACGCCCTTCATCCGCGAAGCCGCCAAAGCCGTTCCAGAACTCCAGGCCGTCGCCACTGATTTCGGCTGCAGGACGCTCGCCCGCCTCCTGGATCACCGGCAGCAGCATCTGGGTGCTCTCGGTGGTTTTCGCGGCAGGCTTCGAATAAAGCGCCGTGGCGCGGGCGATCTGGTCGGAGATCGTGCCGTTGCGGGCATGGAAGACGGCGCGGGAGGCCGATAGCAGCGTCGACCAGGTCTCAGGCTCCATCAGATCGCGGCGCACGGCGAAAATGTGCTGCCGCGGACCGTCGGAAAGGCCGCGCAGCCGCAGGTTTTCGCACATTGAATCGAGCGTGTGCTGCAGATCCTGGGCATAGGAGGACGCCCGCTCGTTGATGACGACGAGATCCGCGGTGATGCCACGCGCCCTCAGATATTCCTGCGCACGCAGCGCCTCGCGCGCGATGCCGAGATCGCCGTCGTCGTTGATCCTCAGGCAGAAGATCGGAAAATCGCCGGAGATCGCCAGCGGCCACAGCGCCGCCTGCGAGGCCAGTCCCGACTTGACCGTCGCCGTATCGGCACGAAGTTGCATGTCCGGATAGACAAGGTAGCGGCCAAGCATCTGGAAGCTTGCCGCCTCCTGCGACGTCACCCCGACATGGCGCATCTGCACCTGGCTGCGCGTCCAGGCATGGATCAGTTCATGATTGAAGGTTTCCGGGTGCCGGTAGCGATCGATCGCCCGGTCGACCGCCTCGCGGTTCGGCGCGGCGATCGTCCAGAAGATGACGCTCACCTTCTTGCCTGCCGGAACGCGCACGACGCGACGAAGCGACATGATCGGATCGAGCGTGAAGCCTCCCGTTCCCGAAAGGGTAACGCCGGGATCGAAAGCCGCCGCCTCCGCGAGCGTGCGGCCCTGCCCCAGGAAGCGCCGACGGTCGGTTTCCACTTGGGTGTGGCGGTCGCTGCCAGCATTGTCGGTAATGAGATGCGCAACTTCCATGTCCGGATCGCCCGGGCCGCGCTTGTTGCGCGAGACACGGATGACATCGCCTTGCCGGCTGATCTCGGTGCGCACGAACATCTTGGAGAAGGCGAGATGCGCGCTGTCGGCATCGTCCGTCGCCAGCACCGGCTCCGCATAGGACGTGACTTCGATGAAGCGGTCCTCCGTGCCGGTGTTGAGCAGGATTACCCGGCGGCCTTCCGCATCGTGCTCGGTCGCGACGATGCATTCGACTTCGCTTGTGAGATCACCGACGGTCTTGACGAATTCCGCCTTGTCGTCGCCGAAACGGGTCATGGTCTTTTCGCCTGCCGCCCGGCGCGGTTCGGCCGTGGCGGACCACCAGTCGCCGGTGACGGTGTCGCGCAGGAAGATGAACGTACCCGTCCTGTCTTCGACCGGATCCGGCTTCCACCTCGTGACCGACTGGCCGTTCCAGCGCGCATAGCCGGCGCCGGTCGCGGTCAGCATGATCGAATAATGCCCGTTCGACAGGAACACCGTTTCGCGGTCCTGCGTCAGCGGATCCTCGATGACGCGGACTTCCGGTCTGAGGAGATCGGCCTGGCCCTTGCCGAGTGATTCCGGCTCGCGCCGGGCATTCATCACCGGAATATCGCGCGGTGCCTTCTCCTGCAGCAGCAGTTCGGCCGCCTCGATCACCGGATCGGCATGGAACCACTCGCGCAGTCGCCCATTGAACACCACGTTCGCGACCGCCGCGACCGACATGCCGTGATGGTGGGCATAGTAGTTGCGCACCACCGCGCATTTCTGCCCTTCGGGAACACGCGTCGGCGTGAAATCGACGGCGTCATGGAAGCCGTAGGCGCCGAGAGCACCAACCTCCCTGAGCCGCGCCAGATTGGCGAGGGCAGACTTCGGATCGTACATGCAGGCGAGGATCGACGCGTAGGGCGCGATCACCGCATTCTGGCCGAGGCCGCGCTTCAGGCCGAGCGTGGGCACGCCGAAGTTGGTGTACTGATAGGTCAGCTCATGGTCGCGCGCGTTGAAGGCGGCTTCCGAAATGCCCCACGGGGTCCCGAGGCGCCGGCCGTGATTGACCTGCTCCTGCACCACCAGATTGTTCGTCTGGTTCAGAATGCCGCCCTGCCGCTCCTGCATGACCAGCGGCGGCATCAGATATTCGAACATCGAACCGGACCAGGAGACGAGCGCGCCGCGCGCGCCGACCGGTACGATCGGGCGCCCGAGCTTGTACCAGTGCTCCGTCGGCAGATCGCCCTTGGCGATCGCAAAAAGGCTCGTCAACCGTGCTTCGGAGGCAAGCAGATCGTAGCAAGCCTCGTCGAGCTCGTTGGCGTTGACGCGGTAGCCGATGGAAAGCAACCGCCGCTCCGGCCGGAACAGGAAGCCGAAATCCATCGAGAAGGCGATATCGCGTGCGCGCTCCTTGAGCACCATGAGACGCTTGCGCAGTGCCTCGATCGCGCCGAGGTCGAAGACGCCGTCGGCGATATGCGCCTCGCAGGTGGAAACGAGCGAACCCGCCCATTTCTCCACCTCGGCGCTCTGGGCAGTGCGTACCTCGTGATCGAGGTTGGCGGCAAGCTTGTGCATGTCGCGCGCAAGCACTGCCAGGTTGATCACGCGGATCGATGCGAATTCATGCTCGCGCTTGACCGCGGCAAGCGCATTCTGGAAGCCTGTGATGCGCTCCTCGATCAGGCGGCGCAGCGGCCGCACGGTCTTGCGATCATCGGGCAGTTCGTTCAGCACCTCCGAGAGGATGGCGGCGACATCGCCGATGCCGTCGAGACTGCCCTGGACATGGGCGGAGGGCGCCTCGGCCCATTCGCGGCACATCGACGAAACCGCGATCAGGTGGCCGGCGAGGTTGCCGCTGTCGACCGACGAGACATAGCGCGGCTCCATCGTTTCGAGCGATCGCGTCCGGTACCAGTTGAAGAGATGGCCGCGGTATTTGGGCATACGGTCGATCGTCGCGATCGTCTGCTCCAGCCGCGTGATCGTGTCTTCGAAACCGATCCAGCCGAAATCGCGCGCGGACATCACCGAGAGGAGATAGACGCCGATATTGGTGGGCGACGTACGCTCCGCCAGCACCGGCTGCGGCGTTTCTTGGAAATTGTCCGGCGGCAGGTAGTTCTGCTCGGCGGTCACGAAAGTTTCGAAGTAGCGCCAGGTGCGCCGGGCGATCTTGCGCATCTCGCCGATCGCTTCATCCGACACGACCAGCTGGTCCTCGGTCTCGGCAGACTGGCTGACAAACCACGCAACCAGGGGCGAAGCTGCCCAAATGAGCGCGAAGGGGATGCCGATGAAGGGCAGTCCGGTATCGGACACCGCGGCAAGCGCCAATGAAATGACCGACAGGGCCGGCGCCGTCCACATCGCGCCGAAATAATCGCCGATCGAGCCGTGGCCGGCGCTCTGAACCTGCGCCGCGGTCCGCCACTCGAGCATCAGCTTGCGGCTGACGAAGGTGCGGTAGATTGAACGAACGATCGCATCCGCCATCATTGCGGCATTGTGGGCGATGAAGACGATGCGGAGCGCCACCTGGGCGTTGGCGGCGCGGATATCCGAGAGCACCGTATGCAGATGCGCCCGCGCGACGATGTCGTTGCGCCGCGGCATGATCCCGTTGATCAGCGAGAGCGTCGGTGCGACGAACAGGCTGAAGATCAGCACGATCTGCCAGATGAGCGCCTCGGTCGGCTCCATGTAGTACCAGCCCATGACCGAGGCGACGAGCCAGGCGACCGGGATGAGCGACCGGCGCAGGTTGTCGTACATCTTCCAGCGACCGAGCATAGACAGGCCGTTCGAGGGATTGAAGATATAGGGCAGCAGCTGCCAGTCACCACGCGCCCAGCGATGCTGGCGCGACATTTCCACCTCGTAGCGGGTCGGGAAGTCCTCGACGAGCTCGACATCGGTGACGAGCGCGCAACGCGCATAGGACCCTTCGAGCAGGTCATGGCTGAGCACGGCATTCTCTTCGATCCGGCTCTTCAGCGCCGCCTCGAAGGCATCGACATGATAGAGGCCCTTGCCGGTGAAGCTGCCTTCGCCGACGATGTCCTGATAGACGTCGGAGACCGTGAAGACATAGGGATCGATGCCGCGGTGGATCGAGAAGATGCGCTGGAAGGCGGAAGCCTCGCTGCCCGTGGTGAGCGACGGCGTCACGCGCGGCTGCAGCAGGCTGTAGCCGGTAAGCACTTCCTGCTTCTTGTTCACGACCGGCCGGTTGATCGGATGGTAGAGCTTGCCGACCAGCTTCGTCACCGCGTCGCGCATCAGGCGGGTGTCGGAATCGAGCGTCATCACGTACTGGACGCCGTCCGGAACCGTGTTGGCGCCCGGCAGGAACGAGGTGTCGCGGTCGCCGCGGAGCAGAAGGTTAAGCTCGTGGAGCTTGCCGCGCTTGCGCTCCCATCCCATCCAGACGCCCTCGGCCTCGTTGAAGAGCCGGCGGCGATGCAGCAAGAAGAAGCGCGTCTTGCCGTCATAGGCGTAGCGCGCCGAGAGCTCGGCGATTTCGCGCTTCGCATATTCGAGAACGTCCATGTCGGTGGGCGTTTCCTCGAACTTGCTGTCAGCCCAGTCGCTGAGCAGGGCGAAATAGATTTCGCCGCGCGGGTTGGCGAGATAGTGGACTTCCAGATTGCGCACCAGCTCGTCGACATGGTCGCGCTTGGCGATCAGGCAGGGGACGACGACAAGCGTGCGGGCATCCGCCGGGATACCGTCGAGGAACTCGTAGCCGACGAGCCGCGACGGTCTGACGACGAGCGTGACCAGCGTGTTGAACAGCCCCATCGCGCCTTCCGAGGCCGGCAGCGCGAAAAGCAGCAGCATGATCAGCTTGGCGCCGTTTGGAATTTCCATCGGGCTGACGAAGGCGTAGACGGCGACCATCGCGAGAATGGTCAGGAGAATGTTCGGTCCGGCGATCGCGAACCAGCCCAGCTTGCGGCCGAAGCGGATGATGTGCTGGAGCGGAGACGGCGAATAGCCGATCCTCTTCTCCAGCTCCTTGTACTGCATGCCGACCAGGAAGGAGCCGACATTCGGCTCCTGCAACGGCGCTTCGACAGCCGCGGCCGCCCTTGCTTCCTCGACCATCTCGATGGCGATCTGGGTGACTTCATGCTCGCTGTGACCGGAGCGGCGCGCCAGTTTCTCGATCGTGTCGCGGTACTTGTTGCGCGAGCCGAAATCGAGCGAGGCATAGTCGGAGCCTTCGCGAAGCGTCGCGTCGATCTTGCTGACGCTTTCGAACCAGACGGCCCAATCCGTATCGTCGATTTCGCGTAGGCTGCGGACGATGTTGCTCATCGTCGCGTTGCCGGACCCCAGGCGGTTCTGCTCGGCGACCAGCGCCTCCTCGACGTCTGTGCCGCGCCTTTCGAGCCGTTCCTCGATCCAGCCAATCACCGCGCCCGACGTCTGGGAGCCGTCGCGCATGCGATAGAGAAGTTGTGCGATGAACGTGTTGTCGGCGGAGAGCGACTCCGATTCCGCGAGCAGCGTCCGGCACCTTTCGGGATCGTTCAGGCGCACGATCTGGTCGGCGATCTCGTTCGCTTTCTGCCGCATGCCGCGCGAGCGCTCGACCCGGATGGCGATCCGGCGCAGGTTTTCGATCAGCACGAAACGCAGAATCGAGGGCAACGCCCACAACTCGCCGATCTTGAAGGTTTCATGCTGCTGGAAACCCTCGACCATCGCGGTGACGTTTTCCCGCGAAACCATGCTGTGGGTGTGGGCGACATAGAGCCAGGCCAGCGCCATCGTGCGCGGGATGACGACACCCGATACCGAAAGCGTCGGCAACTGGCGATAGAACCTGCGCGGAAAATCGCGCCGGACTTCCTGGATCGCCTCCTCGACGACATGGTGATTGTCGAGCAGCCACTCGGCCGCGGGCGTGATCGAGGCGCCGGCTTCGACGTCGGCCGCCGTCGCGCGATAGACACGGAGGATTTCCTTCTCGTTTTCGCGATGCCGCGCGCGGAAATCGAACGAAAAGAAACCGGGCAGCGACGAAGCGCCCTTCAGGGCGAGATTCTCACCGCATTGCCGAAGGTCGTCGATCGAGAAATAGGTCGAGCGAATCGAATCGTTATAATCGATTTGTTTCGCTTCGGGGTCGCGCGGTGAATGGGACGGCTTGTTCTGAAGGAGCATGGCTGCGGTTTCTGATTCCAACCGGGGTTGATCGGCCCGGCTTTCGTTGTTCGGCCAGGCCGATTGCGGCCCTGATGGTCCAAGCGGCGTCGGAGCGTTTCTAGACACGTTCATGTGTCCTCCCATCCGCCTTCATCCTCCCGAAGGCGGGAAGGCGCCGGAAGCGGCCGCCGCCTGGGACTTGGGCATCGGAGATCGCAAAGCCGACGGCGCGTTGGATTTCACGGCCGCGTGATGCATGAAAATGGCATTTTTTAGCCACAGTGTCAGCAGCTTGCAAGGATTGCGAGCGCAGGTTCAGACGAATTGGGCAAGCCCGGAACTGGAGAAAGCGGACCACCGCGCGCACTCCCGCCGGTTCGATGAACGTTCCTGTCAAGTCAGCCCCTTCCTGGTCGTGTTGCGGCATGGCGGCACGAAACGCGAAGCCGCCGAAAAAGGTCCCGCTTCAGGCGGTCCGCGTCGGGTCGAACTCAACCAACCTGTTCGACAATCCATTCCCTGAAGGCGAGGCTGATCGGGTTTTCACGTTTGCCCTCCGGAATGGCGAGATAATAGCTGTTTTCGGTCTGCATCGGTCGATCGAGAACGATCCGCAGCGTGCCTGCTGCGAGTTCTTGCTCGATCAGATAGCGAGGCAAAAGGGCAAAACCGAGACCTGCGGTTGCCGCTTCGATCACCATCGAGAACTGGTCGAACCGGTTGCCGCGGTAGGCGCCGTGTCCGTCCACCCCGTTTGTCTCGAACCAATGTGCCCACAGCTTGGGGCGCGTGGCGAGGTGGAGGAGTGGGCCGCCACCGATATCCTCCGGCGCCTCGACCGGATTGGCCGTGAGGAGTGATGGACTGGCAGCCGGAACGATGACTTCGCTGCAGAGGTAGCTGCAGGTTGCGCGCGCCCAGACCGGCTGGCCGTAGTGGATCGCCAGGTCGAAATTCTGCTCGTCGAAATCGAACGGCGCCGAGCGCGAGGCAATATTGATAACGGTGCCTGGATGACGCTTCAGGAAATCGGGCAGGCGCGGCACCAGCCAGCGGCTGCCGAAGGTCGGCAGCGATGCGATGGAGAGCGTCGAGTCGGCGCGCGCCGACGCCATAGCACGCACCATCAATTCCTCGGTCTGATTGAGCAGCCGCCGGACTTCCGGCAAAAACTTCTGCCCGGCGTCGGAAAGGATGACACGCTGACGCACGCGTTCGAAGAGCAAGACGCCGAGCTGGGTTTCGAGGTCCTTGATCTGTCGGCTGACGGCGCTTTGCGTGAGGTTGAGCTCGGCCGCGGCCTGAGTGAAGCTGCCGTGGCGCGCGGCGCATTCGAAGGCCTGCAGCGTCGTCACGTCAGGAACCAGTCGTCGGCTTAACTTCATTCCAGCCTCGCATCAACATAGTCAGAAGCAGCGCGATCCAACGCTGCTTCGTTCGGATATGATCAGAAATAAGAATGACCTTGTCCGTCACCCTTAGCGCGAGGCGAGCCACAGTGAAAGAAAATAGTTTCGTATCCGCCGACGAGATCCGCTCGGCTTTCTCCGCCGCCATGTCGGTCATGTACCGCGAAGAGGTGCCGGCCTATGGCACGCTCATGAAACTGGTGGCGAAGGTCAACACCGAAACGCTGGCGGCGGACACGATGTTGAGGGACCGCCTGGAAGCGACCGACTCGCTCGACCGCATCTCGGAGGAGCGCCACGGGGCGATCCGCCTTGGCACGCCGGCCGAACTCTCGATGATGCGCCGGGTCTTCGCCGTCATGGGCATGTATCCGGTCGGCTATTACGACCTTTCGACCGCCGGCGTGCCGGTCCATTCGACCGCTTTCCGGCCGGTCGGCGATGCCGCATTGAAGCGCAATCCCTTCCGCGTCTTCACCTCGCTGCTGAGGCTCGAGCTCATCGCCGACGAGGCCCTGCGCGCCGAGGCGGAAGCGATTCTGCGCGAGCGCCGGATCTTCACGGCAGGCGCGATCGAGCTCACCGAGAAGGCCGAGCGCGACGGCGGGCTCGACAAGGCCGATGCCGAACGTTTCGTCGCCGAGGTGCTCGAAACCTTCCGCTGGCACGACAAGGCCAACGTCAGCGGCGATATGTACAAGCGCCTGCACGACGCGCACCGGCTGATCGCCGACGTCGTCTCCTTCAAGGGGCCGCACATCAACCATCTGACGCCGCGCACGCTCGACATCGACAAGGTCCAGGCGCTGATGCCCGAATGCGGCATTGCCCCGAAGGCCGTGGTCGAAGGCCCGCCGACGCGCAAATGCGCGATCCTCCTTCGCCAGACGTCCTTCAAGGCTTTGGAAGAACCTGTCTCCTTCCGCGACGGCGAGGGCGCATGGAAGACCGGCTCGCACACCGCCCGCTTCGGCGAGATCGAACAGCGCGGCATCGCGCTGACGCCGAAGGGACGCAGCCTCTACGACCGGCTGCTCGACGGATCGCGCAAGATCGTGCGGCCTGCCGCCGACGGCTCCAACGCGAAGCAATACGAAGCAGCGCTTGCCCAGGCCTTCGGGGCCTTCCCCGACAGTTGGGCGGAAATCCGTGAGGCGGGACTCGGCTATTTCAGCTATTCTCTGACGAACAAGGGCCGGCAGACGAAGCTCGCCGGACGCCGCGACATCGACACGCTGATCGCCGACGGCCTCGTTGCGTTCGATCCGATCGTCTACGAGGACTTCCTTCCGGTCAGTGCCGCCGGTATCTTCCAGTCGAACCTCGGCGACGGCGCCCAGCAGGAGTTCGTTGCAAGTCCGAACCAGAAGCGCTTCGAGGCCGATCTGGGTGTCGCCGTCCTCAATGAGTTCGATCACTATGCCGGTATCGAACAGGCATCGATCGAAAGCTGCCTTCAGGCGCTCTCAGCGGCGATGGCAGCGGAATGATACGCCGACGATGATTGACGAGCACCATATCGAAGCGTTGACGAAGATCCTTGGCGACAAGGGCGTCGTCGCGCGTCCGGAAGACATGCAAGCCTATGAGACCGGCGCGCGCTATGACCAGGGCCGTGCTGCTGCCGTGCTGCGCCCGTCTACAACGGCGGAGGTCTCGGCCGCGGTCGCCTATTGCGTCCGCAACGGACTCGCGCTCATCCCGCAATCCGGCAATACCGGTCTCGTCTCGGGCTCGACGCCGGACGGCTCGGGCAAGGAAATCCTCCTCAGCCTCGACCGGCTGACCCGGCAGTTTGCGCTCGATACTGACAATCGCTCTGTGCGCGTCGATGCCGGCGTTCGGCTCTCCGAGCTCAACCGGCGGCTGGAGGAGCACGACCTGTTCTTCCCGATCGACCTCGGCGCCGATCCGAGGCTCGGCGGCATGGTCGCCACCAACACCGGCGGCTCGCGCTTTCTGAAATACGGCGACGTGCGCCGCAACACGCTGGGTTTGAAGGTGGTGCTCGCCGACGAGGACGGCACCGTTCTCGACCTCGCTTGCGACCTGCGCAAGAACAATACCGGCGTCGACTGGAAACAGATCTTCATCGGCACCTCCGGCGCCTTCGGCATCGTCACCGAATGCGTGCTCAATCTCGAGCGGGTGCCGAAACAGACGGCGACGGCTTTCCTGGTCCCGGCAAGCGGCGCCCATGTGCTGCCGCTGCTGAACGCCATGGAAGAGCGGCTTGGCGCCTACCTTTCGGCTTTCGAAGGCATGTCGAAGAACGCGATCGCCGCCACCTTCGCTCATGTGCCGTCGCTGAAGAATCCCTTCCAGGGCGGCAATGTCCCAGACTACGTGATCCTCGCCGAAATCTCCCGGACTTGGGCGCCGCGCGAGGGCGAGCAGTCGCTCGACGCCGTTCTCGAAAGCGTGCTCGCCGAAATCTGGGAATCGGAAGAGGCGCCGCTCGCCGACGCCTTCGTCGGTCCGCCGCACGAGATCTGGGCGCTTCGCCACGCGCTTCCCGAAGGCGTGAAGCATCTCGGCAAGTTGATCGCCTTCGATCTTTCCTTCCGCAGAGGTGATATCATGGCCTTCTGCGACCATATGAAGGCCGAGATGCCGGAGAAGTTCCCGGACGTCACCGTTTGCGATTTCGGCCATGTCGGCGACGGTGGCGTGCATTTCAACCTTGTCGTGGCAAAGGATAGCCCGCTGTTGACCGACGCCACCTTCGAACAGCGGTTGCGCGATTGGGTCTTCGCGGTGGCCGTCGAGCAATATCGCGGCAGCTTCAGCGCCGAGCATGCGATCGGCCGGCGCAACCAGGGCTACTACGATTTCTACACGCCGGAGAAACTGAAAGAGATGGCCGGCGGCCTGAAGACACTTACATCGCCGGGAAAGCTCGGCAGCGTGCGTTTTGGTTGAGCCCGCGGGATGAGGAAAAGTGTGAAGCGGTTTTCCGCCCGCATCCCGCGCAACCAATAAATGAGACAAAACGGGAGTCAGTTGAGATGAACATTGCAACCAAGAAAGTCGACGTCGCGAAGGAGGCCGCCGCCCTCCTCGACAAGATGGGCGTCGCCCGCGAACTCTATGTCGGCGGCGAAATGCCGTCCTACAGCCCGGTCACCGGCGAACAGATCGCCAGCCTCAAGACCGTCTCGGCCGCCGAAGCCGCGGCCCGGATCGAACGGGCCAACGAAGCTTTCCGCGCCTGGCGTCTCGTTCCGGCGCCGAAGCGCGGCGAGCTCGTCCGCCTGCTCGGCGAGGAACTGCGCGCCTTCAAGGCCGACCTCGGCCGTCTGGTCTCGCTCGAAGCCGGCAAGATCCCGTCGGAAGGCCTCGGCGAAGTGCAGGAGATGATCGACATCTGCGATTTCGCCGTCGGCCTCTCCCGCCAGCTTTATGGTCTTACCATCGCCACCGAACGCCCGGGCCACCGCATGATGGAAACCTGGCATCCGCTCGGAGTCGTCGGCATCATCTCCGCCTTCAACTTCCCGGTCGCCGTCTGGTCCTGGAACGCAGCGCTTGCGCTCGTCTGCGGCAACGCCGTCGTCTGGAAGCCGTCGGAAAAGACGCCGCTCACCGCGCTTGCATCGCAGGCGATCCTTGCACGCGCCCTCGCCCGCTTCGGCGATGCGCCCGAAGGCCTGTCGCAGGTGCTGATCGGCGACCGCGCGATCGGCGAAGTGCTCGTCGATCACCCAAAGGTCCCGCTCGTTTCGGCGACCGGCTCGACCCGCATGGGCCGTGAAGTCGGCCCGCGTCTTGCGAAGCGCTTTGCCCGCGCCATCCTCGAACTCGGCGGCAACAATGCCGGCATCGTCTGCCCGTCGGCCGATCTCGACATGGCGCTCCGCGCCATCGCCTTCGGCGCCATGGGCACCGCCGGCCAGCGCTGCACGACGCTGCGCCGCCTCTTTGTGCATGAAAGCGTCTACGATCAGCTCGTTCCGCGCCTGAAGAAGGCCTACCAGTCGGTTTCGGTCGGCAACCCGCTGGAAACGACTGCTCTCGTCGGTCCGCTCGTCGACAAGGCCGCCTTCGACAACATGCAGAAAGCGATCGCCGAGGCCAAGGCACAGGGCGGCGCGGTCACCGGCGGCGAGCGCGTCGAACTCGGCTACGAGAATGGCTACTACGTCAAGCCGGCCCTCGTCGAAATGCCGAAGCAGGACGGTCCGGTTCTCGAAGAGACCTTCGCGCCGATCCTCTATGTCATGAAGTACAGCGACTTCGACGCTGCGCTTGCGGACCACAATGCGGTCGCTGCCGGCCTTTCATCGTCGATCTTTACCCGCGACATGCAGGAATCCGAACGCTTCCTGGCCGCCGACGGCTCGGACTGCGGCATCGCCAACGTCAACATCGGCACGTCAGGCGCCGAAATCGGCGGCGCCTTCGGCGGCGAGAAGGAGACCGGCGGCGGCCGTGAATCGGGCTCCGACGCTTGGAAGGCCTATATGCGCCGGGCAACCAACACGATCAACTATTCGAAGGCTCTGCCGCTGGCGCAGGGCGTCTCGTTCGACATCGAATGATTGGCGACATCGAATAGGGATCGGCCATGACCATCAATGCAACGGTGAAGGAGGCGGGCTTTCTGCCCGCCTCGCGGATCGCCTCGATCGGCGTTTCCGAAATTCTGAAGATCGGCGCCCGCGCCAATGCCATGAAGCGCGAAGGCAAGCCCGTGATCATCCTCGGCGCCGGCGAGCCGGACTTCGACACGCCAGACCACGTCAAGCAGGCGGCCTGGGACGCGATCCAGCGCGGCGAGACGAAATATACCGCGCTCGACGGCACGCCGGAATTGAAGAAGGCGATCCGCGAGAAGTTCCAGCGCGAGAACGGTCTCGCCTATGAATTGGACGAGATCACGGTTGGGACCGGCGCCAAGCAGATCCTCTTCAACGCCATGATGGCGTCGATCAATCCCGGCGACGAAGTGATCATCCCGACGCCCTACTGGACCTCCTATTCGGACATCGTCCAGATCTGCGAAGGCAAGCCGGTCTTGATCGCATGCGATGCATCGTCGGGTTTCCGCCTCACCGCCGACAAACTCGAAGCGGCGATCACGCCGAAGACGCGCTGGGTGCTCTTGAACTCGCCCTCCAACCCGTCGGGCACCGCCTACAGCGCTAGCGACTACCGGCCGCTGCTCGAGGTGCTTCTCAAGCATCCGCATGTCTGGCTGCTCGTTGACGACATGTACGAGCATATTGTCTATGACGGCTTCCGCTTCGTTACACCGGCCCAGCTCGAGCCTCGGCTGAAAGAACGGACGCTGACGGTCAACGGCGTGTCGAAGGCCTATGCCATGACCGGCTGGCGGATCGGTTATGCCGGCGGCCCGCGCGCGCTCATCAAGGCGATGGCCGTCGTGCAGAGCCAGGCGACCTCCTGCCCGTCCTCGGTCAGCCAGGCGGCCTCCGTCGCGGCGCTCAACGGCCCGCAAGATTTCCTCAAAGAGCGTACCGCGAGCTTTGAGCACCGCCGCGACCTCGTCGTCAGCGGGCTGAACGCCATCGACGGTCTGGATTGCCGCGTCCCGGAAGGGGCCTTCTACACCTTCTCCGGCTGCGCCGGCATGCTCGGCAAGGTGACGCCATCGGGCAAGACGATCAAAACCGATACGGACTTCTGCGCCTATCTGCTTGACGACGCCCATGTCGCCGTCGTTCCGGGCTCCGCTTTCGGCCTTTCACCCTTCTTCCGCATCTCCTATGCGACCTCGGAAGCGGAGCTAAAGGAAGCGCTCACCCGCATCGCCACCGCCTGCGCGCGGCTGTCGTGATGGCGTAGGCTGGCCCTCACCTAACCTCAAATTGCCCCCACCCTAACCCTCTCCCCGCACGCGGGGAGAGGGGACTTCGACGGGGAGAAGGTGGCCGGCAGGCCGGATGAGGGGCGTTCCCACGCTCGTCCCCCATCAAAACGTCGGCGGCGTACAGGCGCTGATCACCTCGCATGGCACCGGCCCGACGCACCGAAAACGGTGCGGCCGGCGGCTTTCGAAATAGTACGCATCCCCCGGCCCGAGGATGCGCCGCTCGTCGTCGACGGTCACCTCCAGCCGCCCGGAAAGCACGATCCCGCCCTCCTCGCCTTCATGCACCAGCGGCACCTTGCCTGTGTCCGACCCCGGCTGATAGCACTCCTTGAGGATCTGCAGGCTGCGGCCGAAGAGATTGTCGCCGATCTGGCGATAGGAGATTGGCCCCTTGCCGATCTCCACCAGCTCCTCCGCCGCATAAAATGCCTTGCGCGGCTTTTCCGGCTCGAAGGAGAAGAACTCGGCGAGCCCGATCGGAATGCCGTCGAGAATGCGCTTCAGGGCGCCGACCGACGGGTTCGAGGCATTCGATTCGATCAGCGAGATGGTGGAGTTCGTCACCCCCGCCCGCTTCGCAAGTTCGCGCTGGGAGAGCTTGTGCATCAGCCGCACATGGCGGAGGCGGTTGCCGATATCGACAGTCATCGCAGATCCCGTGTTGATGTTGTTCGGAATATCGAAATTCTAGCAGGAAACCTCTATAAAATACAGTGGCTTAGCTGAGCGAAGAAAAGGACTTGTTCGGAAAATCAAATCATGGCGTCAATCCCACACCCGATAGGAGGATGCCATGGACGCCCACAACAAGCCCAACGCCCCGGTACTCGACAGCTACTGGATGCCTTTTACCGCCAACCGCCAATTCAAGGCCGCGCCCCGCCTGCTCGCCTCGGCCGAGGGCATGCACTATATCAGCGTCGACGGCCGGACGATCCTCGACGGCACCGCCGGCCTCTGGTGCGTCAATGCCGGCCATGGCCGCCGGCAGATTGCCGCTGCGGTCGAGCGGCAGCTTTCGACGATGGACTTTGCCCCCTCCTTCCAGATGGGCCACCCGATCGCCTTCGACTTCGCCGAGCGGCTGGCCGAGATCGCGCCCGGACCGGCTGGCGCCAAACTCGACCGGGTATTCTTCACCGGCTCGGGTTCGGAATCCGTCGACACGGCGCTGAAGATCGCGCTCGCCTATCAGAGGTCGATCGGCCAGGGCACGCGCACGCGGCTGATCGGCCGCGAGCGTGGCTATCATGGTGTCGGCTTCGGCGGCATTTCGGTCGGCGGCATCGTCAACAACCGCCGCGTTTTCCCGCAGCTCCCGGGCTCAGACCATCTGCGCCATACGCATGACCCGGCGAAAAACGCCTTCGTCAAGGGCCAGCCCGAGCATGGCGCGGAACTTGCCGACGATCTCGAAAGGCTTGTGGCACTGCACGGCGCGGAAACGATCGCCGCCTGCATCGTCGAGCCGGTTGCCGGCTCGACCGGCGTGCTGATCCCGCCGAAGGGCTATCTCGAGCGGCTGCGCGCCATCTGCGACAAGCACGGCATCCTCCTGATCTTCGACGAAGTGATCACCGGCTTCGGCCGCCTCGGCGCCACCTTCGCGACCGACTATTTCGGTGTCACCCCGGATCTCGTCACCACCGCCAAAGGCCTCACCAACGGCGCCATCCCGATGGGCGCGGTGTTTGCGAGCCGCAAGTTGCACGACGCGCTGATGCACGGCCCGGAAGGCCAGATCGAGCTTTTCCACGGCTACACCTATTCCGGCCACCCGGCCGCCTGCGCCGCCGGCATCGCCACGCTCGACATCTATCGCGACGAAGGCCTGATGACCCGCGCTGGCGATCTGCAGGAGGACTGGCACGAGGCGATGCATTCGCTGAATGGCCTGCCGCATGTCATCGACATCCGCACGATCGGCCTCATCGCCGGCATCGAACTCAAATCACGTGACAGCGCACCGGGCGCCCGCGCCTACGACGTCTTCGTCGATTGTTTCGAGAGGGGCCTCTTGATCCGCGTCACCGGCGACATCATCGCCTTCTCGCCACCGCTGATCGTCGAAAAAGAGCATATCGGCGAGATCGTCTCGACCCTCGCCGATGCACTGAAGCGAGTGAAGTAGCGGGCCGCTGTGGTGGATCAACCCCTCCCACCTGTGGGGAGGGGCATCAACGAGCACCCTTCCCATGTCGCCCCATGCCCTGAAGCGACTCAGCGCATCAATATCGCCCGAAAATCATTGACATTCGTCCCGGTCGGGCCGGGCACGAAGAGGTCACCGCTCGCCGCAAAAGCCGACCAGGCATCGTGGCGGGCGAGATGGGCGCGCGGATCGACACCTGCCGCGCGCATGCGGGCGACACTCGCTCCGTCGGCAAAGGCACCGGCATTGTCTTCCGAGCCGTCGATGCCGTCCGTATCGGCGGCAAGCGCATCGATGCCGGGAACGCCATCGATGTCGAGCGCCAGCGACAAGAGGAACTCGCTGTTGCGTCCGCCCTTGCCGTAGTTGTTTCCGGAAATCGTCACGGTCGTCTCGCCGCCGGAGAGCAGTACGACAGGCTTTTCGAAGGGTCGATTTCGCAACGCCACCTCACGGGCGAGCGCCGCATGCATGCGGCCGATGTCGCGCGCCTCGCCTTCGATCGCGTCCGACAGGATTGCGGCCTCGACGCCGATTTCCCGCGCCCGAGCAGCCGCAGCCTCCAATGAAACACTCGCCGAGGCGATCACGTGGACCTCGTTGCCGGCAAAGGCAGGGTCGTCGGGACCCGGAGCGCGCGCAGCATCCGATGCGAGATGCGCCATCACGCGCTCGGGCAAGCTCATGCCATAGCGCGCGACGATCTCCCGCGCCTCCTCAAGGCTCGACCAATCCGGCACTGTCGGGCCAGAGGCAACGAAGGCGGGATTGTCACCCGGCACATCCGAGACGACGAGGCTGACGACGCGGGCGGGAGACGCGGCAAGCGCCAGCCGGCCGCCCTTGATGCGCGACACATGTTTTCTGACGACATTCATCGCCGAGATCGGCGCGCCGGAGGCAAGCAGTGCCTTGTTGACGGCGATCTCGTCCGCGAGCGTCAGGCCAGCGGGCGGCGCCGGTAGCAGCGCCGAGCCGCCACCGGAGACGAGCGCGATCACCAGATCGTCCGCCGTCAAGCCTTCGACCAGCTTGAGGAGCGCGGACGAGGCGACGAGCCCGGCCTCATCAGGCACCGGATGGGCCGATTGCAGCACCTTAATCCGCTCGCACCTTTCGACCGGCCCGTGGCGGGCGACCACGGCGCCTTCGAATGGGCCGTCCCAGAGCCGTTCGAAGGCGGCCGCCATCTGGCTGGCGGCCTTGCCGGCGCCGACGACGATCGTGCGCCCCTTCGGCCTCTCGGGCAGGTGGGCACGGATGGCGGCGTAAGGATCGGCCGCCACTACGGCAGCCTCGAAGAGGGAGATCAGGAAGGAGCGTGGCTCGATCGATGCCATGGAATCAGTCCGGGATTTCGAGGTCGTAGACGAAGACACCTTGGACGCCACCTTGCGCCGCCGCAACGATTTTTGCGCCGGTCTTTTGATGTTCTGCGTCGTCGAGATAGGCGTCGCGCGCCGCCGCATCGGCGAAATCGACGATGAAGCCTTCGGCGTAGCCCTTGTCCATTGCGATCTCCGGGCTGACATTTGCGCCGATATGCGCAACGAGGAACCCCGGGAGGCGGTCCTTCAGCGCCGCAATCTCGGCGAAAATCGCCGCCTTCTCGGCATTCGTCACGTCCGGACGGAATCGGATGAAAACGCAGTGTCGGATCATCGCCACCCCCTTCAGCGAACCTCGGCGCGGGCGCGCGGGCGCGTGTCGTTGCGCTCGTGCTGGAAGATCGCGGGCGGTAGCGCCGGCAGGCCGCGGATGATGTCAGCCCCCTTCTCGCCCACCATGATCGTCGGTCCGTTGGTGTTGCAGGACGGCACGCGCGGCATCACCGAACTGTCGCAGACCCGCAAGCCGTCGAGCCCACGCACCTTGAGCTCCAGATCGACCACAGCCATCTGATCCGTGCCCATCTTGCAGGTGCCGACGGGATGATGATCGGTCTTGGCGTTGGCGCAGCCATATTCGAAGAGCTGCTCTTCCGTCCGGATATCGTTACCCGGCAAACGTTCAGCGAGCACATAGGGCTTGAGCGCCGGCTGCTGCATGATTTCGCGCGCGATCCGCAGGCCTTCGAGCGACATCTTGCGATCGTGCGGATCCTCCCAGTAGTTCGGGTCGATGAGCGGAGCGGCGGCCGGATCGGAAGAGGAAAGCCGGACAGTGCCGCGCGAGCGGGGATGCAGATAGGCGGAGTTCAGCGTCACCCCGGCATTCTTGAGGCGCGCGACGCCGGCCTCGATGCCGGAGCCGAGACCGAGATGGAACTGGATGTCCGGCGAGCGTGCATGCGGATCGGCATACCAGAAGCCGCCGGTCTCGAAGAGCGACGAGGCGACCGGGCCGCTGCGGAAGAGCACGTATTGCAGGCCCGCCCAGAGCGTGCGGTGCAGCTTGGCGACGTTGTCATAGGTGTGATCGCCGGTGCATTCCGATATGACGAAGAGATCGAGGTGGTCCTGAAGATTGCCGCCGACGCCCGGGAGATCGTGGCGAACCTCGACGCCGACCGCGCGCAGGTGGTCGGCCGGGCCGATACCCGATTGCAGCAGAAGCTTCGGCGATCCGATCGCGCCCGAAGAGATGAGCACCTCGCGGTCCGCGCGGATTGTCTCGCTCCCCTTGGCCGTCACCACCTCGACGCCGACCGCTCGGCTGCCTTCGAGCACGATGCGGGCGACGCGGGCGCCGGTGCGCACCGTCAGGTTCCGCCGGTCCTTGATCGGCGAGAGATAGGCAAGCGAGGCGGAAGAGCGGCGGCGGTTGCGCTGCGTCAGCTGATAGAAGCCGACGCCCGCCTGTTGCTTGCCGTTGAAGTCGTGATTGTAGGGAATGCCAAGCTCCTGGCCGGCGCGGATATAGGCGTCGCAGATTGGCAGCGCCGAGACCGGCATCGAAACGCCGAGCGGCCCGCCATAGGAATGATAATCGTCGGCAAAGCGCTGGTTGTCCTCGGCCCGCTTGAAATAGGGCAGCACGCTTCGATAGTCCCAGCCGGTGCAACCGTCTTCGCGCGCCCAGAGATCGTAGTCGACGGCGTTGCCGCGGGTATAGAGCTGCGCATTGATCGATGAGCCGCCGCCGATCACCTTCGCCTGGGTGTAGCGCAGAACCCTGCCCTTCATGTGCTTCTGCGGCACCGTGTGCCAGCCCCAGCTCGCAACGCCCTTGGTCATCCTGGCGAAGCCGGCCGGCATGTGGAACAGCGGATTCCAGTCACCGCCGCCAGCTTCGAGCAGAAGCACTTTGACCGTCGGATCCTCGCTCAGCCGGTTGGCAAGAACACAGCCTGCGGGGCCGGCGCCGGTGATGATGTAGTCGTATGTCATTCGCTATTTTCCTCCAGAGTTTGCGATTTGGATCGTTCCAAATCACAAACACAAAACGACTCCGATGCGCATCTCCGCCTACTCCTTCAAAGACGGCTGATCGACAGTCCCCCATCGGCCTGGATGATCGAGCCTGTGGCGAAACTGAACTGCCCGCCGGCGAGCCCGGCGACGATCTTGCCGATGTCGTCGGGCTCTCCCCACCGCCGCATCGGCACCAGCCCATCCGCAATCAACGCGTCGTATTTGCCGGAAACGGTTGCGGTCATGTCCGAACGAATAATGCCGGGTCGAACTTCGAAGACCGAGATACCGGTCTCGGCCAATCTCAGGGCCAGACCCTGGCTGAAGGCGGCAAGTCCCGCCTTGCTCATGCAATAGTCGAGCCGCTCCGGCGAGGTCATCGCCGCCGAGACCGAGGTGATGTTGACGACGGACCGCGGGCCGACCGCCTTTGTCCCGAGCATCGCCTTCAACACTGCCTGGGTGAAGAAAACCGTGCCGCGCAGGTTGATGCCGACGATCGTGTCGAAATTCTCAGGCCTCAAATCGAGGAAATCGCCGCGCACGACGGAAGCAATTCCGGCATTGTTGACGAGGCAATCGATCCTGCCGAACGCCTCGGTTACCGCGTCGACGGTTTCCTGGTGGGTGGCGAGGTCGGCAAGATCGGCCTGAAGAAAGATCGCACGGGCACCGAAACAGCCGAGTTCGGCGAGCACCGGCGCGACGCCAGCGGCATCACCGATGCCTGTAATGGCGATATCGAAACCGGCTGACGCCAGCGCCCGGGCAATGCCAAGCCCGATGCCGCGCCGGCCGCCGGTGACGATCGCGACGGGACGTGCTTTCTCCGTCATGACCGGAGATCCTCTTTAACGATGTGATCCGCGACGCGCAGCGCCTGCGCCGCAACCGTCAGCGCCGGGTTTACCGCTGCCGAGGTCGGCAGGAAGCCGGCGTCGACGACGAAAAGGTTCGGATGATCGAAGGTCCGGCAATAGACATCGAGCGGCGCCTCATTGGGGTCCTTGCCGATCCTGACGGTGCCGCACTGGTGCGACGGCGTCCGCTTGTCGAAAGCGCGCGCCAGCACGACCGGAAAGCCGGCCTTTCGCAGCACCGCCTTCAACTTGGCGACGAGATCGAGATGGGCCTGCCAGTTGGTGCGCACCCATTGAAGCACAATGCGATCGCCGTCGACCATGACTCGGCTGTCTGGCGAAGGCAGATCCTCGCTCATGGCGTAGAAGTCTATGCCGCGGGCTGAGATCTGGTTCAGCAGCCATTCCGGCACGGCCGGCATGTTCGCCTTCAGGATCGCGCCCGATACCCGGCCGAGAAGCTGGATGTTGCCGAGCGGCGGCCCGCCCCCCCCGTCCGAGAGATAGAAATCATTGAGCCCGAAAGTTTTCTGGTAGACAGAATCGTTGCGGTACCAAGGGCTGAGCGCAATCACCGCACTCGAATTGTGGTTCATGAAATTGCGGCCCACCTGGTCGGATCGGTTCGCGAGCCCTGCCGGATTGCGGTCGTCGGCCGAGCGCAACAGCAGGACAGCCGATTGAACGGCCCCAGCCGCGAGGATGACCAGCTTCGGCGACACGCTGTGCTCCGCCCCGTCCTTGATATAGTGAACGGTCTCGATCGCCTTGCCGTCGGGCGCGGTCGCAAGCCGCGTCACGCGCGAACCGGTTTGCAGCCGCACATTCGGATATTCGAGCGCCGCGGTCAGCGCCGCCGTTTCGGCGTCCATCTTGCCGTCGAAGCTGTTCGGATGCGCGTCCCACGGAGTCTCGCCCTTGGCAAGCCAGCGCTCGAGATCAACGCCGAGCGGCAGCGAATAGGGGTGGAGCCCGATCTCTGCCAGACGCTTGCGAACCTTGGCAACCGCCGGCTCGTCCGGGACGGGGCCGTAGGCGTAGTCGTTCGAGTGGGCAGGCTCGGTCGGGTCTTCGCCAAGGCGTCCGCGCACCTGATAGAGCGCTTCCGCCTTGGAATACCACGGCTCCAGCTCCTCGTAAGGAAACGGCCACGCCGGCGAAACGCCATCGAGATGCTGCATCTCCTCGAAATCCTCACGGCGGTACCGGGTCAGCACCGCGCCGTAGAATTTCGAGTTGCCTCCGACATTGTAGTAGTTGCCGGGATTGAAGCCCTTGCCGTCCGTTTCGTACCAGGTCTCTTTCGGCCGGAAATGGCCGCGCTGGAAGATCGCTCGCTGATCCCGGTTTTCCGGACGGTCCTCAATGTGAACGCCTGCCTCGAGGATCAGGATCTCGGCGCCCGACGGGGCGAGGCCCGCCGCTACGGTCGCGCCGCCGATTCCCGATCCGACGATGACGATATCCGGTTGGCTCGCCATGCTCATGCGATCCGCATCTGGCTCTCGGGATCGAAGAACACCGCCTTGTCGAGATTGAAGGCGAGCCGCGAGGTCTGGCCGGGGGCGATGCGTGCGTCGGCGCGCAGCCGGGCGACGATCTCCTTGCCGCCAAGGCGCGTCACCGCAAAGGTATCCGAGCCGGCTGGTTCCACCACTTCGATCAGGCAATCGCCTTCCGCGAGGTGCTTGGCATTGCGGTCGGCGCCATCGGGATCGGTCAGGGCTTCCGGACGAATGCCGAACACCACTTCCTTGCCGGCATAGGCGGAAAGCTTGCCGTTATGGGGCACGGCAAGCTTCAAGGGCTCGCCGTTCGGCCGCTCCAGCGTCACCGCGACGTCCGTTCCAGCGGTCTCGATCCGGGCCTTCAACAGGTTCATCGCCGGCGATCCCATGAAATCGGCAACGAACATGTTGGCGGGGTTGTTGTAGATTTCGGCCGGCGTTCCGAACTGCTGCAGCACGCCGTCACGCAGGACAGCGATCTTCGTGGCGAGCGTCATCGCCTCGATCTGGTCGTGCGTCACGTAGACGATCGTCGTCTTCATGCGGCTGTGCAGGCGCTTGATCTCGGTGCGCATGTCGACGCGGAGCTTCGCGTCGAGGTTCGACAGCGGCTCGTCGAAGAGGAAGACCTGCGGATTGCGCACCAGCGCGCGACCCATGGCGACGCGCTGGCGCTGGCCGCCGGAAAGCTGGCTCGGCTTGCGTTCGAGCAGATGGCCGATCTGCAGCATATCGGCGACCTGCTTGATCGCCTTCTGGCGCTCCTCCTTCGGTACGCCGCGGATCTCCATGCCGAAGGCGATGTTTCCGGCGACCGTCATGTTCGGGTAGAGCGCGTAAGACTGGAACACCATGGCGATGTCGCGCTTCGACGGGTGCAGTCCCGAGACGGACCGGCCGTTGATGGCGATGTCGCCCGAGGTGATCGGCTCCAGGCCCGCGATCGTGTTCAGGAGGGTCGACTTGCCGCAGCCGGACGGGCCGACGAGCACGAGAAACCCGCCCCTTTCGATCTCGATATTGATGTCCTTGAGAATCTCCAGTGAGCCGTAGGACTTGCGCAGGTTGCTGATTTTCAAGAATGACATGAGCTTATCCTTTCACGGCACCGGACATCAGCCCGCGGACGAAGTAGCGGCCGGACACGATGTAGACGATGAGCGTTGGCAGGGCGGCGAGAATCGCGCCCGCGAAGTGAACGTTGTATTCCTTGACGCCGGTCGACGAGCTCACAAGGTTGTTGAGCGCGACCGTCATCGGCGTCGAGAAGGGGCCTGAGAACGAGGCGCCGAACAGGAAGTCGTTCCAGATATTGGTGAACTGCCAGATGACCGAGACGACGATAATCGGGCCTGAAGACGGCAGCATGATCCGCCGGAAGATCTGGAAGAAGCTCGCGCCGTCGATCTGCGCCGCACGCACCAGTTCGGTCGGAAACGCCTCGTAGTAATTGCGGAAATAGAGCGTCGTGAAGCCGATGCCATAGACCACATGCACGAGGATCAGCCCCCAGATCGACCCGGCAATGCCCAAGACGCCGAGAATGCGCGCCATCGGGATCAGCACGATCTGGAACGGGATGAAGCAGGAGAGCAGCAGCATGCCGAAGAAGATATTGGCACCCGGAAAGCGCCATTTGGTCAGCACGTAGCCGTTAAGCGCGCCGACGATCGTCGAGATCGCGACGGCGGGAACCACCATCAGGATCGAGTTGATGAAGAACGGGCGAAGGCCTGTCGGCTGAACGCCGATCTGTGCCGTCGACCAGGCCGAAAGCCAGGGCTCGACCGTCCAGGTCTGCGGCAGGTTCAGCATGCCGCCCTGGCGGATCTCGTCGAGCGGCTTCAGCGAATTCACCACCATCACGTAGAGCGGCAGCAGCGAATAGAGCGCGAAGACGATCAGCGCCGTGTAGATCAATGCCCGCGTCAGGCGGTTGTGGGAGATGACATTGTCTGGACTGGGGGCGCGCATCAGCGTTTTCCTCCCCGGATTTCGGAATAGAGGTAGGGAATGATGATCGAGAAGATCATGACCAGCATGATGATCGCCGAGGATGCGCCGATGCCCATCTGGTTGCGGGTAAACGTGTAGGAATACATGAAGGTCGCCGGCAGTTCGGTCGCCTGCCCCGGCCCGCCGCCGGTCAAGGCGATGATCAGGTCGTAGGCCTTGATGGCGAGATGGGCGAGAACGACGAAGGCCGAAAGGAAGACGGGCCGCATCAGCGGAATAATGATCCGCCGATAGATCGTCATGGTCGTCGCCCCATCGATCTGCGCGGCCTTGATGATCTCGTTGTCGACGCCGCGCAGGCCTGCGAGGAACATCGCCATGATGAAGCCGGTCGACTGCCAGACTGCGGCGATGACGACGCAGTAGATCGCGTAGTTGCGGTCCTTGATCCAGTTGAAGGAAAAGCTCTCCCAACCCCAGAGATGCATGGTGTTCTCGAGACCGATGCCCGGATCGAGGAACCACTTCCACGCCGTACCCGTCACGATGAAGGAAAGCGCCATCGGATAGAGATAGATCGGCCGGAGGAACCCTTCCGCCCGGATCTTCTGATCGAGCAGAATGGCGAGTGCGAGGCCGAGTACCGAGCAGATGACGATATAGAGCGACGCGAAGATCGCCAGATTGCTGACCGCTCGCCACCAGTGCGGCAGGGCCCAGAGCCGGCTGTAATTCAACAGGCCGACGAAATTGTAGGACGGCAACATCTTGCTGTCCGTCATCGAGAGGAAGCCGGTATAGGCTATGAAGCCATAGACGAACACCAGGACGATGAGAAAGCTGGGGGCGAGCACGAGCTTGGGCAAAAGCTCCTGCAGCCGGGTGCGGCTATCCATGTTTGTTACCACCGTATCGTTCGTAAGGAGGGGCGAGCCCCTCATCCGCCTGCCGGCACCTTCTCCCACCTGCGGGGAGAAGGGATATACCGCAGCGCCTCCGTCCCCTCTCCCCGCCTGCAGGGAGAGGGTCAGGGTGAGGGGCTTTTTGCTCCCTCGTCCCTCCGCTTACTTCGCGGCCTCGACCGCAGCGGCAAGTTCCTTCACCGCGTCTTCCGAGCTGAGCTCGCCGTTGAACTGGCGGGTCACGACGTCGTAGATCGCGTTCTTGACAGAGGCCGGGTTGGCATGGCCGTGGGCCATGGAACCCATGAGCGTGCCGTTGGTGTTGGCCTCGGCGAGGTCCTTGATCCCCTTCTTGCCGCAAGCGTCGAAGTCGGTGTCCGGAACATCGGTACGAGCCGGAACGGATCCCTTGACGACGTTGAAGGCCGACTGGAAGGTCGGGCTTTCAATGGCGGAAGCCATCTGCAGCTGGGCCGGAACCTTGTCATCCGAGACCTTGAACATCGCGAACTGGTCGGAGTTGAAGGTGACGGAGCCCTGCGTTCCCGGGAAGCGGATGCAGACGAAATCGGTGCCCGGTACCTTCTTGGCTTTCAGGAATTCGCCCTTCGCCCAGTCACCCATGAACTGCAGGCCGGCTTTGTTTTCGATGACCATTGCCGAAGCAAGGTTCCAGTCGCGGCCGGAGAAGTTGTCGTCGACATAGGAGCGCAGCTTCGTCATGCGGTCGAAGGCTTCCTTCATCTTGTCGCCGCCGAGCGCTGCCGGGTCGAGGTCGATGAAGGCCTGCTTGTAGAAGTCGTTACCGAGCGAGAGAACGACGGCATCGAAGATCGTCGCATCCTGCCAGGGCTGGCCACCATGAGCGACCGGCGTGATGCCCTGCTCCTTGAACTTGTCGAGCAGCGCGATCAACTCATCCCAGTTTGCCGGCTCCTTGCCGCCGGCCTTGTCGAGGGCGGCCTTGTTGATCCAGACCCAGTTCGTCGAATGGACGTTGACCGGGGCGGCGATCCAGTGGCCGTCATATTTCGAGAATTGCTGCAGCGCGGACGGAACGACCTTGTCCCAGCCTTCCTTGGCGGCAATGTCGTCGAGGTTGCCGAGTGCGCCTTCCTTGGCCCAGTCGAGAATGTCGAAGCCGAGCATCTGCACCGCCGTCGGAGCGTTACCGGAGGTGACGCGGGCGCGAAGTACGGTCATGGCTTCCGTGCCGCCGCCGCCGGCGACCGGCATGTCGGTCCAGCCGATACCCTTGGCTTCCAGGTCCTTTTTCAGAACGTCGAGTGCCGCAGCTTCGCCACCGGACGTCCACCAGTGCAACACTTCCACGTTCTCTGCTGCGCGCACGGCCGTCGCCGCCAACATCAATGCTGCAACAGCCGTCGTCGTCATCAACTTGCGCATCGTTATCCTCCCGTTTGCAAGTTACCGAAGCGGAATCTCCTCCCGCCATTTTTGAATGCCGCCCTCTTCGCTGGACGGCAATGGGCCTGCGGCATGCGCCGCCCGGCCAATTTAAAACGTTACAAATACCATCAAGTCAAGCATAGGAGACCTTTCCGCAGTCTTGTCAGCTAAACCGCCTGAATTTGCTGAATTATACGGCATCGCCGACGTGGTGCAACGCAACGAATCCGTCCTCTTTTGACCATTTAAAACGTTTTCATCATACGATTGCGTATTGGTTCGCGTCACGTTACAAAACCGCTCCTGATCGTTCGCAGGAAGGAACCCTTGGCCTCTCGCTCCAAAACCGTCAGGTCTGGCACCGGCCCGGCAAACAGTCGCGGCAAGCCGACCCTGCGCACCATTGCCGATATCACTGGCCTTGCCGTCACGACGGTGTCGCGGGCGCTCGCCAACGCGCCGCAAATCTCGATCGAGACGCGCAACCGCGTTCGCCAGGTGGCACTCGATATCGGTTACTCGCCGGATCGCGCCGCCCAGCGCCTGAAAACCGGCCGCACCAACGTCATCGCGGTCCTGCTCGAACCGCACGAGGAAATCCTGGGTTACGGAACCTCCGTCATGGCCGGCATCGCCAAGGCGCTCCAAGGCACCTCGTACCACCTGATCGTCATGCCGAATTTCCTGAACGCGGCGAACATCGATGCGATCAACTACATCATCCGCAACAGCATGGCGGACGGCTTGATCTTCTCGCGCACCGAAGCGCTCGATCCCCGGGTCAGGCTGCTCTCCGAAACCGGCTTCCCTTTCGTCACGCATGGCCGCACCGAGCTCGCGACGGCGCATCCCTTCGTCGACTATGACAATTTCACCTTCGCCTACGAAGCGACGCGTCGGCTGATCGCCAAGGGACGGCGCAGGCTGGCACTGATCAGCGGACCCGCGGGCTACACCTTCGCCAGCCATATCCAGCACGGCTTCATGACCGCGGTGCGCGAGGCCGGCTGTGCCTATGAAATCCTTTCCGACATCGATCTCGACAGCCCGGCGGGCGCGATCCGCGACCGTATCCGCCGCCGCTACGCCGAGAAGGACCCGCCGGACGGCTTCACCTGCGGCGGCGAGGTTTGCGCGCTCGCGACGATTACCGGCATGACCGACTGCGGCCTGACACTTGGCGACGAATACGACATCGTCGCCAAGCAGACGTCGCAATTGCTGGGCGCGATCCAGCCGCGGGTCGACACGATCTACGAGGACCTGACCGCGACCGGCGAGCATATGGGCCGCATTCTCCTGCGCCGCATTGCCGGCAGCACGGACGTCAACGAACTGCAGTTGTTGCTGAGCCCCGATCTTCCCTTCGAGACGCAAGCGGTGAGCGTTGCAGACTGAGGCCGGCGCGACAGGCCGGCGGGCACGGGAGTGCGGAAATCGCCTCCCGATCCAGTCCGCACTTGCCGTCCGCGTCCACATGTTCCGTTCTCCTCCCATCCGGCCTCAGCGCGGCATCCACCAGTTGGTGCGCTGGCCGATATGCATGTTGAGCGTCTTGGTCTCTGTGTAGTCCTCGACCGCATGACGTCCGAGCTCGCGGCCAAGGCCGGATTGCCGGTAACCGCCGAAGGGCAGCTCCGATGCGCCGTCCATGAAGGTGTTCATCCAGATCGTGCCGGCACGCACGCGGCGACCGATGGTGAGACACGTGTCGAAATCGCGGCTCCAGACTCCGGCCGAGAGCCCGTAGTCGATGGAGTTGGCAATGCGGATCGCTTCTTCCGTCGTCTCGAAGGTGAGGACGGAGAGCACCGGGCCGAACACTTCTTCGCGGGCGACCGCCATGTCCGGTCTCACGGCTGAGAGGATGGTCGGCGCCATGAACTGACCCATGCCGAGATCGAGCGCCGCACCGCCATGGGCGACAGTCGCGCCATCGCTGGAGGCGGAAGAAACATAGCCGGCAATCTTTTCGAGATGCTGCGGCGTGATGATCGCCCCCACCTGCGTTTCGGGATCAAGCGGATCGCCGACCTTCACCTTGGCCGAGAGGCTAGCGATGCGCGCCGTCACCTCGTCGGCGATATCGCGGTGGAGGATCAGCCGCGAGCCGGCATTGCAGCATTCGCCGGCATTGAAATAGGCGCCGAAGACGGCGGCATCGATGAACTCATCGAGATTGGCGTCGGGAAAGACGATTTGCGGGTTCTTGCCGCCGAGTTCGAGCGAAACCTTCTTCAAGGTCTGTGCGGCATTCGCCATAGTGAGCCGGCCGACGCCGGTCGAGCCCGTGAAGGAAACCATGTCGACGGCCGGATGGCTCGTCAGCGGCGCACCGGCCTCCGGCCCCGTGCCGACGATGATATTGACGACGCCGGCCGGAACACCAGCGGCTTCGAGGATCTCGCCAAGTACGAGCGTCGAACCCGAAGTGAGCTCCGACGGCTTCACCACCGTCGTGCAGCCGGCAGCAAGCGCAAACGGCAGCTTCTGGCTGACGATCAGGAAAGGGAAATTCCACGGCGTGATGATCGACACGACGCCGATCGCTTCGCGCAGCACAACGCCGAGCGTGCCGTCCCCGAGCGTATTGTAGCTTTCGCCGGAAAGATCGCGGGCGAGTGCTGCGGCATAGCGCCAGATATCGGCGGCACCTGCCAATTCGGCCTTGGCCTGGCTGATGGGCTTGCCCGATTCGATCGCATCGAGAAACGCGAGCTCATCGGCGCGCGCGGCGATCATGTCGGCGGCGCGGAGCAGGGTCAGCGACCGCTCCGACGCGGTCATGCGCGGCCAGGGACCGTCGTCGAAGGCGCGCCTGGCCGCCGCGATCGCACGTTCGGCATCGATCTTCGTCGCCGCCTGGTAGCGGCTGACGGTCACGCCGTGACCTGGCGCCACCCGCTCGATCGTGCGGCCTTCGGCGCCATCGACCCACTTGCCGTCGATCAGCATTCGGAATTCGCGGATCTTGTAGTCGCCGAGTGCCTTGGGTCTCACCAGAACCGTCATCACCATTCTCCCTTGAAGCGCGCTTCGCGCTTTTCGCTGAAGGCTGCGACGCCCTCCTTGAGATCGCCGGTCTTGGCCACAAGGATCGAGCCGAGCGCCTCGACCGCCGCGCCATTGTCCTCCCCGTTCGCCGAAGCGATCATCAGTTTCGATATTTCGAGCGCCGCCGGCCCGCGTGTCGCGATGCGGGCGGCGTAGTCCCGGGCCGCGACCATGACCGTGCCGGTCTCGACCACGGCATCGACCAGCCCTTCTGCCCTCGCCTCCTCTGCGGAGAACATCTCGCCGCCGAGCACCATGCGCCGCACGATCTGCGCACCGAAGCGGGAGATCAGGCGCTGCGTGCCAGACCAGCCAGGCACCATGCCGAGGCTTGTTTCGGGGAGGCCGATCTTCGCCTGTTTTTCGGCGATGCGGATATCCGCGGCCGCCGCCAGTTCCAGCCCGCCGCCAAGCGCGTGGCCGTTGAGCGCCGCGATCACCGGCATGCGCAAGGTGGCAAGCCGCTCGAAGACACGGTGGCCGAAGCGCACCCATTCGTGGCCGAAAGCAGCGGCATCCATGCCGCCCCAGGCCCTGATGTCGCCGCCGGCGGAAAAGGCCTTGCCCTCACCGGTCAGGATCACGACGCGCACATTGCGGTTCGCCTCGACCGCATCGCAGGCGGCAGCGAGCGCCTTCAGCATATCGATGTCGAAGGCGTTGAGTTTTTCGGGCCTCGACACGGTCATGATCGCGACCGCGCCTTCGACCTCGATCCGAATGCGTTCGTCAGCCATGCGCGCCTCCCGCAATTTTCCGCGCGGCCTTCGCCGGCAGCGTCAGACCGAGCGGCGCCTCGTTGAACAGCGCGCTATCCATCTGCTTCAGCTGGTCGGAGACGATCAGCGGAAATTCCGACTGGTCGAGGATATGTTCCTGCAGGTCCGCGCCGGGGGCGATTTCGGTGAGCACGATGCCGTCGGGCGTCAGCTTCATCACTGAGCGCTCGGTCACATAGGTGATGTCCTGCCCCTGCTCGACCGCGCGGCGGCCGGAGAAGGTGACGTGCTCGACCGCATTGACGAGTTTCTTCAGCTTGCCTTCCCTTTCGATGACAAGCCTGCCGTCGGCAACCGAGAGTTTCGCGCCGGCGTTGAACATGCCCGAGAAGACGATCTTCTTCGCCCGCGCGGTGATGTCGACGAAGCCACCGGCGCCGGCCGTCACGTGCGGGCGGAAGCTGAGCTTCGACACGTTGACCGATCCGGTGCGGTCGATTTCCAGGAACGAGAGCAGCGAGGCATCGAAGCCCGCGCCCTGGAAATAGGTGAACTGGTAAGGAGACGGCATGAAGGCGTCGGCATTCGACGCGCAGCCAAAGGCGAAGTCGAGGAGCGGCACGCCGCCAACCGCCCCCTGCTCGATCACCCAGGTGACCGCGCCGTGCAGGCCTTCCTCCAGCAGGATGCGCGGTACGTTGGCGGAGATACCGAAGCCGAGATTGACCGCACTCCCCGTTTCGAGTTCCTGCGCGACGCGGCGGGCGATTACCTTCTGGATGCTGAATTCGGGAACGCGAAAGCTGTCGAGCGGGCGGAAGATCTCGCCAGAAATGGCGGGATCGTAAAGTGTTTGCGTCGTCTGCTTCTGGTCCGGATCGACGACCACATAGTCGACCAGCACGCCCGGCACGCGCACGTCATGGGGCTTCAGCGAGCCTTCCTTGGTGATGCGTTTGACCTGGGCAATGACGATACCGCCGTTGTTGCGGGCGGCGAGCGCCTGATCGAGCCCGCCGAGATAGGCGCCCTCATGTTCGTAGGTGAGGTTTCCGCGCTCGTCCGCCGTCGTCGCCCGGATGATCGCCACCTGAGGCGCGATCGCCTTGAAATAAAGCCAGTCCTCGCCCTCGAAGCTAATCTTCTTCACCACCGGCTCCGCCGCAGCGGACGCGTTCATGGCGCAGCCTTCGCGCGACGGGTCGACGAAGGTATCGAGCCCTACCTTGGTCATGACACCCGGGCGTTTCGCCGCCGCTTCGCGATGCATGTCGAAGAGAATGCCGGAAGGAATGTTGTAGGCCGCCACTTCGTTGGCCCCGATCAGCTGCCAGATCAGCGGCGGCTCGGCACTCGACGGGCCGGAGGGATAGGAGCCACCGATGATCCTTTTCAGCAGGCCCTTCTTGGCGATGTAGTCGACGCCCTTGATCCCACTCATGTCGCCGGCTGCGATCGGATGCAGCGTCGTCAGGTCACGCGGGTGGCCGGTCGCGTCGAAACGCTCGCCGATCGCCTTCAGCGTCAGGTCCGGGCAGCCGAGTCCGCTTGAGGAGGAGACCGAGACGACCGCGCCGTCCGGTATCAGGGCTGCCGCTTCCGCCGGTGAAATATGCTTGTTCATGGAATTCAAAGTCCCGTTTCGATTGCGGCGGCCGTGCCAGTCGCCGCCGCCTTGAGCACCGCGAGGCCGGTCGCCAGCGACCAAACGCCGTCTTCGCCGGTGGCGGAGGGGGCGCCCTTGCCTTCGATTGCCGCATGAAAAGCGGAAAGCGTCGTTTCGTAGAGATTGCTGTGGTCGAGCGGCAGTTCGCTCTCGCCCTCTTCGTTGCGCAGCACGACCGTGCCAACGGGCCGCTGCGTCATCACGTTGCGGCCGATCAGCGAGCCTTCGGTGCCGTGCACTTCGAGCCCGGTCTCGGCATATTTCGTCGTGAAAGCATCGTGGAACTGGGCAATGACACCCGAACGGAAGCGTAAGACCCCCATCACGCCGTCCTCAAGCCCCTCCTTGCCCATGCCCGCGCTATGGCTGATCGCCACTGCCTCGATCGGGTCGTCGTTCAAGATGAAGCGCAACGTATCGGCGTCGTGCACCGTGATGTCGAGGATGACGCCGCCGCCCGCTTCCGGCCTGTCAAGTCGCCAGCCCTGGAGATGGGGCGGCAGATAGACGGCATGAAAGACACGCGCCGCGATCGGTCGGCCGATCTTGCCTGCGGCTATTGCGTCGCGCATGGCCCGATGGGTCGCGGCATTGCGCAAGTGGTGGTTCGTGCCGAGCACGACACCAGCCTCGCACGCCGTCAGCACCATTTCACAGGCATCGTTGAGGTTCATCGCCAGCGGCTTCTCGCAGAGCACGTGTTTGCCGGCGCGGATCGCCGCAAGCGCCTGGTCGTGATGCAGTTCGTTGGTGGTGGAGATGTAGACGGCATCGACATCCGGATCGCCGACGAGGTCAGCGACGCTGGTGACGGCCTTGGCGATGCCGTTTTCCGCCGCATAGGCCTGGCCGCGCTCCTCGCTGGAGCTCATCACCGAGATGGCCTCTCCTCCAGCGGCGCGGATGGCGCCAATCACCCATTCGTGCGCGATCGTGCTCGCACCGATCAATCCCCAGCGAATCATGACGAAACCTCCTTCACTTTGCGCTCGACGGCGGCGCCACAGCTCTGGCGAATGACGAGCCGCACCGGACTGACAATTGCCTCCGGTTCCGCACGACCAGCCTTGATCTGCTTCAAGAGCAATTCCGCCGCACGCTCGCCCATGCCCTGCGGATCGACGGAGACGGTGGTGAGCGCCGGCACCGCCGTCTTCGCCTCGATGACGTCGTCGAAGCCGATCACGGCAAAATCCGCGCCCGGCTCCAGCCGCCGCGCCCTGAGGCCGTCGCAAACCCCGAAGGCGACGGCGTCGTTGAAGCAGAGCGCCGCGGTCGGCCGATCCTCCAGCATCATCGCTTGTTCGATCGCGGTCACGCCGCCGGCGCGCGACGGCGCGGAGCCGATGACGAGTTTATCTTCCGCGTGAAGGCCCGCCTCGCGGAGCGCGTCGCGGTAGCCGCGCATGCGCGCCTCGAAGACCGCGGTGTCGGCAAAGCCGCCGAGAAAGGCGATGCGGCGATGGCCGCGCGCGACCAGGTGGCGGACCGCCGCCAGCGCCCCGGCGCGATTATCCGAGATCAACGATGAAACGCCCGCCCCGGCAATGTCGCGCACGACGAGCACCACGGGAATGCCGCTCTCGACAAGCGGCGCGAGATCGGCGGCGTCCGTTCCGCGCGCCGGCGAGATGATGAGCCCTGACACGCCATGCTCGCGCATCGACGCGATGACCTCGCGCTGCCGCTCGCGCTTCTCCCCCGTGTTGGCAAGGAATTGGACGAAGCCCGCGGACTGCACGACCGCGTCGACGCCGACGGCGAGCTCCGCGAAGAAGCTGTTGGTCAGGTCATTGACGACGATCCCGATGATCTTCGACTTCGCCTGACGCAGGTTGGCGGCACTGCGATTGTAGACATAGCCGAGGTCGCGGATCACCGCGTTCACCTTGGCCCGCGTCGCCTCGTTGACGAGAGAGCTGCCCTGCAGGACGAGCGACACGGTCGACTTCGACACGCCGGCGGCGCGCGCAATGTCGATAACCGTCACCCGCTCCTTTGCCATTAATATCCTCCCGACCGCCATTTCATCTCTTTCGTTCTTAATAATTGGAACGTTCCAATTTCGTCAAGAGGCTTTCGTTCACTTTTTCAGCGACCCGCATCCGGCTCTCGAGAACCAGACAACGCGACAACAGACGGCAATATTGTCATCACTTCCGTGGTTTAAGCTGCGCGACAACCCTTCCGCGCGAATGGCGACGGATCCTTGGCGAGATCCAAACCAATCATAATCAGATACGACGGATGATTTTCGACCTTGATATTTGGAACGTTCTAAATTATCCCATGGCGCAAACCTGAGGAGGATACCCGCTCATGACCAGCCTGCTCCTGCCGCGCCAAGACGGCTCGCTCGAACACTACCGGCTCCAGGGAACGCCGATCGCCCGGCCAGGCACGGTGCCGACCTTCAACCGCATCGCCTACGCGGCCGCGCATGTCGTTTCCGATCCGCAGCGCGACAGCGATCCTTGGGGAAGGCCGGCAATCGACTGGGAAGCGACGATGGCCTTTCGCCATCACCTCTGGAGCCTCGGCTTCCGCATCGCCGAAGCGATGGACACTGCCCAGCGCGGCATGGGTCTTGCCTGGCCGGACGCGCAGGAGTTGATCCGCCGTTCGCTTGCCGAGGCCAAAAGCGTTGCGGGCGCCGATCTCGCCTGCGGCGCCGGCACCGACCATCTTTCTCCCGACGCGGCGCGCTTGATCGAGGACGTCATCGCCGCCTATGAGGAGCAGATCGGCTTCGTCGAGGCTGAGGGCGGCCGCGCGATCATGATGGCAAGCCGTGCTCTGGCCCGCGTTGCACGATCGGCCGACGACTACCGTCGTGTCTACGGCCATATCCTGCGCCAGGCCAAGGACAAGGTCGTGCTGCACTGGCTCGGCGACATGTTCGACCCGCAGCTAAGGGGATATTGGGGATCGGAGAATTTCGAGGAAGCGCTTGAAACGGTGCTGTCGATCATCTCCGACAACAGCGCCAAGGTCGAAGGCATCAAGATATCGTTGCTCGACAACGCCAAGGAAGTCGCGCTGCGCAACGGCCTTCCGGAGGGCGTGCTCTGCTTCACCGGCGACGATTTCAACTACGCGGAACTGATCGAAGGGGACGGCCAGAAGTACAGCCATGCGCTGCTCGGTATTTTCGACGCCGTGGCGCCCTCGGCTTCGAAGGCGCTTGCCGCCTTGACAGAGGGCGATGTCACCACCTTCCGCGGTGTGATCGAGCCGACCGTGCCCTTGTCGCGCAAGATCTTTGAGGCGCCGACGCAATACTACAAGGCCGGCGTCGTCTTCCTCGCCTGGCTGAACGGCCACCAGCGCCATTTCACCCTGCCGGCAGGCCTGCAGTCCGCCCGCGGACTTCTCCACTATGCCGACGTCTTCCGCCTCGCCGACCGGGCCAATGTGCTCGACAAGCCGGAACTGGCGGCTGCACGGATGCAGAATTTTCTCGCCGTCCTCGGCGTCGAACAGGCGGACTAGGGCGGGACGAGGAAAAGTGTAAGCGGTTTCCGCCCGCATCCCGCTCTAACTTATTAGAATCGTCCACGTTTATGATCGACCTAAAATCATCCTGATCTAAGTGGCAGGCGAGGGCGGCGCTACAGCCGCCAGTCCCTTCTTCTTCAGCATCGCATCCGGATTCGGCAGCTTGCCACGGAAGGCTTTGTAGGCGTCCTCCGGATCGACGGCACCGCCGACCGAATAGATGTTGTCCTTGAGCTTCCGCGCGGTCTCAAGATCGAACGGATTGCCGGTTTCCTCGAAGGCGGCGAAGGCGTCGGCGTCGAGCACCTCCGACCACATGTAGGAATAGTAGCCGGCGGAATAACCGTCGCCCGAAAAGACATGCAGGAAATGCGGGCTGCGGTGGCGCATGACGATCGATTTCGGCATGCCGATCTTTTCCAGCGTCGCCGCTTCCAGGGCCATCGGCTCGGCGATGGTTTCCGCGGTGTGATAGGCCATGTCGACCAGCGCCGAGGAGGTGAATTCGACGGTGGCGAAGCCGGAATTGAAGGTTCTCGCCGCCAGCACCTTGTCGAGCAAGGCCTGAGGCATGGGCTCGCCGCTCTGATAATGCACCGCGTAGGTCTTGAGAATGTCCGGCACGGTCAGCCAATGTTCAAAAAGCTGCGAAGGCAGCTCGACGAAATCACGCGAAACGCCGGTGCCCGCTACGGAAGGATAGGTGACGTTGGAGAGCATGCCGTGGAGGGCATGGCCGAATTCGTGGAACAGCGTGCGCGCATCGTCGATCGAGAGCAGGGCCGGCTTGCCGTCGGCGGGCTTTGCGAAGTTGCAGACATTGTAGACGATCGGAATTTCGCCGATGTCGCCATTCTTCAGTTTGAGCCTGTGCTGCGACTGGAAGGAACTCATCCAGGCGCCGGAACGCTTGGAGGAACGGGCGAAGTAGTCGCCGAGGAACAGCGCGACCAGCTTGCCGGACGCGTCGCGGATCTCGAAGACGCGGACATCGGGATGATAGGCGGGAACGCCTTTCTTCTCCGTGGCCGTCACGCCGAAGAGGCGACGGGCGACATCGAAGCAGGCATCGATGATCTTCTCAAGCTGGAGATAGGGCTTCAGCTCGCTTTCCGAGAAGCTGAACCTTTCGGCGCGCAGTTTTTCCGCATAGTGGCGCCAATCCCAGGGCATGACCTCGTGATTGCGGCCTTCAGCGGCGATCACTTTGGCAAGATCCGCCGCCTCCTCGCGGGCGCGAGCCACTGCCTTCTCCCAGACCTGCATCAAGAGGCCGTTCACAGCATCAGGGGTCTTTGCCATGGTGTCGTCGAGCTTCAAGGACGCGAAATTCTCGTATCCAAGCAGCTTTGCCTTCTCGGCCCGGAGCGCCAGCGTCTCGGCGATAATGCCGAGATTGTCGGTCTCACCGCCGTTTTCACCGCGGGCCGTCCAGGCCCTGAATGCCTGCTCGCGAAGCTCGCGATTGTCGGAGAAGGTCAGGAACGGCTCGATGATCGAGCGAGACAGGGTAACCGCGTATTTGCCCTCTTCGCCTCGGTCGCGGGCGGCGGCCGCCATGGCATCCTTGAGGAATTCCGGAAGACCGGCGAGTTCCTCGTCGCTCGTCAGCAACAGCGCCCAGTTCTTCTCGTCGGCAAGCACGTTCTGGCCGAACTTGGCGCCGAGGCCGGCAAGATTCTCGTTGATGGCGGCAAGCCGCTCCTGCTCAGGCTTGTCGAGCTTGGCGCCGGACTTGACGAAGCCCTTCCAGTGTCGTTCGAGGACGCGCGTCGCCTCAAGATCGAGGCCGAGCTCTTCGCGCTTCTCCCACAATGTGTCAATGCGGCTGAACAGGGCCGGATTCATGCCGATCTTCGAATAGTGCCGCGACATCTTCGGCGCGATCTCGCGCTCGAGCGCCTGGATCACGTCGTTGGTATGGGCGCCGGCCTTGTTCCAGAAAAGCGCCGAGACACGCGAAAGCTCGTCTCCAGCGATTTCGAGGGCGACGACCGTATTTTCGAAAGTCGGCGGTTCCGGATTTTGGGCGATCGCATCGATTTCGGCTTCGTGGGCTGCGAGCGCAGCGTCGAAGGCGGGTGCGAAATCTTCGTCCTTCACCGCATCGAAGCGCGGCAGGCCTTCGTGTCCGGTCCAGTTCACCAGGGCAGGGTTGAGCGAGGCGCTTGCAGTCATCGGGATTCCTTTCGCATGCAGGACCGGCGGACGCAGGAGAGCGTCGGCGTGCCGGCGGAGACGTTTGAAGTGGTTGGCAATCTGACCGACGTCAAGGCTTGCGCACGCCGAAAAGACCGGGCGCCGCATGCCATACCGCCTGCGCGGCGAAGCCGATGAACAGGAGGCCGGAGAGCCGGACAATGGCCAGCTCGTGACGGCGATAGAAGCGGCGAACGACGGACGCGCCAATGATCGCGATCAAAATCAGGTCGGCGACGAGGAACCCGACCAGCGACACGGCGAGCAGCATCGGCAACGCGTTGAACTCGAGCGCATTGGCGGAACCGGCAAGCAGCGCCGTGAACGTTGCCAGTGCCACCGGATAGCCTTTGGGATTGGTGAGCCCGAAAATCAGGCCGCGGCGCAGCGGTCGCTCCACCGTCAGCAGGGCGCGGTTCTCGCCCTTCGGCCGGGCCCGAAGGGCAGTCCAACCGATCCAGGCGAGGTAGCCGCCGCAGAAAAGGCCGAGAACATCGAAGATCGCCGTGCCGATCGATCGCGCACCGACGATCGCAACAAGCGCCAGTGTCGACCAGACAATGTCGCCGGCGAGATGCCCGCCCATGAACAGCGCGCCGGCCTTCCGGCCCTGGCCGGCACCGATGCCCAGCAGCGCCAGAAAGGCGGGGCCGGGGATCAGCGTATAGGAAAGCGCTGCGAGAAAGGCACCGACAAGAAGCGTCTCGGACATCTCGAATCCCCGGTTGCAATCCGGCCATTCGAGCGTCCGCGCGTGATTCCGTCAAGCGGAAACGGGAAGGGGTGGGTGAGCCGGCGCGCACAATTCTTTCGTCACAAAGATTTCCCTCGATACGAAGTTGCGCTAAGAACGCGCGCGAGTTTTCCCCTCGAGAAGGACTTTCCATGACTGTGCGCAATCTCTTCCTTCTGCCCGGCGACGGCATCGGCCCGGAAGCCATGGCGGAAGTCCGCAAAATCATCGCCTACATGAATGCCGAGCTTAATGCCGGTTTCGTGACGGATGAGGGCCTTGTGGGCGGCTCGGCCTATGACGCCCATGGCGCAGCGATTTCGGAAGGGGACATGGCGAAGGCGCTCGCCGCCGATGCCGTGCTCTTCGGCGCGGTCGGCGGACCGAAGTGGGATACGGTACCCTACGAGGTGCGCCCGGAAGCCGGCCTCCTGCGCCTGCGCAAGGATCTGGAGCTCTTCGCCAATCTGAGGCCCGCCATCTGCTATCCGGCGCTTGCCAACGCCTCGTCTTTGAAACCGGAGCTGGTCGAAGGCCTCGATATTCTGATCGTGCGCGAACTGACCGGCGGCGTCTATTTCGGCGAGCCGAAGGAGATCATCGACCTCGGCAACGGCCAGAAGCGCGGCATCGACACGCAGGTCTACGACACCTACGAGATCGAGCGCATCGCCGGCGTCGCCTTCGAGCTCGCCCGCACGCGCAATAACCGCGTCTGCTCGATGGAAAAGCGCAACGTGATGAAATCCGGCGTGCTCTGGAACCAGGTCGTCACCGAAACGCACAAGGCGAAATATGCCGACGTGCAGCTGGAGCACATGCTGGCAGATGCCGGCGGCATGCAGCTGGTGCGCCAGCCGAAGCAGTTCGACGTGATCGTCACCGACAACCTCTTCGGTGACATGTTGTCCGACGTCGCCGCCATGCTGACGGGCTCGCTCGGTATGCTGCCCTCCGCCTCGCTCGGCGCGCCTGATCCGAAGACCGGTAAGCGCAAGGCGCTCTACGAGCCCGTGCACGGCTCGGCACCGGACATTGCCGGCAATGGTATTGCCAACCCGATCGCCATGATTGCCTCCTTCGCCATGTGCCTGCGCTATTCCTTCAACCTCGTGAAGGAAGCCGATAACCTGGAAAGGGCGATCGCCAACGTGCTCGACAAAGGCATCCGCACCGGCGACATCATGGGCGAGGGCGCGCGCCAGGTCGGCACTGGCGAGATGGGCGACGCGATCCTCGCCGAGTTCAAGGCGCTTTCGGCCTGATCCGGCGGGCAGGGGCGAACGTCCATCGCAGCTGACGGTTTCCGTAGCAAACACCCCCGAAGAGCTCTTCGGGGGTGTTTTTCATTGCGGCATCTTGATTTCCTCCCGCTCGCCTTCACATGCGGAAGAAAAGGACGGAGCAAATATGAACCAGGCGCTTGCTTCCACCGGCTGGATCTTGCTGACCACGTTAATCCTCGTGCTGGCACTTGCGCCTCTCGATCCGCAACTGTCGCAATGGGCGCAGGGCCTGCCAGACGAGATCGTCGACTTCAACCGGACGATCACCGATATCGGTAGCGCCGCCTGGATGATCTACGCCTCGGCCTTCCTGCTGCTCATCGCCTTCATTGCCCGACGCGCCTCGAGCCAAGATGCGGTTCGGCACAAGGCCCGAACCGCGCGCAATCTGTCCGCCTATTTCCTGCTGACGGTCGGAACCGCGAGCACGGTCGTGCATGGGCTCAAATTTCTGATCGGCCGCGCACGCCCCGAACTCTTCGCCGATTACGGCGCCTACAGCCTCTCACCCTTCACCGGCGAGTGGTTGTTCGAAAGCTTCCCCTCCGGCCATTCGACCGCCGCTGGCGCGTTCTTCGGCGCTTTCGCGATGCTGGTGCCGCAGCTGCGGCCGTTGTTCCTCGTAATGGCGCTGGTGATCGGCATTTCGCGCGTGATCGTCGGCGCGCACTATCCGAGCGATGTCGCCGCCGGCCTCCTGCTCGGCCTCTGGGTCGCGGTTATGGTCGCCTTCGTTTTCGCCCGGCAAGGCTGGCTCTTCCGGCTGGACGCGGGTGGCTGGCCGGCGCCGAAAAACGCGAGTTCACAGCAAGGGGATAAATAAAAAGCCGGCGCGGAGGGCCGCGCCGGAGTCGGGAGAGTTCGTCGGCGGGATGAGGAAAGGTTCCACATCCCGCGTCGTGGTATTGGCTCGTCAGTCCATGGCGTGGATATCGCGGTCCTTGGTCTCCGGCAGGAACAAGAGGCCGATGACCAGCGTGATGCCGGCGAAGACGATCGGATACCAGAGGCCATAATAGATGTCGCCCTGGGCCGCGCTCATCGCAAAGGCCGTTGCCGGGAGCAGACCGCCGAACCAGCCGTTGCCGATGTGGTAAGGCAGCGACATGCCGGTGTAGCGGATGCGGGTCGGGAAGAGTTCAACCAGAAGCGCGGCGATCGGGCCGTAGACCATCGTCACGTAGATGACGAGCACGGTCAGCACGGCGATGATCGTCGTCCAGTTGACGCGGGCTGGGTCGGCCACCATCGAGAAAACACCACCCTTGTCGATCGAATAGACCGCCATTTCCGTGGTGCCGCCGACCTCTTCCTTGGTCAGCAGCTTGTCGGCAATCAGCTTGTCGGCCGGTACCATGGTCTTCTCGCCGGCGCGGACAGCAGCCGCGTCAAGCGCCAGTTCCGGATTGGCCGCGACGAAGGCGTCGAGCTTGGATTCCGGAACCTTCGCCGCTGCACGCACCAGCGGGTAGCCGGAAGCCTGAAGCGCCATGTTCACCTGCTTGCTGAAGGCTGCATCCTCGGACTTCGCCTTGTCGCCGGCAGCAACCGCATCGTAGCTGTTGATCGTCGTTTCGCCGATCTTGACGGTCGCCGGCGTTCCCGCCGCGGCCGTGGTCACAACGTCATAGGGAACGGAGTTCTTGGTCAGGAAGGCGGTCGCGATGTCGCACGAGGTGGTGAACTTCGCCGTTCCGGTCGGGTTGAACTGGAACTTGCAGTCGCCCGGTGCGGCGGTGACCGTCGCGCGGACGCTTTCCTGCGCTTCGGCAAGGGCAGGGTTACCGGCCCAGGTCAGTGCCTTGAACAGCGGGAAATAGGTCAGCATTGCAAGCAGCAGGCCGGCCATGATGATTGGCTTGCGACCGATCTTGTCGGAAAGCCAACCGAAGAAAACGAAGAAGCCGGTGCCGAGGAGCAGCGAGGCGGCAACCATCAGGTTCGCCGACTGACCGTCGACCTTGAGGACGCCCGTCAGGAAGAACAGAGCGTAGAACTGGCCCGAATACCAGACGACAGCCTGGCCGACCACGGCACCGAAAAGTGCCAGAAGCGCGATCTTGGCATTCTTCCACTGGCCGAAGGCTTCAGACAGCGGCGCTTTCGAGCCCTTGCCCTCCTCCTTCATCTTCTTGAAGGCAGGCGATTCGTTCATCTTCAGGCGGATCCAGACAGAAACACCAAGAAGCGCAACGGAGACCAGGAACGGAATGCGCCAGCCCCAGGCGGCAAACGCTTCCTTGCCGACGAGGAACTGGACGAGCAGGATGACCACCAGCGACAGGAACAGGCCAAGCGTTGCGGTGGTCTGAATCCACGAGGTGAAATAGCCGCGGCGCCCATGCGGCGCGTGTTCGGCCACGTAGGTCGCAGCACCGCCGTATTCGCCGCCGAGAGCCAGGCCCTGAAGCATACGCAGCACAAGCAGCAGAATCGGAGCGGCAATACCGATCGACGCGGCGCCCGGCAGGATACCGACGAGGAATGTCGAAAGACCCATGATCAGAATTGTAACGAGGAACGTATATTTGCGACCGACGAGGTCACCGAGACGTCCGAAAACGAGCGCGCCGAAGGGGCGCACCAGAAAACCGGCAGCAAAAGCAAGCAGGGCGAAGATGTTTCGCGTCGTTTCGGGGTACGAGCTGAAGAAGGTCGCACCGATATAAACGGCAAGCGAGCCATAAAGATAGAAGTCGTACCATTCGAAGACGGTACCAAGCGATGAAGCGAAGATGACCTTCTTCTCCTCGCCGGTCATAGGACGGGCTTTTGCGCCGTCCATTGTTGCGACATTCGCCATTTTGATGATCCTCCACTCCAAAATCGGCATATTGGAGCGCCCATTCCCCGACCGAATATTCCTCCCTGAACGCCCGGTCGTGGTGCGCCTGATGAGAGGATGTCAGAAAAGCGGCGACCGAGGCAGGGATGCTTTGGGCTTATGACTTTCGTCTAATGCGGCGATCGGGCGCGCCGCCGGAACGGGATCACGCGAAAGTGTGGCGCGGCTTTCGCTCTTTCGGCGATGACTGCCGGGAAGCGATCGCGGCAGGCACCGGCTGCGGCTTGACTCTTGCCGAAAACCGCGTATGAGCAGCGGCGAACGAGGAAACCGCCATGCGACCGAACGGTCCGTCCATCGCAGCGTCGATCTTGCCGGCACTTGCCGCCGCGCAGGCTCGCCATTTCTCGCTCGCTAGCAAAACAACGGCCAAAACGACGACGAAAACCGTCTGACGTCTCTGGCCCTCCGCTCTCTCCCCGGTACGGCCGGGGACAGGAAACCTAGCGGGCCTCCCGCGCGGTTTCCCCCTCCACCAGACGAGGAGAGACAGAAAGAGAGCTTAGATCATGGGTTTCAAGATTGCAGTCGCAGGCGCCACCGGCAATGTCGGCCGGGAGATGCTGAACATCCTTTCGGAACGCGGTTTTCCCGCCGATGAAGTCGTGGCGCTCGCCTCGTCGCGGTCCATCGGTACCGAAGTTTCCTATGGCGACAAGACGCTGAAGGTTTCCAACCTCGAAACTTATGATTTCTCTGACACCGATATCTGCCTGATGTCGGCCGGCGGCGCGGTTTCGCAGAAGTATTCGCCGAAGATCGGCCAGCAGGGCTGCGTCGTCATCGACAATTCCTCGGCCTGGCGTTACGACGCCGACGTTCCGCTGATCGTCCCGGAAGTCAACCCGGATGCAATCACGCTGTTTTCCAAGAAGAACATCATCGCCAACCCGAATTGCTCGACGGCCCAACTCGTCGTCGCGCTGAAGCCGCTGCATGACCGCGCCAAGATCAAGCGCGTCGTCGTTTCCACCTATCAGTCGGTTTCCGGCGCTGGCAAGGATGGCATGGACGAGCTCTTCAACCAGACCCGCGCCGTCTTTGTTGCCGATCCGATCGAGAGCAAGAAGTTCACCAAGCGCATCGCCTTCAACGTCATCCCGCACATCGACGTGTTCATGGAAGACGGCTACACCAAGGAAGAGTGGAAGGTTCTGGCGGAAACCAAGAAGATGCTCGATCCGAAGATCAAGGTGACCTGCACGGCCGTGCGCGTTCCCGTCTTCATCGGTCATTCGGAATCGGTCAATATCGAATTTGAGAACGAAATTACCGCTGACGAGGCACGCGAGATCCTGCGCGAGGCGCCGGGTTGCCTGGTGGTCGACAAGCATGAAAACGGCGGCTACGTGACGCCTTACGAATGCGCTGGCGAAGATGCGACCTATATTTCGCGCATCCGCGAGGACGCGACGGTCGAGAACGGCCTCAACATGTGGGTCGTCTCCGACAACCTGCGCAAGGGCGCCGCGCTCAACGCCATCCAGATCGCCGAGTTGCTCGTCAACCGCGGCCTCGTCAAGCCACGCAAGCAGGCCGCTTGATCGGCCCCGCTCGGGATTGAATTGAAGCCCCGCCCGGTCCGCCAAAGGACCCCGCGGGGCTTACCATTGGTTCTTCCGCCGATGTTGGGCGGATTCACGTGAAACATGACGTCCCGAACGGGACCAGTAGGCCGGCAGAAGCCGGCGTTTTTTGAAGACAAGTGATTGTTCGGGCAAATACGGGGTATTTCATGCACAGGGCAAAGTGCGTAGTGGCGGGGCTTGCGGCCCTGGTTTCAGCGGCGATCCTTCCCGCGACCGCGGCAGCGGCTCAATGCGGCAATGACGCCAGCGGCTTTCAAGCCTGGGTAGCCGAGTTCAAACAACAGGCCGCCGGCAATGGCATCAGCCCCGCGGTCATCGACCAAGCGCTCTCCGGTGTTGCCTATAACAGGGCGACGATCCGCGCCGACCGCGGCCAGAAGAGCTTCAAGCTCTCGCTCGACCAGTTCATGCAGAAGCGCGGCGGCCAGACGATCATCTCTCGTGGCAAAAAGATGCGCGCGCAGAACGTCAGGCTCTTCGACAGCATCGAGCAGCGCTTCGGCGTGCCGGCCGGTCCGCTGATCGCGATCTGGGGCATGGAGACCGGCTTCGGCACGTTCATGGGCAAGGAGCACACGCTCTCGGCCGTCTCGACGCTCGCCTATGACTGCCGGCGTTCGGACTATTTCACGAACCAGCTCTACGCGGCGCTCCAGCTCGTCGAGCGCGGCGATCTGAGCCCGGCTGCGCGGGGCGCGGCCCATGGCGAGATTGGACAGACCCAGTTCCTGCCAGTCAACGTCTTGAGATTTGGCGTCGACGGCGATGGCGACGGCCATATCGACATGGTCCGCTCCAAGGCGGATGCACTCGCCTCGACGGCAAACTTCCTGCGCGGTCACGGTTGGCAACCGGGCGGCGGCTATCAGCCCGGCGAAGTCAATTACGCTGCAATCCAGGGATGGAACGCGGCCAGCGTCTATCAGCAGGCAATCGCCATCATCGGCGCCGAGATTGACGGCTACTGATTGCGTCCAACAGAAAATCGAGCGAGCCCGGTTTGAAAGGACCGGGCTCTTATATGCCCGCCGCTTACATGCCCGCCGCTTACATGCCTGGTCGCGCAAAATCGCCGGTCTTGGCGTCCATCACCCAAAGCTCCCCGGTCGAGATGTCGAACCAGGCACCATGAAGCTGCAACTTGCCCTTTGCCTCCAGAATCTGGACACAGGGGAAGGTGCGCAGGTTGGCGAGCGAATTGCGGATCGACACCCGTTCGAGTGCCCGCTGACGTTCCGCCTGGGTCATGAATTCATTGCTCTGGATCTGTTCGGCGGCAGGCTTCAACAGGTTCATCCACCGTCCGATGAAATCGCCGGGGGACAAGGGTTCCGCATCCGGATCGAGCGCCGCCTTGATGCCGCCGCAGCGCCCATGTCCCATGACGACGATGTCGCTGACGCGCAAGGACTGAACCGCGAACTCGAGCGCGGCAGAGGTCGAGTGATAATGCCCATCCGGCTCGTATGGCGGCATCATATTGGCGACGTTGCGGACGACGAAGAGTTCTCCCGGACCACTGTCGAAGATCGTTTCGGGTGCGGCTCGAGAATCGCAACAGGCAATAACCATCGTCCTCGGCTTCTGGCCGCTCTCGGCAAGCGTCTTGTATCGTTGCTGCTGCTCGCTGAAACGACCGCTCATGAAATTGCGGTAGCCGGTCAGAAGATGTTCCGGAAAGCCCTGCTTATCCATCGATAACCCCGCCTCATTCACTCATTCATTGCTGCATCGCCCCTACTGCATGATCCCTTAAATCGGAATCGATTTAAGGGCAAAATCATGCAGCAATCCAAAGTGCTACAGCGACCTTTGCGCGTCTGAGTGAGACGCGCGGCGCTGTAGGGACCAATGAAGCGTCGAAGTGTTACAGCGACCGTCGCGGACCTGAAAGGGCGAAGTGCGCTTATGAGCCATTTCTTTTATATCCGCAGCTATTTCTTCCGCACCTGACTTGGATGCAAGAAGCGCCGCATCTGCACCATGGCCATGGGCGTTGCAAGGCTCGACGCGTCCTGCTCGAGCGTCAGTTCGTCGGCACCGCGCCGGGCAGTGCGCGCAATGATCTCGAACACGCTGGCGGTCGCCATCTGCAGCGCCCGCTCTTCGGGCAGCCCCTGGAGTAGCCGCGCCAGAAATACGGCGGCGAGCAGATCACCGGTGCCGTTCGGCGGATTGTCGACCAACCGGTGCTCGGCCAGCAGCGCATGGCTGCCGGACAGGTAGAGATTGCCCGTGCCGCCGGTCATCATGGGGATCGCCGACGTCACCAGCACCCGTGAAGGTCCGAGACCGAGTGCCGCGTCGAGGATCGCCGTATTCGTTTCAAGTGCCGCCCCGACGAGCCAGGAGAGCTCGAACCGGTTGGGGGTCGCAAGTGTCGCCAGCGGCAGCAGACGGTCGCGCACCGCGGCCGCGATCTCGGCCGAAATGTAAAGGCTGTTGTCATCGCCGATGACGGGATCGCAGGCGTAGAGAAGCTCGGGATTGCGCTGGCGCAACGCCGTCACCAGTTGCGCCACGCCGTCGACCTGGCCCGGCGAGCAGAGATAGCCCGATAGAACGGCGCTGACTTCACCGATCCAGCGTGCATCGATGAGATCATCGATGATCGACTGGAAGTCCGTGTCGGCGATCGCCACCCGTGTCGAGCGGCCGTGACCCGGATGCCACGGCAGGATCACCGTCGGCACGGCCCAGACGCGATGCCCGAGCGTCTCCAACGCGAAGACCGCGGCCCGATTGCCAACGGTGCCGCGAACCACATGGCTTGAAATGACGATGACGGCGCCGGGTGCAGGCATTTCGGGCATCGGGCAGTTCCATTTCTTCGAATCAAAGTGTGATCGCCCGACTGTTACAGGCCTGTCAACAGGGGGCTACAGACGGGGGCGAAACAGGACTTCGGCGTTTTCGTTCGTTTCTAAGGTTTTTCGAGCAATTTTTGCAAAATCGCCTTCGATTTAAATGGATTTAGGTCGAAATCGCGTGAATTTCTCCAAACTTTGGCTCGATTTTGCCGAAATCGAGCATAAAACGGTCGCCATTGGCCATGGTTCTGATAGGCTCGTCTATCACGAATGGGGAGAGAGTTCATGGGCGTGAAATACAATCCAAAGCGGGACAGGCATATCGACGCGGCAAAGGCGGCTGCAAGCAAGATCGGTGCCGAGGCGCTGGCGCCCGAGATCCTCTTCGGCGGGGCAAGCAACGATGACCTCGACCTTTACACCGCCGACATGCTGGCGCTGACCGCGGCGCATGCGCGCAAGGAACTCGCACGCTGGGACGGCGGCAAGCCGCAGGTTTCGGTCGAAACCGTGCCGGGGGTTGCTCCGGGCGGCACCGATGTCTCGATCATCGCTATCACCGAACGCAACATGCCATTCCTCTATGATTCGGTCATGGGCGAGGTGACGAGCACGCACCGCGACATCCACCTCGCGATCCATCCCATTCTGGTCATGGAACCGGGCAAACCCATCAAGCCGTTCGATCCGGACGAGGAAAGCGATCCGGCGCACCGGGTGAGCCATATCCAGATCCACTTGAACAAGCTCGCGCCGCTCGAAGCACGTTCGCTGAGCAAGCGCATTGCCGACGTGTTGGAGCAGGTCCATCAGGCCGTTCACGACTGGCCGGCGATGACGACATTGCTCAACCAGGCCATGCAGGATCTGGAGGACTACAATGCGTCGCGCAAGAAGAGTGATCGTGACGAGGCGCTCGCGTTCCTTCGCTGGCTAAGGGACAACAATTTCACCTTTCTCGGAATGCGGGAATACACCTATTCCGGCAAGGGCGATAACGCGACGGTCGAACGCGGCAAGGGCAGGGGCCTCGGCCTTCTCTCCAACCCGGACGTCCGCGTGCTGCGCCAGGGCAAGGATGCCGTGCTGACGACGCCGGAAATCATCGCCTTCCTTGAGGGACCCGAGTTCCTGATCGTCACCAAGGCCAATGTGAAATCCGTCGTCCACCGCCGCGCCTATATGGACTACATCGGCGTCAAGCGCTTCGACGCCTCCGGCAACGTGGTTGGGGAACTCCGCATTGTCGGCCTCTTCACCTCGACGGCCTATACTCGCCAGGCTTCGGAAATACCGTTGCTCCGGCACAAGATTGAAAAGATCATTGACTATTTCGGCTACGATCCCCAGAGCCATTCCGGCAAGATGCTGGCAAATACGCTGGAATCCTATCCGCGCGACGACCTTTTCCAGATCGACGTCGGCCTGCTCGCCGCCTTCTGCGAGCAGATCAACGAACTCAGCGACCGGCCGCGCATCAAGGTCTTACCGCGCATCGACCATTTCGATCGCTTCGTCTCGGTCCTCGTCTTCGTGCCGCGCGAGCAATACGACTCGGCTGTGCGCGAGAAGATCGGCAACTATCTAAAGACGGTCTATGACGGCCGCGTTTCCGCCTATTACCCGGCCTTCCCCGAAGGCGGGCTGGCGCGGGTTCATTTCATTATCGGCCGCTACGCCGGCAAGACGCCGCGTGTCCCGCAGACCAAGCTCGAGGAGGCGGTTCGCGGCATCGTCACCCGCTGGACCGATCGCTTCAACCTGCTTGCCCGCAAGGACGGCATCGAGATCTCGGTTGGCGAAGCCTATCAGGCGGCGTTCACGCCGGCGGAGGCCTATGACGACCTCCACGATATCGCCGCCTGCAAGGTCGATGACCCGATCCGCATCTCGTTCTATCATAAGCAGCAGGAAAGGCCGGACGCACTGGAGCTGAAGATCTTCCACGCGGAGGATCCGGTTTCGCTCTCGCGTCGCGTGCCGCTCCTCGAAAATCTCGGTTTCCGCGTCATCAGCGAGCAGACCTACGACATCGGCGTCACCTCCCATGCGGAAGAACAGCGGCTCGTCGTGCTGCACGACATGGAGCTCGTTCACCGTGACGGACATGCGGTGAACCTCGCCAAGACCGGTCAGGCGCTCGAAGAGGCGTTCCTCGCCGCCTGGAACGGCACGATCGAGGACGACACTTTCAACCGACTGATCTTGCTTGCGGGCCTCACCGCACGCGAAGTCACGGTGCTGCGCGCCTATGCGCGCTATCTGCGCCAGGCGGGCATCACCTATTCGCAGGGCTATATCGCCGACACGCTGAACAAGTATCCGGCGATCGCTGCCGATATCTTCCGGCTGTTTGCGACGCGCATGGATCCGAAGACCGAGGTGAAGGCGCGCACGAAGAAGGGTAATGCCTTGCTCTCGGCCATCGAGGAAGCGCTCTCGGCCGTGCCAAGCCTCGACGACGATCAGATCCTGCGCCGCTACGTCAACGTGGTCCAGTCGACGCTCCGGACCAACTATTTCCAAAGGGATGCCGACGGCAAGCCCCGCGCCGTCCTTGCTTTCAAGCTCGACCCGAAGCAGCTCGACGGCCTGCCTGAGCCTCGGCCTTTCCGCGAGATCTTCGTTTATGGCACCGAGGTCGAAGGCGTGCACCTGCGCTTCGGCAAGGTGGCGCGCGGCGGCCTTCGCTGGTCCGACCGGGCGCAGGACTACCGCACCGAGGTGCTCGGCCTCGTCAAGGCACAGCAGGTCAAGAATGCGGTCATCGTGCCGGTCGGCGCCAAGGGCGGCTTCTACCCGAAGCAGCTGCCTGTCGGCGGTACACGCGATGAAATTTTCAAGGCCGGCACCGAGGCCTACAAGACCTATGTCCGCACGCTGCTCTCGGTGACGGACAACATCGTCGGCCAAGATGTCGTGCCGCCAGCCGATACGCTGAGGCTCGACGGCGATGATCCCTATTTCGTCGTCGCGGCCGATAAAGGAACCGCGACCTTCTCCGACACGGCCAACGGGCTTGCCCAGGAAGCCGGCTTCTGGCTCGACGACGCCTTCGCCTCCGGCGGCTCGGCGGGCTACGACCATAAGAAAATGGGCATCACGGCCCGCGGCGCCTGGGAAGCCGTCAAGCGTCATTTCCGCGAAATGGACATCGACATCCAGACGACGCCCTTCACCGTCGCCGGCGTCGGCGACATGTCCGGCGACGTTTTCGGCAATGGCATGCTGCTTTCGGAGAAGATCCGGCTGATCGCCGCCTTCGACCATCGCGACATTTTCATCGATCCGAATCCGGATATCGACCTCTCCTTCGCCGAGCGCAAACGCATGTTCGCACTTCCGCGCTCGAGCTGGCAGGACTACGACCGCAAGACGCTGTCTGAGGGCGCGATGATCATCTCGCGCGCCGAGAAGTCCGTGACACTGACACCGGAAGCGATGGCGGCAATCGGCATCGACAAGCAGAAGGCGACCCCCTTCGAGATCATGAACGCCATCCTCAAGAGCCAGGTCGACCTGCTTTGGTTCGGCGGTATCGGCACCTATGTGCGCGGCAGCAACGAAACGGACGCCGAGGTCGGCGACCGCGCCAACGACGCGATCCGTGTCACAGCGGAAGAGGTGCGTGCCCGCGTGATCGGCGAAGGCGCCAATCTCGGCGTCACCCAGAAGGGCCGCATCGGCTTCTCACTCGCCGGCGGGCGCTGCAATTCGGACGCGATCGACAATTCGGCCGGCGTCAATTCCTCCGACGTTGAGGTCAACATCAAGATCGCGCTAGCCTCGGCCATGCGGGATGATCGTCTGACGAGGCCGAAGCGCAACACCCTTCTGGCGTCGATGACGGACGAGGTGGCGCATCTCGTGCTGCGCAACAACTACCAGCAATCGCTGGCAATCTCGCTCACGGAAATGCAGGGGCTCCAGAACCGCACGTCGCTTGCACGGCTGATGGCGCGGCTTGAGACCGATGGCCACCTCAACCGCAAGGTCGAGACCCTGCCGACGGAACTCGCCATGAGCGAGCGTTACCAGGCGGGCAAGCCGCTGACGCGCCCCGAGATCGGTGTGCTGCTATCCTATGCAAAGCTGGTGCTGTTCGACGAGCTGATCGTCGGCGATCTGCCGGACGATCCCTATTTCACCGCGACGCTCGAGCGCTATTTCCCGGCAAAGATGCGCAAGACCTATGCCGGCGACATCCGCGGGCACCGGCTCCGCCGTGAGATCATCGCGACGGTACTCGGCAACGAAGTGATCAACCGAGGTGGCCCCGCCTTCGTTTCAACCCTGACGGATACGACCGGCTTTCTTTCCAGCGACGTCGTCAAGGCGGCCGTGCTGGCGCTCGACGGTTTCGACTTGCAGCGGATTTACGGAGAGATCGACGCGCTCGACAACCGGATCAGCGGCGCTGTCCAGAATGCGCTCTATCAGGAAGTGAGCCGCATCTTCGCCCTCGTCACCGAAAAGGCTTTGCGCACGCGCGCCGCGAGCGGCCCGGTTTCGGATGCGGTTTCGCGTCTGCGTGACGGCTTGCAAAAGCTGCGTGGCACGATGCGTGCCGCGATGTCCGGAGCCGAAGAAGCACGATTGAAGGCCGCGACCTTCATCGAAAGCGGCGTACCGGCAAAGCTCGCGGAGGAAATTGCCGAACTGTCACTGATGACCCTTGTGCCGGAGATCATGCAAATCTCCACCGAAACGAAGGAAACGCTGAGCCGCACCGCGCAGAGTTATTTCACCGTGACGGAGAACCTCGGAATCAACCGGCTGCTCGCAGCCGCCGATCGGGTTCCGGCCACGGAGCAGTTCGAGGCGATGGCGCTTTCGCGCGCCGTCGCGGATATTGGCGTCGCAAGGCACGACATCACTATCGCGGCGCTCGTCGGGCAGAAGGGTGAACGTAATCCCGTGCTCGCCTGGCACGACAGCGATCGCCAACGTGTCTCTAGTGTCGGCGAGCAGTTGAAGCTGCTCACCGAGAAGGGCGAAACCACACTCGCCAAGATTGCTGTCGCCGCTGGCCTGCTCAACGACCTTGCACGCGCCAGGGCGAAATGACACAGTCCCATCCGGGCAATCGGCCCGGAGGACTGATTCCGCTTCGGGTTTAATCGCGATTTCAACGCGTTATCAGCCCTCGCCAAACATCGGCGAGGGCTGATAAATGCCGGGAGGGGAAATTGGACGTTACGGCCGAAGCGAGAGGGCAGTCTAGGGCTTCACGCCTCGGCATCATCGGCTGGATGCTGTTCGATTGGGCCGCGCAGCCTTTCTTCACCGTCATCACCACCTTCATCTTCGCACCCTATTTCGTTTCCCGGCTCACGGCCGACCCTGTGCATGGGCAGGCGGTCTGGGGCTATACGCTCACTGTCTCGGGCATCATCATCGCGGTCCTTTCGCCGGTGCTCGGCGCGATCGCCGACGCGACCGGACCGCGCAAGCCCTGGATCGGCTTCTTCGCCGTCATCAAGATCGTCTCGCTCGCCATGCTGTGGTTCGCCGCGCCGGGCTCGCCCATCCTCTATCCCGCGATCTTCCTCGCTCTGGCGACCGTTGCCGCCGAATTTTCGATTGTCTTCAACGATTCGATGATGACGCGGCTGGTGAGCGAGAGGGAGGTTGGCCGCGTCTCGAACATTGCCTGGGGGCTCGGCTATCTCGGTGGCATGATCGTCTTGATCGCCGTCGTTGCGCTCATTGCCGGAAATCCCGCGACGGGCAAGACGACACTCGGACTCGACCCGATTTTCGGCCTCGATCCGGCCAGAGGAGAAGACGCTCGTATCACCGGACCAATCTCGGCCGTCTGGTACCTGATCTTCATCCTGCCGATGTTCTTCTTCACGCCGGATGCGACGAAGGCGGCGATGCCGTTGGGCAGGGCCACCGCTACGGGGCTTTCGGAGTTGAAGGGCACGCTCAGAGAGCTGAAGGAGAGGTCCGGGATCCTGCGCTTCCTGATCGCCCGGATGATCTTTCAGGACGGTGTAAATGGCCTGCTGGCGCTCGGCGGCACCTTCGCGGCCGGAATGTTCGCCTGGCAGACGATGGAACTCGGCATTTACGGCATCATCCTGAACGTCGTCGCGATCGGCGGCTGCCTCTGTGCAAGCGGGCTCGATGCCCGGCTCGGCTCGAAGACGATCGTGGTATTGAGCCTTATCTGTCTCACCATCGCCACGCTCGGCATCGTCTCGACCGGCCCCGGCTTCACGCTGTTCGGGCTGCTGACGCTTCCGATGGAAGATTCCGGCGGTCTCTTCGGCACGGCGGCGGAAAAGGCCTATATTCTTTACGGTCTCCTGGTCGGCATCGCCTTCGGACCGGTTCAGGCCTCGTCCCGTTCTTACCTCGCCCGAAGCGTTGCGGTTGAGGAAGCCGGCCGTTACTTCGGCCTCTATGCCCTTTCCGGACGCGCGACCTCGTTCCTTGCCCCCGCCTCCGTCGCAACGATCACCGTGATGGCCGATTCCGCGCGCATCGGCATGATGGCGCTGGTCGCTTTCCTCGCCGTGGGTCTCGCCATCCTTCTGCGCACACCCTATCCGGCGCATCGCCCGGCATGAAAACCCGCCGCGAGGGTTTTCGCGACGGGTTCGTGAACGGTATCAACCGGCTCAATGCCGGAAATGGCGCATGCCCGTGAAGACCATGGCAACGTTGTGCTCGTTTGCCGCGGCAATCACCTCTTCGTCGCGCATCGAACCGCCCGGCTGGATGACGGCGGTGGCGCCGGCGGCGATTGCCGACAGGAGGCCATCGGCGAAAGGCAGGAACGCCTCCGATGCGACCGCAGAACCGCGGGTCAGCGGTTCGGCGAGACCGAGCGCCTTGGCGGCTTCCTCCGCCTTGATGGCGGCGATGCGGGCGGAATCGACGCGGCTCATCTGACCGGCGCCGATGCCGGCCGTCTGGCCGTCCTTGGCGTAGACGATCGCGTTCGACTTGACGTGCTTCGCCACCTTGAAGGCGAAACTCAGGTCTTCGAGCTCCTGCGCGGTCGGTGCGCGCTTGGTCACGACCTTGAGTTCGAGATCCTCGACCATGCCGTTGTCGCGCGTCTGGACGAGCAGGCCGCCGGCGACCGTCTTTGCGGAAAGACCCGGCACGCGCGGATCAGGCAAGCCGCCGGTCGCAAGCAGCCGGAGGTTCGGCTTGCGCGCGATGATCGCCTTCGCCTCGTCACTGACGGACGGCGCAATGATGACTTCGGTGAAGAGCTTGACGATCTCTTCCGCCGTCTCGGTGTCGAGCTCCTGATTGAGTGCGATGATACCGCCGTAGGCCGAGGTGGAATCGCAGGCGAGTGCCCGGCGGTAGGCTTCCGCAAGCGACGGCGCGGTTGCAACGCCGCAGGGGTTGGCGTGCTTGATGATGGCGCAGGCCGAAGCCTTCTCCGGCAGGAACTCGGCCACGAGTTCGAAGGCGGCGTCGGTGTCGTTGATGTTGTTGTAGGAGAGCTGCTTGCCCTGCAGTAGCGTCGCGGTCGCAACCCCCGGCCGGTTTTCACCGGTCACGTAGAAGCCCGCCTTTTGATGCGGGTTTTCGCCGTAACGCATTTCCTCCTTGAGTACGCCGCCAATCACGCGATGGCGCGGCATCGGCGTATCGAGAGCGTCGGCGAACCAGTTGGAAATCGCGGCATCGTAGGCTGCCGTGCGGGCATAGGCCTTCGCTGCCATTTTCTGGCGGAAGGCGTAGCGCGTCGTGCCGCCGGCGATCTCTTCGAGGAGGGGCGCGTAGTCGGCAGGATCGGTAACGATGGTGACATAGGCATGGTTCTTCGCCGAAGCCCGGATCATCGCCGGACCGCCGATGTCGATGTTCTCGACCGTCGTCGGATAGTCGGCGCCCTTGGCGCGAACCTCCTCGAACGGATAAAGATTGATGACGGCAAGGTCGATGGCGGCAATGCCGTGCTTGTCCATCGCCGCCACGTGCTCGGCGTCGTCGCGAATGGCAAGCAGGCCGCCATGAACGCCGGGGTGAAGCGTCTTGACGCGGCCGTCCATGACCTCCGGAAAGCCGGTCAACTCCGAAACGTCGCTGACGGGAAGCCCGGCGTCCGACAGTGCCTTGTGCGTGCCGCCGGTCGAAACAAGGCGCACGCCCTTTTCGTGAAGAGCACGCGCGAGCTCGACAATGCCGGTCTTGTCGGAAACCGAGAGGAGGGCGGTGCGGATCCGGACTTCGTCCGGGGCGGGGATTTTCTTGGAGGCGACAGCCATCAACCATGCTCCTTTGGCGGCGCCGGACGCTTGGGGAGAAAGGTGCCGGCGATTGGGATGGCTGCCCGTTAGCATAGCTTGCCCCGTGAAGGAACCTTCGGCACCGCCCGGAGCGGAAAATAGGCGACGATCTGGCTCTCGCTAGCTCTCGCGGGTAAGGGTCCATTGGATTTCCGGCTGTGCAGCAGCGTCGAAGGTGACGGCTATCTGCGACGAGGCCCGCACGCCCGAGGGATCGGCGAAAAAGATATCCTCCTCGATCGCTACTTCCCCATCCCGGCAGGCGAAGAGCCACGCCTCGCCATCCGGCGCGACCAGATAGATCTCGCTGTCGCTCGCCCGTCGCATCGCGATCGCCGGGTGGATGTGAAAGCGGGCAACGGCATTGGCCGCATGCGGATCGCCGCCATCCCCTCGCGAAAGCCGATCGCGTCCACGAAGCAGCCGGCCTCCATTCAAGACGCTGATATCGCGTTCATGAAGCAGCCCAAAGGAGGCGAGATAGCCGTCATGACTGGCCCAGACGGACTCGATGCGGCCCGGCTCGTCCCTTCGCTCGACCAACACCGTCGAGAGCCCGGACGTCATGATCGGCCCCAGGAAACGCGATTGGGAAAAGCGGCACGAGGACGTATCGTTGACCGTGACCGTGGAATGGGCTGCGGTCGCGCGGGCCATCTGCCGAAATCGTTCGCCAGCAAACTTCGGTGCGCCGGAATTGATGACAAAGCGGTTTCGGCCCGACGACATCTCGAAGGAGAGGCAGCCCGCATGGGCACTGCGCGAAAGGTCGATCGAAAGCGGGCGCCCGGTATCCATGATGACAACGGTTTCACCGAGCGACAGCCGCTCATAATGGGCATGGGGCATCGAGTGGAACGGCTCGCCGGCCGTTTCATCGTACCGCAGCACCGAGGCGAGCTCGTGTGCCAGAACGGAGGTCGCACCATTGAAAAGCGCGAGTTCGCCGCCTTGGTGCCGGAAGAAGCGCAAGGCCGGATACATCCGATCGATGCAGGGAATAAGCCGCGTCGGCACATCGTGGCCAAGATTGACGTAGGTTTGCCTGAGCGGCAGCAGATCGAGCAGAAGCTCGAGCCCCGCCCTGGGGCTGCGCGAGGAATGCGCTCCGTCCGGAAGGATCTGACGATCGAGTTCCAGATCGAGATTGCGGGAGGCCTTGCGGATCGCGGAAGGCGAGGCCGGCATCGACACGGATGCCATGGCGAGCGCCATGCGCACGCGCAGGCGCGCCTCGCCGTCGCAGACCGTATCCGCAATGTGCCGGAGGTAGCGAACCTGGAAAGCCAGGCTTTTCAGAAAGCGGCGGTAGAACCCGTGTTCGGCGTTTCTGAGCACCACCGGCGAATGCGACAGCCAGGCGATGATGCGCTGGGCGATCACGTCGGCCTCCCATGAGATGTCGCCGATGCTGCGGCCGTGGCTGCCGATCCAGTCGTCCACGATCTGCCGGAGCCTGACATAGCCCGCATCGTCGCGAATCGCGCGCAGATGCCGCAGCCAGCCGAAGGAATGGAGCCGGACTGCAAATTCGTGCGACGGCAAATCGATCTCGAAGGGGGATTCGCCTTCGGTATCGAGCACGCGGCCGGCAAGCGGAAAGCGGCCCTCAAGAATCTCTTCCGCAACGAAGGGATCGATCGCCCTCAGATCGGTCGGCGCAACGATCAGCCGGTCGGGCGTTGACCCGGCAAAGCGCATAGCCGTCAGGCGGCCGAGCGCGATGCGGCGCGAAAATCGACGCCAGCCTTCCCGCAGATACAGGTAAAGAAGCCTTTGCTTACCGGAAAACACCATCAGCGCCCGTCGGTTTCCCTATTCCTGCAACGGACCCTTTTGAAGCGCCTGAGGCCACTGCATGTGTCCTTAAATCGACTCCGTTTTAAGGACACACAGCAATTCTAAGTGCTACAGCGGCCTTTGGCGTCCGAAATGACGCGCGGCGCTGGAGCGCATGCCCGGCTTGCGCCAGAATCCCTTTCCAGCAGATGGTGCCGGAAAGATCATTAAACTTTTATCAATCCTGTCGAAATTGATAGGCCGACGGCCCGATAGCGTCAATGTCGCGGCAAAACAGTCTTTTGACGGCGGCTGTTGCGCCGATATCGGCCGATGCCCTACGGCGCCGCGCGTCCAATCGGACGCGCAAAGGTCTCTATAGCACCCTGAATTGCTGCATGATTTTGTCCTTAAATCGGTTCCGATTTAAGGAATCATGCAGTAGCGCGCTTGCGGCGAAGCACTGCGGCATAGAAACCGTCGAGCCCGCCGGTGAACGGCGGCCCGAGCGGTAGCATGGCGGGTGTCGTGCGAAACTCTCCGCGCTCTGTGATCGCCTCGCCAAGATCAGGCCAATCGGCGGCAGCAATCGGCACGCGCTCGCAATCTTCGCCATCCCCGACGACACGTGCGACCACCTCCTCGCCTTCGCGCGGGTCGAGCGAGCAATTGGAAAAGACCACCAGCCCACCGGGCTTCACCACGGACAGCGCTTGACGCAGCAAACGCTCCTGCAGCACCGCGAGCTTTTCGACGTCCTCCGGCCCCTTCGTCCAGAGGACGTCCGGATGGCGGCGTGTCGTTCCCGTGGAGGAGCAGGGGGCGTCGAGCAGTGCCGCATCGAAGAGTTCCTCCGGTTCGAAATCAGCCATGTTGACCTCTTTCGTCCGCGCCTCGAGGCCGAGCCTGGCGAGATTGGCCTTCAGACGCCGCAAGCGGCTGGACGACTGATCGAGCGCCATCACTTTTGCTCCGGCGAGGATAAGCTGTGCCGTCTTGCCGCCCGGCGCCGCGCAGAGGTCGATGACGCTCTTGCCTCTAAGATCGCCGAAGAGGCGCGCCGGAATGGAGGCGGCCGCATCCTGGACCCACCACTCCCCTTCCGAAAAGCCTGGCAAGGCCGGAATGGCGCCCGAGAAGGTTCCAAGGCGGACGGAGCCGGTCGGAAGAACCGTTCCCCCAAGGCGCTCGGCCCAGGCGGCGGGGTCGGACTTCACCGACAGATCGATTGCGGCTGGAACCTCTTGCGCTGCCGATATGCGCTCGGCCTGTTCCCGCCCGTAGCGATCCACAAGCCGATCGTAAAGCCAGTCGGGCATCGCCGGAATGGTCTTCACCTTGTCGAGAATGGCGTCCTTTTCACGCGAAAGCCGGCGAAGAACAGCATTGACGAGGCTCGCGAAGCGGCGATTGCGCGGATCGGCCTGCGCCTGCTCCACGGCAAGGTCGACAGCGGAATGATCCGGAATGTCGAGATAGAGAATTTGCGCCGCGGCAGTCGTCAGCACGTGGTCGAGCGCACGCGCGCCCTCAGGCAGCGGCGTTTGCAGCAGAGAGTCGATTGCCGCCCGAATGCGCGGCAGGTGCCGAAGCGCCGAATTGAGGATGGCGCGCACGAGTGCACGGTCGGCGTCATTGAGTTCGCGATAGGCTGGATTGCCGTGCTCCTGATCGAGCATGCCGTCAAGAGAAGTCTTGCGGTCGACGACGGCTGCCAAGATCTTGGCAGCCGCCTGGCGGCTCTTCAAACCCGGCTTCTCCGCTATCGCGGCGCCAGCGCTGCGCTGCGCTGTCTTCGGCAGCGCCTTGTGAGCTCGGGTTCGTTTCGGGCGTGAATCGTTCTTGTCTTCGGGCATCAGGACCAGGGACCTTTGGGCGGTTCGGAACCACCGCGACCCCAGCCGGTTTTCGGGACAGAGCGCGATTTGCGCACGGGATTATCAGTACGGACTGGCGGCGTCGAGCCCATCGACATCCCGCGCGCCATCTCCTCCAGCGCCGCAACGCGATTTTCGGTGCTCGGATGGGTCGAGAAGAGATTGTCCATTCGTTCGCCGGAAAGCGGATTGATGATGAACATATGCGCGGTCGCCGGGTTGCGCTCAGCGTCGTCATTGTGGATCACATGAGCGGCACCGGCGATTTTCTGGAGTGCCGAGGAAAGCCAGAGCGGATTGCCGCAGATTTCCGCGCCGCGCCGGTCGGCGGAATATTCGCGGGTACGGCTGATCGCCATCTGCACCAGCATCGCCGCGAGCGGCGCGACGATCATCGCGACAAGTACGCCGATGAAGCCGAGCGGATTGTTGTTGTCGCGGTTGCCGCCGAAGAAGAAGGCGAAGTTGCCGAGCATCGAAATCGCGCCGGCAAGCGTCGCCGTCAGCGTCATCGTCAAGGTGTCGCGATACTGGATATGCGCAAGCTCATGCGCCATGACGCCAGCGACTTCCTCATAGGAGAGCGAGTGCAGCAGGCCCGTGGAGGCCGCAACGGCGGCATTTTCGGGATTGCGTCCGGTCGCAAAGGCGTTCGGCTGCGGACTGTCGATGACATAGACGCGCGGCATCGGCAGAGCAGCATTCTGCGCCAGATCCCGGACGATCCCGTAATATTCGGGCGCGGTGCGTTCATCCACTTCCTGGGCCCGGTACATGGCGAGCACCATGCGATCGGAATTCCAGTAGGAGAAGAAGTTCATGCCGGCGGCCACGACAAGGGCGATCATCATCCCGCCCCGGCCGCCGATGGCGTAGCCGACGGCCATGAAGATGACGGTCATGACGGCAAGCAGCATTGCGGTGCGCATGAGGTTCATGGATGAGCTCCAGGCATATCCGTATCGTTCGGCGATTGGGTGGAAAAGCGTTTGCAGCCGCTTTCGTTCCGTTCAACTTGCCCGAACGTTTCACGTGAATCAGGGTTTCCGTTCGCACGGAAGCGCTTATATGATGGGGATAAATCTCCCGCTGTTCAATATCGTTACGGAAAGCCGGACCGCCAGATGCAGAACGACAACGACAATGCGCCCGATCGCCCCAAACGCCCGCTGCCGGCAGCCGCGCTGCGCGCGCTGAAGGAAGCGGAGGAGAGACGGCGGACGGCGGAGCCACAAGTCATGCCGACCGAGCTTGGTGGTCGCGGAGGCCTCGATCCGGCCCGCTTCGGCGATTGGGAGATCAAAGGGCGGGCGATCGATTTCTGATTCCGGGCCGGCAAGGATTGTTCCGAGTGCGAATGGAACTTGATCTCTCAGAGAACAGAGACCTCGCCCGCCGCTGTTACCGGACTCGGCCATAGCGGCCGTGGCATCCCTCTCGGCGGATTGGAATCCGGCTCAATAATTCTGAACTTTCGAATGAGTAGGCCCCGTGTCGACCGACACGGGGCCTAAATGATGTCACGCCCGATTCTGGCGATTAGCGATCAGATCGTCGACCACCGCCGGATCGGCAAGCGTGGAGGTGTCGCCCAAGGAACCGTAGTCGTCCTCGGCGATCTTGCGGAGAATGCGGCGCATGATCTTGCCGGATCGCGTCTTCGGCAGGCCGGGCGCGAACTGGATCTTGTCGGGCGTGGCGATCGGTCCGATCTCCGAGCGGACATGCTTGACGAGGTCCTGGCGAAGATCGTCGTTGCCGGTCTCGCCGGCCATCAACGAGACATAGCAGTAAATGCCCTGCCCCTTGATCGGGTGCGGATAGCCGACGACAGCGGCTTCCGAGACGAGATGGTGCGAGACGAGCGCCGACTCGACCTCGGCCGTGCCGAGGCGGTGGCCGGAAACATTGAGCACGTCATCGACGCGGCCGGTGATCCAGTAGTAGCCGTCCTCGTCGCGCCGGCAGCCGTCGCCGGTGAAATACTTACCCTTGTAGGTGGAGAAATAGGTCTGCACGAAGCGCTCGTGGTCGCCATAGACGGTGCGCATCTGTCCAGGCCAACTGTCTGCGATGCAGAGATTGCCGTCGGCCGGTCCCTCGATCACCTTGCCCTCGTTGTCGACAATCTGCGGCTGGACGCCGAAGAAGGGCCGGGTCGCAGAACCGGGTTTGAGATCGGTGGCACCCGGCAGCGGGGTGATCAGGATGCCGCCCGTTTCCGTCTGCCACCAGGTGTCGACGATCGGGCAGCGCTCCTCGCCGACGACGCGGTAGTACCACTCCCAGGCTTCCGGATTGATTGGCTCGCCGACGGTTCCGAGCAGACGCAGCGACGAGCGCGACGAGCGCTTGACGAAATCATCGCCCGCACCCATCAGCGACCGGATCGCCGTCGGCGCCGTGTAGAAGATGTCGACCTTGTGCTTGTCGACGACTTCCCAGAAACGGCCGGCATCCGGGAAATTCGGGACACCTTCGAACATCAGCGTCGTCGCGGCATTGGCGAGCGGCCCGTAGACGATATAGGAGTGGCCGGTCACCCAGCCGACGTCGGCCGTGCACCAGTAGATATCGCCATCGCGGTAGTCGAAGACATATTCGTGCGTCATCGACGCATAAACGAGATAGCCGCCGGTCGTGTGCAGCACGCCCTTCGGCTTGCCGGTCGAGCCCGAGGTGTAGAGGATGAACAGCGGGTCTTCCGCCTTCATCTTCACGGGCGGGCAATCCGGCTTCACCGTAGCGATTTCCTGGTGATACCAGAGGTCGCGTCCGGGCGCCCAACCGACCTTGCCGCCGGTGCGGCGCACGACCAGCACCTTGCTGACATTGACGTGCTGCTTGGCGGCGATATGGATCGCCGTGTCGGTGTTTTCCTTGAGCGGCACTGGCTTGCCGCCGCGGATACCTTCATCGCAGGTGATGACGAAGGTGGATTCGCAGTCGACGATGCGGCCGGCGAGCGCATCGGGAGAAAAGCCGCCGAAGACAACCGAATGGATGGCGCCGATTCGGGCGCAGGCGAGCATGGCATAGGCCGTCTCGGGGATCATCGGCATGTAGATGGTGACGCGGTCGCCCTTCTTGACGCCGTGCTTCTTCAAGACGTTGGCAAGGCGGCAGACCTGATCGTAAAGCTGATTATAGGTGATCTTCTTGTCGATATAGGGATTGTCCCCCTCCCAGATGATCGCGGTCTTCTCTCCATGCGTCTTCAGGTGTCGGTCGATGCAGTTGTAGGAAACGTTGGTCAGCCCGTCCTCGAACCACTTGATCGAAACCTTGCCCTTGAAGGACGTGTTTTTGACCTTTGTGTAGGGCTTGAACCAATCGATCCGTTTGCCGTGCTTGCCCCAGAACTTGTCCGGGTCGGACACACTTTTCTCGTACCATTTCAGATAGGTCGCGTTGTCGAGCAGCGTCCGGCTCTTGGCGGATTTCAGAACCGGATAGGTCTTTACGGACATGTATTTCCTCCCTGCGCATTCCTGGCCAGATCACGTTTGTGATTTTGGCTCGGACGACCCAAGATCACGAACGTGATCGATTCCTAAATTAGAGCGGGATGCGCGGCGGAAAACCGCACCACACATTTCCTCATCCCGCTTGAGGGGCAACCTCCCAGCCGCCCCGCTTCGGTCACGATTCATAGCAGGTCAAAACCCGCCCGCAATTAGACAAAAGGACATTCGGTACTGAAAGAATTGCAATTTCGCGACAGTGACGTTATAGAGGCGCTCAATTCCCGGAAATCAGTGGTAGACTCTACGGCCCGCGACACCGGCGCGGACGGACAAAAGGACTATATCCATGGCTCAGCAACTGCTTATGCCCAAGGCAACCGCCGTCTGGCTCGTTGACAACACAGCGCTGTCGTTCGACCAGATCGCACAGTTCTGCAAGCTGCACCCGCTCGAAGTGAAGGCAATCGCCGACGGTGAATCGGCGCAGGGCATCAAGGGCCTCGATCCGATCGCCACCGGTCAGCTCTCTCGCGACGAGATCGCGCGCGGCGAAGCAAACCCGAACCACAAGCTCAAGCTCTCCGAACCGAAGGTTCGCGTCCCGGACTCCAAGCGCAAGGGCCCGCGCTACACGCCGGTATCCAAGCGCCAGGACCGTCCGAACGCCATCCTCTGGCTGGTGCGCAACCATCCGGAGCTGAAGGACGCACAGATTTCGCGGCTGGTCGGCACAACGAAGACGACGATCGAGCAGATTCGCGAGCGCACCCATTGGAACTCAGCCAACCTGACGCCGATGGACCCGGTGACGCTTGGCCTCTGCTCGCAGATCGACCTCGATCTGGAAGTCGAGCGCGCCTCCAAGGGCCGCCCGCTGCCGACCGCAGCCGAGGCCGGTGCGACGCTGGAGGCAGCGCAGGAGACCGAAAAGCTCGGCTACAACTTCGACCGCGAGGAAGAGAAGGAAATCGACGCCGATGCCGTCTTCGCCAAGCTGAAGTCGCTGAAGTCGGATCGCAAGGACGACGAAGACGAAGACTATTGATCGTTTGTCGACAGCAAGCATGCGCAAAACCCGGATCTCGCGATCCGGGTTTTTTGTTGCCCGCTCAGTAGGCCGAGCCTGACGGGTCGTCGAGATTGTGTCGCTCGGTTCCCTTGAGCGGAGGATTGAAGATGCTGACGAGTATCAGGTCTTCGTCGCGGCCGCCGCGCAAATAATGCTTGTCGTGCTGGTCGAGCACATAGATGTCGCCCTTGCGGATCGGGAAGACGTTGCCCTGCATGTCCTCGACCTCGCCTTCGCCGGCGATGCAATAGCAGGCTTCGAGATGATTGCGGTATTCGAGCAGCGAAACCGTATTGGCGTGCACCACCGTGTGGCAGACGGTAAATCCCATGCCGTCCTTTTGCGTCAGCAGCCGATGGCTCGTACCGCTTCCCCATTCGACGAAATAGTCTGTCGCTTCGACATCCCTCAGGCTGCGCACGAACATGCGGCTCTCCTACTGTAAGAAAATTTGACAAAGGCGGCGACGCGAACTCAGATCGGATCGCAGTGAGCTCTGTATCTGCTGGGTTCGCTTTTTGCACAAATGACGATTCCTCACCGGATCGTTGAGGAGAACTTACAGATGATGCCACCACTCGGCGCGCTCAGGGTTTTCGAAGCCGCAGCACGCCTGGCGAGCTTTTCGCGCGCAGCCGACGAGCTGCATGTGACGCATGCCGCTGTCAGCCACCAGATCCGGCAATTGGAGGAATGGTTCGGGCGACCCCTGTTCCTGCGGGAAAAACGCGGTGTCCGTCTGGCGCCGGAAGCCGAAAGGCTGGCCGAAATCCTGTCGGCCAGTTTCGAACGCGTTTCGGCCGAAGCGGAGGCATTGAAACAGAGAACGAAGTCCGAGATCACCGTTGCGTGCATTCCCTCGATCGCAACGCGCTGGCTGATCCCGGCGCTTGGCGATTTCCTTGCCGCCAACGCCGACATCACGGTTAAGGTCGTTTACGCCATGGCCGCACAGCGCCTGCGCGAGACGGGTTGCGATGTCCTGATCACGCTTGGCGCCGACACTTCGGATGGTGTCGCTTGCGAGCGGCTCTTTTCGCGCGTCAATAGGCCGGTCGCCAGCCCGCGCTACCTCGAGCGCAAGGGCAGCATCAGCACGCCCGACGAGATCGCTGCAGCGGACCTGCTCCATGACGAGACGACGAGACACTGGCAGCATTGGCTTACCAAGGCCGAGCTATCGCTCTGCCAGCCGCTTAGCGGACCGGTCTTCCAGGACTTCAATCTGTTGGCGACAGCCGCCATCGCCGGTCACGGCGTGGCGCTTTGTCCGGTCGAAGTCTGCCGGCGGGAAATCGAAAACGGCGACCTGATCGTGCTCTCCGACATCGCCGTCCTGGAAGACGAGAGCTATTTTCTCATCAGCAAGATCTCGCGGCAGAAGGCGGTTTCCGCCTTCTGCGCGTGGTTCAAAGCAGTCGTCAACCCGGTGGCGGGATGACGCTCGCTTACAGACCGATACCCTTCGCGTGCAGCGCTTCGGTGATCTCTTCGAGAATCGCCGGGTCATCGATCGTTGCCGGCATCTTCCAGGGCTGGCGGTCGGCAATCTTCTGAATCGTCGCCCGCAGAATCTTGCCGGAGCGCGTCTTCGGCAACCGCTTGACGCAGATCGCCGTCCTGAAGGCGGCGACCGGCCCGATCCGCTCGCGCACGAGCGTTACGACTTCCCTTTCGATTTCCGACGTTTCACGGGAAACATTGGAATTGATCACCAGGAAGCCCGCCGGGATCTGCCCCTTCAGCGGATCGGCGATACCGATCACCGCGCATTCCGCCACGTCAGGATGGCTGGCGCAGACCTCCTCCATCGCGCCGGTCGACAGCCGGTGGCCGGCCACATTGATGATGTCGTCGGTGCGGGCCATGATGAAGATGTAGCCGTCGTCATCGACATAGCCGGCATCCGCCGTCTTGTAGAAGCCGGGATATTCGTCGAGATAGGCCGCGCGGAAGCGATCGTCGGCGTTCCAGAGCGTCGGCAGGCAGCCGGGCGGAAGCGGCAGCTTGACCACCACATTGCCCAGCGTGCCTGGCCCCACCGGGTGCCCGGCATCGTCGAGCACCTGAACGTCGTAGCCGGGCAGGGGAACAGATGGAGAGCCGTATTTTACCGGCAGCAGCCCCAGGCCCAGCGGATTGCCTGCCACCGGCCATCCCGTCTCCGTCTGCCACCAGTGATCGATGACCGGAACGCCGAGCGCTCGCTCGGCCCAATGGATCGTGTCCGGGTCTGCCCGCTCGCCGGCAAGGTACAGCGCCCGGAAACGCGAGATGTCGTAGCGGGACACGTAAGTGGCTTCGGGATCCTCCTTGCGGATCGCCCGCAATGCCGTGGGCGCCGTGAACATGACCGCGACGCCGTGCTCGGCGATGATACGCCAATAGGTTCCGGGATCGGGCGTGCCGACTGGCTTGCCTTCGAAGAGGACGGACGTGTTGCCGTTGAGAAGCGGCCCATAGACGATGTAAGAGTGCCCGACCACCCAACCGATGTCGGAAGCGGCCCAGAAGACCTCGCCGGGCCGCACGCCGAAGAAATGCTCCATCGACCATTTGAGCGCGACCATGTGGCCGCCATTGTCGCGTACGACGCCCTTCGGCTGCCCCGTGGTCCCGGACGTATAGAGCACGTAAAGCGGATCGGTCGATGCGACCGGGGTGCAGGGCGCCTCTTCGCCGGCTTCCTTCGCCGCTGCGAGCGCCCGGGCAAAGTCGATGTCGCGGCCCGGAACCATGTCGGCGGCGAACATGTCGCGCTGAAAAATCAGGCAATGGGCCGGCTTGTTGGCGGCGATCTCGATGGCCGCATCGAGAAGCGGCTTGTAGGCGACTGTGCGCCCGGGTTCGAGACCGCAGCTCGCTGAGACGACCAACTTCGCCTGGCAATCGTCGATGCGCACGGCAAGCTCGTTGGCGGCAAAACCGCCAAAGACGACCGAATGCACCGCGCCGATCCGCGCGGCGGCGAGCATTGCCACCGCCGCCTGAGGGATCATCGGCATGTAGATGATGATCCGGTCACCCTTGCCGATCCCGAGATTGCGATAGACGGCAGCCACCGCCTTCACGTCGGTGAGCAAATCGGCATAGGAAATCTTTTCGATCCGGCCGGTGAGGGGGCTGTCATAGATGAAGGCGGGCTGCTGAGCCCGGCCACCTTCCACATGGCGGTCGAGACAGTTGTAGCAGGTGTTCGTCACGCCATCGGGAAACCAGTGCCCATAGGTTCCGCGCTCGGACTCGAAAATGCGCTCGGGTGGTTGGATCCAGTCGATCGATCCGGCCGCATCGGCCCAAAATCCGTGCGGATCTGCCTTCCATGCGGCGTACACTTCGGAATAGCGGCTCGCCATATCCGTTCTCCTCCCACTGACTTTTCCGGACAAAGCCCGGCTCCTCGGCCAGAGAAGATAGGCCAACGGAGGCAAACGAGAACCCCGACGAAAGGGTAATAGGGTTCTCTGGGGGCGGCGGACTGAGGCATCGGCTCCGGGTCCCCGACCCAGTCATATGCGAATAGGAAAGCCTCAGCGCGCCCCAAAAATCGCCGAGCCAACCCGGACGCTGGTGGCGCCGAAGGCGATTGCCGTCTCGAAATCACCAGACATGCCCATCGAGAGCTTGTCGAGACCGCATTCGGCGGCAAGCTTCGCAAGTAGCGCGAAATGCGGGCCGGGATTCTCGTCGACCGGAGGAATGCACATCAGGCCCTCGATCTTCATCGCCAGTTCGCTGCGACAAAGCTCGACGAAGGCGGCGGTGTCTTCCGGGGCGACGCCCGCCTTCTGCGGTTCAAGACCGGTGTTGACCTGGACATAGAGACGAAGATTGCGTCCCTGCCGCTTCATCTCGGCGGAAACCGCCCGTGCAATCTTCTCGCGATCGATGGTCTCGATGACATCGAAGAGCGCGACCGCATCCGCGGCCTTGTTCGACTGCAGCGGGCCGATCAGATGCAGTTCGATATCCGGCGTCTCGAGACGGAGCGCTGGCCACTTGCGCTCTGCCTCCTGGACGCGATTTTCGCCGAACACGCGCTGGCCTGCGGCAATCGCCGGACGTATCGCGTCGGCATCGAAGGTTTTCGACACGGCGACCAGAGTGACGGCATCGTCGGGCCGTTTTGCCGCTTTTTCGCTGGTGCGAATCCGGCTCACGACATCGTTCAACCACTCCTGCACTTCCATCCTTGCGCTCCCACGTCCGAAGACCACGATAAACCTTCTCTGCCGCTTATTGAAACTTGCGATCCTTGCCAAGGCCTGTCCGCCTAAACATGGCCAAAGTGCACTGCCAACCCCTTCAAAACTTGACGCTCAAGCGGTTTCGTGATGAAGGTCACGCAGCTATCATGAGGGTGCCTGAGCGCCCCCCAGAATTTCCGGAACATCGAAAAAGACATGGCGACCGAACGATATAATCCGCGTGATGCCGAACCGCGCTGGCAGCAGGAATGGGATGCAGGCAAGGTCTTCGAGACCAGCAACGACGACCCGCGCGAAAAATACTACGTGCTCGAGATGTTCCCCTATCCCTCGGGCCGTATCCACATGGGGCACGTGCGCAACTACACCATGGGTGACGTCGTTGCCCGCTACAAGCGCGCCCGCGGCTTCAACGTGCTGCACCCGATGGGCTGGGATGCCTTCGGCATGCCGGCGGAAAACGCCGCCATGGAACGCGGGGTACATCCGGCGAGCTGGACCTATCAGAACATCGCCTCGATGAAGGCGCAGTTGAAGGTGATGGGCCTGTCGCTCGACTGGAACCGCGAGTTCGCCACCTGCGACCCGGCCTATTACCAGCGCCAGCAACATCTCTTCCTCGATTTCCTCGAGAAGGGTCTCGTCTACCGCAAGCAGTCGAAGGTCAATTGGGACCCGGTCGACAACACCGTACTTGCCAACGAGCAGGTGATCGACGGTCGCGGCTGGCGTTCCGGCGCATTGGTAGAGCAGCGCGAACTGACGCAATGGTTCTTCCGCATCACCGATTTCAGCCAAGACCTGCTCGACGCACTCGACGGGCTTGACCAGTGGCCGGAAAAGGTCCGGCTGATGCAGAAGAACTGGATCGGCCGCTCCGAGGGTCTGCTGGTGCGATGGGAGCTCGATGCCGCGACCGTTCCGGACGGAACGACAGAACTGACCGTCTATACGACACGCCCCGATACGCTTTTCGGCGCCTCGTTTCTGGCAATTTCGGCGGACCACCCGCTCGCCAAGGAGGCCGCCGCCAAGAATGCCGAGATCGAGGCCTTCTGCGAGGAATGCCGGCGCGCCGGCACCTCGCTCGCTGCGCTCGAAACGGCCGAAAAGAAAGGCATCGATACCGGCATTCGCGCAAAGCACCCGCTCGATCCGAGCTGGGAACTGCCGGTTTATATCGCCAATTTCGTGCTGATGGACTACGGCACGGGCGCCATCTTCGGCTGCCCGTCCGGTGACCAGCGCGACCTGGACTTCGCCCGTAAATACGGCCTGCCGGTCATCCCCGTGGTGATGCCGAAGGAAGCCGACGCGGCGAGCTTCAAGATCGAGAACGAAGCCTATGTCGGCGACGGGGTAATGATCAATTCGCGCTTCCTCGACGGCCTTTCGACGGAGGAAGCCTTCGAGACGGTCGCCTCGAGGCTCGAGAAGGAGATGCTGGGCGGCACGCCGCGCGCGGAGCGGAGGGTCAATTTCCGCCTGCGCGACTGGGGCATCTCGCGGCAGCGCTATTGGGGCTGCCCGATTCCGGTGATCCATTGCGACGACTGTGGCGTGGTGCCGGTGCCGAAGGCGGACCTGCCCGTGACGCTGCCGCCGGACGTGACCTTCGACAAGCCAGGCAATCCGCTCGATCGTCATCCGACCTGGCGGCATGTCGCCTGCCCTGAGTGCGGCAAGGACGCCCGGCGCGAAACCGATACCATGGACACCTTCGTCGATTCCTCCTGGTACTTCACGCGCTTCACCGCGCCCTGGGAGGACAATCCGACCGACCCGAAAGTCGCCAACCATTGGCTCCCGGTCGACCAGTATATCGGCGGCATCGAGCACGCGATCCTGCACCTGCTCTATTCGCGCTTCTTCACCCGCGCGATGAAGGCGACGGGCCACGTGGCACTCGACGAACCGTTCAAGGGCCTGTTCACCCAGGGCATGGTGGTGCACGAGACCTACAGCCGCGGTGAGGGCGCCCAGCGCGAATGGATCACGCCGGCCGAGGTCCGCGTCGAGGAAATCGACGGTGAGCGGCGCGCGCTTCTGATCGAGACCGGCGAGGAAATCGCCATCGGTTCGATCGAGAAGATGTCGAAGTCGAAGAAGAACGTTGTCGATCCGGACGACATCATCGGCTCCTACGGCGCCGACACGGCCCGCTTCTTCGTGCTTTCTGATTCGCCGCCGGATCGCGACGTGATCTGGTCCGAAGCGGGCGTCGAGGGAGCTCATCGTTTCGTTCAGCGCGTCTGGAGGCTCATCGCCGAGGCCGCGGAAAACCTGCGCCCAATTGAAGCTTCGCCGGCCAAGGAAGGCGACGGCCTCGCTATCTCCCAAGCCGCGCACAGGACGCTGCGCGCGGTCGAAGCCGACTACGATAAGCTCGCCTTCAACAAGGCGGTCGCGCGGATCTACGAACTCGTCAACGTTCTGGCAGCTCCGCTGACCCAGGTGGCCAGCGGCAAGACCGATCCGGCGGTCACGGCGGCGGTCAAGGACGCCGTTGCAATCCTGATCAATCTGATCGCGCCGATGATGCCGCACCTGGCGGAAGAATGCTGGCGCGAAATCGGCGGCGACGGCTTGATTGCCGAGCGCGCCTGGCCGAGCTTTGACCCGGTCCTGGTCGTCGAGAACGAAATCACCCTGCCGGTCCAGATCAACGGCAAGAAGCGCGCCGATTTGACAATCGCCCGCGACGCTGATCAGAGTGCGATCGAACGCGCCGTGCTTGCTCTCGACGCCGTCAAAGCGGCGCTCAACGGCAGCAACCCGAAAAAGATCATCGTCGTGCCGCAGAGGATCGTCAATGTCGTTGTCTGATAAAGCCGCCCTTCGCCTCCGGTCATTTCCGATACTGGCGGGCGGCCTGCTGCTGACCGCCTTGGCGGGTTGCCAAGTGAGGCCGCTTTACTCCGACGGCCCAACCGGCTCGACATCGGTGGCACTCGCCTCGATCGAGATCTCGGAGGCCGACGACCGTGTCGAGCAGGAGGTGCGCAACGCCCTCGTCTTCCTCGCCTCGCGCGGCGCTGGCGAGCCGGTCAATCCGCAGTACCATCTCGCACTCAACGTTTCGCACCGGACCATGGGTGTGCTGTTTGACACGACGGATAATGACCGTGACGATGACGACGCGGGAGCCGGCCGCATTGTCGTGAAGGCGGACTACAACCTGACTAAAACCGCCACCGGCGAAACCGTGAGGGCGGGCAACCGAACAGCCGTCGCGCTGGTCGACTTCCCTCAGCAGGAATTCGCCAAGGTTCGCGCCATTCGCGACGGCGAGAACCGCGCAGCGAAGGAACTGGCGGAGATCATCGGCGCCGACATCGCAGCGGCCCTCGGCCGCTGATCCGGGTCCGATGAGCGAGATCAAGTCGCACGAGTTCGACGGCTTCCTGCAGAGGGCGGCTGGAAGCTACCGGCTTTTCTTGCTCTATGGCCCCGATCGCGGTCTCGTTTCCGAACGCGCCGCTTCGCTTGCTTCAAGATTCGGCATCCCGCTCGATGACCCGTTTGCCGTCGTCAAGCTCGACGCCAGCGACCTGCAGCAGGATCCCGGGCGATTGCTTGACGAGGTCAATGCCATCGGCCTTTTTGGCGGCGAGAAGCTCGTCTGGATCCGCGGCGCCTCAACCGAGAAGGCGCTTTCCGAAGCTTTGCAGATCCTTACCGATGAGCCGCCCACCGGCAGCTACCTCATCATAGAGGCCGGCGACCTTAAGAAGGGGGCTGCCCTTCGAAAGGCCGGCGAATCAGCCCGTTCAATTGCGTCGATCGCCTGCTACAGCGACGACGCCCGCAGCCTGCACGCGCTCATCGATCAGGAACTCGCCGAAGCAGGGCTTCGACTGAGCCCGGCCGCACGCGAGCGCCTGCTCGGAGCGCTTGGCGGCGATCGTCTTGCCTCGCGCAATGAGGTGCGAAAACTCGCGCTTTACTGCCGCGGCAAGGAGATGGTGGACGAGGGCGACGTGCTCGATATCGTCGGCGATGCCAGCGCGATTTCTGTCGACGATGCGGTCGATGCCGTGCTGAAGGGCGACGTGGACGCGCTGCTCCACGCCATGAGGAAGATTACAACGTCGAAGACGCCGCCGTTTCTCGTGCTCCAGGCTTGCCTGCGGCAGTTCCAGCAACTGGACGCCATGCGCGCCGAAATAGACGCCAGCCGCCAATCTTCGAGCCAAGTGATCGCCAGCCTCGGAAGGAACCTGCATTTCCGGCGCAAACCGATTGTCGAAGCAGCACTTCGGCACTGGACCGGGCCGGCAATCCGGCGGGAAATGAGCCGGCTACAGGCGACGATCTATCAAAGCCGTACACGGCCGAGCCTCGAAGATAGCCTCGTTCTGCAGAACCTCCTGGCGATCACCGTTCAGTCGGCACGGCGTTGAAAATTCGCCGCCGGTTCAATGTTTTGAGGCCGCAGACATCGCCCACCTGATCGCATTGTCGAGATGCGGCGGGAGCACGATGCACTGCCAGTTTGGCCGAAGCGCCACGCACATCCGATCGGCCTCGACAACCGGGACATTGCCCAGTTACGGCGCCGCCGCGCCTTCTTGTGAAGGCGCGGAACAGAAAAACACTGAAAGATCAATGCGTTACGCTATTGGACGCGTTAGCGGCGCTCCAGCAACCGGCAGATCTCTTCGAGCTGGTCGAGCGTCTTATAAGCGATGCGCAGGTGCCCGCCGGACGCCTTGTGGCTGACGGTAACTTCGAGCCCGAGGCTGTCTGACAGCGTGCGCTCGAGCGCCAGGGTATCGGCATCCTTTTCCTCGCGGCGCGGCGCTTTGGCGAAATTGGGATCGTTTTGCGCCCGGATGTCGTTCTGCGCCAGGCGTTCGGCCTCGCGCACCGAAAGCCCCTTTGCGACGATATTGCGCGCCAGGGCCACCGGGTCGGAGGTCGGGACCAGCGCCCGTGCATGGCCGGCCGACAGGCTGCCATCCGACAGCATGTCACGCACCGGTTCCGGCAGCTTCAGCAGTCGCAGGCTGTTCGCCACATGGCTGCGGCTCTTGCCGATGATGTCGCCGAGGTCATTTTGCGTATAGCCGTGTTCAGCGATCAGCTGTTCGTAGCCCAGCGCCTCTTCGAGCGGGTTGAGATCGGATCGCTGGACGTTCTCGACGATCGCGATTTCCAGCGCAGTGCGATCGTCCACGTCCCGCACAATCACCGGGATCTCGGTAAAACCCGCAAGTTGGGCCGCCCGCCAGCGGCGCTCGCCGGCAATGATCTCGTAGCGGTCGTGACCAACGGTGCGCACGACGACCGGTTGCACGATGCCGTGCTGGCGGATCGAGCTCGCCAGATCCTGCAGTTCCGCTTCGTCAAACTGGCGGCGCGGGTTGCGGGGATTGCGCGATACAAACTCGATCGGCACACGGCGATCGGGATTGAAGGGCGTCTGCGGGGTGGCGCTCCCTTGCAACGGCTGATCCATTTCGCCGATCAACGCCGCGAGACCGCGGCCCAGACGCCTTTTGGAGCTGTCGTCGTTCATCTGTCATCCAATCTTATTACGATTCCGAAACGATTACGCAGCCTTGCGTTGCCGCTCGCGTTGGATCACTTCGGACGCCAATTGCAGATATGCCTGGCTTCCGGCGCACTTCAAATCGTAGAGAATGGCCGGCTTGCCATAGGAGGGTGCCTCCGAAACCCGGACATTTCGCGGAATTAAAGTGTGATAGACCTTGTCGCCCAGATGGGTGCGGACATCGCTCACGACCTGCTGAGCGAGATTGTTACGGGAATCAAACATCGTCAGGACGATTCCCTGGATATCCAGGCTCGGATTGACCGTCCGACGCACCTGATCGACCGTTTCCAGCAACTGGCTCAAGCCTTCCAGCGCAAAGAACTCGCACTGCAATGGTACAAGCACGGAATGCGCGGCGGCCATCGCATTCATCGTCAGTAGATTGAAGGATGGCGGGCAGTCGACGAGGACATAGGAATAGGCGAGGGCCTCATGGCCCGCGAGCGCCTTGCGAAGGCGAAACACCCGGTCGGATTCCCGAGCGATTTCCATCTCGATGCCGAGCAGATCCATGGTCGAAGGGACGATCGAGAGATTCGGCACCGCCGTGTTTTGGGCGATATCGCCGATCGAATGGCTTCCCATCATCAATTCATAGGAGGAAAGGTGCCGGTCGCGGCGCTGAATCCCGAGGCCGGTGCTGGCATTCCCCTGCGGATCGAGGTCGACAATCAGAACTTTCTCGCCAATTGCGGCCAAAGCGGTCGCAAGATTGATTGCGGTTGTCGTTTTTCCGACCCCGCCTTTCTGGTTAGCAATTGTGATAATCCGATTTCTGGGGCCAAACATGTTTTCGCTCGCCTATCACTTCGTCCGACGTGAAAGATTTGCAATCTCGAGCACGACCGAATCTCGCTCGACGACACTCGCATGTTTTACCAGATCGAATTGAAACCGGCTAACGGCTTTGTCGATTTCCTGCTGGTAATCCCGCCCTTTATGAAAGTATGCGACCGCATTGGCACCTTCTCCGAGCATCCAAGGGGCGCAATAGTCCAGCAATTGGCTCAGATCGGCGAGTGCACGTGCCGAAATGGCGTCGCAGTGAGGGATGATTGCACTCGCGTTTTCGATTCGAATCGGGTGCACGGAGCCCCGGGCGCCGGTTTCGTTCAGCGCGACGCGCAGAAAGGCGCATTTCTTGTTGTTGCTTTCGACCAGATGGACCCAACCGTCAGCGAGCTCCGACAGGCAGATCGCCGTTATTACGCCGGGAAACCCACCGCCACTGCCGAGATCGACCCAGACCTTCGGCGTCGGCGCCAGTTGGAAGATCTGCAGGCTGTCGACGATGTGGCGCCGCCATAGATCCTCGAGTGTCGACGGCGCGACGAGGTTTATCGACTTCGCCCATTTCTGAAACAGGGCGCCAAAGTGCTCGAGTTTCTCGATCGTTTCACGTGAAACACGCAATCCGTTCAAGCTTCCGGCCAGACTCGTTTTCATTGTAAGGCTTGCCTCGCCACACGCAGCTCTTCACGATCCTGGCGCTTCAGCCAGGTGAGGATCAGCGACACCGCCGCCGGAGTCATACCGTCGACCTTCGTTGCCTGGGCCAGATTGCGCGGTCTTTGTTGGGTCAGCTTCTGCTTCAACTCGTTCGATAATCCCGGCAGCAGACTATAGTCGAAGTCCTCGGGAATGCTGGTGCTTTCTTCGCGGCGAATGCCAGCAATGTCTGCCGCCTGCCTTTCCATATAGACCGCATAGGCGGCGTCGATCTCCAGCGCTTCGACGACACGCCCGTCGATCGTCGCAAGTTCCGGCCATAGCGGCTTCAACCCGTCGATCGATTGCTCGGGGTAGGACAGGATCTCAAACGCGGATCGGCGCTGGCCATCCTGATTGAGCTTCAGGCCAAACCGCTTACCCTCCGTCGGTGTGATGGAAAGAGCCTGCAACAGCGCGCGACCGCGCTCATAGCTGCCTCTCCAGTCTTCGAACCGCTGCCGACGGCTCTCGCCCACTAGGCCCAGGTCGATACCGATCGGCGTCAGCCGCATGTCGGCGTTATCGGCTCGAAGCGACAGCCGATACTCGGCGCGCGATGTAAACATCCGATAGGGCTCGGCGATGCCACGCGACGTCAGATCATCGATCATAACGCCGATGTAGGAATCGGTGCGGCTGAAATGGAACGGTGCGCGGCCCGACGCGGCAAGAGCGGCATTCAATCCCGCGACCAAGCCCTGGGCCCCCGCCTCTTCATAACCCGTCGTGCCATTGATCTGGCCGGCAAGAAACAGGCCGGGGGCCTTTCGCACCGCCAGAGAAAGTTCCAGTTCCCGCGGATCGACATGGTCGTATTCGATTGCGTAACCGGGCTGCAGGATCGTCACGTCCTCCAAGCCCGGGATGGTCCTGATGAACGCATCCTGGACTTCCTCGGGCAGCGAGGTCGAAATGCCGTTGGGATAGACAGTGTCGTCGTCCAAGCCCTCCGGCTCCAGGAAGATCTGGTGGCCATCGCGCTCACCAAAGCGAACGATCTTGTCCTCGATCGACGGGCAGTAGCGGGGACCGACGCCTTCGATCTGGCCGGAATACATTGCCGAGCGATGGATGTTCGCGGCGATGAGCCTGTGTGTGGCTTCGGTCGTGCGCGTTACACCGCAGTCGATCTGCCGATTCACGATCTCGTCGGTCAGGAATGAGAATGGCACCGGATCCTCATCCGGCCCCTGGCGACCGACTCGGTCCCAATCGATCGTCCGGCCATCGAGCCGGGCCGGTGTACCCGTCTTCAATCTTCCGAGATTGAGGCCGAAGCGCGCCAATGTTTCCGAAAGACCAAGCGACGGCTCTTCTCCGACACGACCGGCCGGAATCTTGCGATCGCCAATATGGATCAGACCTTTCAGGAAAGTGCCGGTCGTGAGCACAACCGCTGCCGCTTGAAAGGTCCGGCCGTCCTTCATGACAACGCCGCGGACCGCGCCGTCTTCGGTCAGCAGGTCGAAAGCATCACCCTCGATGACCGAAAGATTGTCCACCGCAGCGATAGCGTGCTGCATCGCCTTCCGATAGAGTTTGCGATCTGCCTGCGTCCGGGGACCGCGCACGGCAGGCCCCTTGCGACGGTTAAGCAGGCGAAACTGGATGCCGGCCGCGTCGGCGACGCGTCCCATCAGGCCGTCCAGAGCGTCAATCTCCCGCACCAGATGGCCCTTGCCCAGGCCGCCGATGGCGGGATTGCACGACATGACCCCGATAGTGTCGCGCCTATGCGTGATGAGGGCGGTGCGGGCGCCAAGCCGCGCCGAGGCCGAAGCGGCCTCGCAGCCGGCATGTCCGCCGCCAATCACGATGACATCATAACTCGACATTCCAATGCTCCAGCTACTCAGGGCCCTGATTCTGAATTTCACTCCGCCGAGTCAAGTGGTTTCACGTGAAACGCTGCGATTGACTCGTTATCGTTGTACCGGTCGCTCACTTGCCGATACAAAACTCTGAAAATATCACATCGAGCAGGTTCTCGACATCGACGCGCCCGGTGATTCGGCCGAGAGCATCCCCCGCCACGCGCAGTTGCTCCGCCTGAATGTCCAGCCCCAATGCCTCCGCCGACAGGCTGCGCTCCAGCGCAGCGCTTGCCTGACGGAGGCAGTCGACGTGGCGTTTCCGCGATGGCATCGACAAGGATGTCTTGCCTGCCAGGTCCGGAAGGTATGTTCCCAGCGCCTGCAACAGATCGGCGATGCCCGCGCCTGTCCTGGTTGATAGGAATATATCCGCATCGCTCGGCAGCCACGAAACGTCGTCCCGGTCAATCTTCGTCGCGACCCTTATGATTGGGACGTTTTCCGGAATAGCTTCGCCCGCAGAGAAACGTGCCGGATTATCCGATAGCAGCAGCACGAGATCGGCTCGTCCGATAGTTTCGCGTGCACGGCGAATTCCCTCGCGTTCGATGACCTCATCGGTTTCCCGCAACCCCGCCGTGTCAAACAGTTTCACGGAGAATCCGGCTAATGAAAGGTCGACCGAGATGATGTCTCGGGTCGTCCCGGCGATCTCCGTGACGATCGCGACGTCGCGCTTTGCCAGCGCATTCAAGAGACTCGACTTGCCCGCATTTGGCTCGCCGGCAATGACGATCTTAAGGCCATCGCGAATGATCTCCGCCAGCCCCGCCTGGGCGATATGCTCCTCGATTTCACCGCGGAGCTTCGCCATGTCTTTCCAGATCGAAGCGCTGACCGATCCCGGAACATCATCCTCGTCGGCGAAATCGAGCTCGGCTTCGATCATAGCGCGCGCATGCGTCAGGCGCCGCGCCCAACCTTCGTAAAGCGCCGACTGGCCACCACCCGAATGCTCGAGTGCCAGGCGACGTTGCATCTCGGTCTCGGCCGCGATCAGGTCCGCAAGGCCCTCCACCTCCACCAGGTCCATCTTGCCATTTTGAAACGCGCGCCTCGAAAACTCGCCCGCCTCCGCGTGACGCAGACCGTCAACCTCCGCAAGCTCTTCCAATATCGCGTGGACGACTGCCCGCCCGCCATGCACCTGCATTTCGCAGCAATCCTCGCCGGTGAAGGAAGCCGGTCCCGGAAAGTAAAGCACCAGCCCGCTATCCAGCGGCTCACCGTTTCGAGTCCGAATCGTTCTCAAGGTCGCGGTGCGGGCTGGCGGCAGGGGCCCACAAAGTCGCGCAATTGCCTCGGCTGTGGCCGGGCCGCTGATGCGGACAACGGCAACGCCGGCGGGCAGGGCGCCGCTCGAAAGTGCATAGATCGTATCCGTAAACTGCATTCGGCCACCACGCGTCCCCGAGCACAACACCTTGTCCGCAAGCTCGGTTTTCATCTTCTCTCGTTGAGAGAGTTACTGCATGATTCCTTAAATCGGAATCGACTTAAGGGCAAAATCATGCAGAAATTCAAAGTGCTACAGCGGCCTTTGCGCGTCCGATTGGACGCGCGGCGCTGTGGGGCTAGTTGCGTCGTGGGACCATCATTTTCGCCCGAGCAACTCTCGCTATTTCTGCACGGGTGCAGAGCGCCGCGACTTATGCACCTCCCAGCATGGGAAATCAAGCATCTCCGACTGACCCAGCCGCCCACACACGCCGCAGGACGTGTTTCACGTGAATCATCGTGGAACTGGCATACGACTTCTCTGATCAGCCGCCTTTGGCGAATCCGGCTAAGGGAATGGATTGCCGTAAAACGGAAAATGGCCAGGACGCGACACGCCCCCGGCCATTTTTCACAAAAGACCTGAAACTAGGTCAGGTGTTCATCGATTCGAAGAAGTCGCTGTTGGTCTTCGTCTGTTTCAGCTTGTCGATCAGGAACTCGATCGCATCGGTCGTGCCCATTGGAGCGAGGATGCGGCGCAGAACGAAGATCTTCTGGAGATCCTGCCGCGGCACCAGAAGATCCTCCTTACGTGTGCCGGACTTCAGGATGTCCATAGCCGGGAAGATGCGCTTGTCGGCGACCTTGCGGTCCAGCACGATTTCGGAGTTGCCGGTGCCCTTGAACTCTTCGAAGATCACTTCGTCCATGCGGCTGCCGGTATCGATCAGGGCCGTCGCGATGATCGTCAGCGAGCCGCCTTCCTCGATGTTACGCGCCGCGCCGAAGAAACGCTTCGGACGCTGAAGCGCGTTGGCGTCGACACCGCCGGTGAGCACCTTGCCGGATGACGGCACTACGGTGTTGTAGGCGCGGCCAAGACGGGTAATCGAATCGAGCAGAATGACGACGTCCCTGCCATGCTCGACGAGACGTTTCGCCTTCTCGATGACCATTTCCGCAACCTGGACGTGGCGCGTCGCCGGCTCGTCGAAGGTCGAGGATACCACCTCGCCCTTCACCGAGCGCTGCATGTCGGTCACTTCTTCCGGACGTTCATCGATCAAGAGAACGATCAGATAGCACTCCGGATGGTTCGCGGTGATCGAATGGGCGATGTTCTGCAGGAGCACGGTCTTACCGGTGCGCGGCGGCGCCACGATCAGCCCGCGCTGGCCCTTGCCAAGCGGCGCTACCAGATCGATGACGCGAGCGGAAAGGTCCTTCGACGTCGGAACCTCGAGCTCCATCTTAAACCGCTCGTTCGGGTAGAGCGGCGTCAGGTTGTCGAAGTGCACCTTGTGCCGGATCTTTTCCGGATCGTCGAAGTTTATCGTGTTGACCTTCAGCAGCGCGAAGTAGCGCTCGCCTTCTTTCGGACCGCGAATTGGCCCTTCGACCGTGTCACCGCTCTTCAGCGAAAAGCGTCGGATCTGCGAGGGAGAGATATAGATATCGTCCGGGCCGGGAAGGTAGTTTGCGTTAGCGGAGCGCAGGAAGCCGAAACCGTCCTGCAGCACCTCGACGACGCCTTCACCGATAATCTCGATCTCCTGCGTCGCGAGCATCTTGAGGATTGCGAACATCAGCTCCTGCTTGCGCATCGTGCTGGCATTCTCGACCTCGAGCTCTTCGGCAAAGGCCAGGAGATCGGTCGGCGTCTTGTTCTTAAGTTCTTGAAGCTTCATTTCAGCCATGAAGGGTCCATGTGTCGTATGGGAATGGGAGTTGGCGTGATTTTTGTAAGGGAGCTGCGAGAAGGAGGAGGCAGGCTCTAAACTTTGTCAGGCCACAGGAAGAAGGAGATGGGTGAAAATAGCGATTCACGTGAAACGCCGCAAGGGGCTCACGCAAATTAGCGACAACTATTGCAGCTAAAAATCGATTGAATTCAAAATGGTTTCACCACGACCATGATGACGATGAGAATCATCAGCAGCGTTGGGGCCTCGTTCAGCAGCCGCCAGTAGCGTGCATCACGGCGATTCTCGTCACGCTCGAATGCTTTCACCGCACGGCTGAAATGCACATGCACGATGGTCAAGAGCACGACGAAAAAGAGCTTGGCGTGCAGCCAGCCACCCTGAAAGCCATATACGCTCCAGGCGAGGTAGAGGCCGAGCGCCCACGAGATCATCATCGCCGGGTTCATGATGACCTTGAGCAGGCGCTGCTCCATCATCTTGAACGTCTCGGACTGCGCCGATCCCGGCGCCGCGTCGGTGTGGTAGATGAACAGTCGCGGCATGTAGAGAAGCGCCGCCATCCAGGATATCACCGCAATGACGTGCAGCGCCTTGATCCAGAGGTAGAGATCGTCCGGCTGCAACACGAAGAGGCCGACCAGCAGCAGGGCAAAAGCGGAGAGGGCTATCCAGGCGCGCAGGCGCGCCCTCTTCCCTGGGCCGCTGTCGGTCTGGCGCTCGGCCATCATCGCCTCCCGCGGACACGCGACACCAATGCCGTCACGTTAGCCGGGTCCGCCTGCGGAGTAATCCCGTGTCCGAGATTGAAGATCAGCGGTCCGTTTCCGAGCACATCGAGAATCCGGTCGATTCCGCTTTCCAACGCCGCACCGCCGGCCACGACCCGCATCGGATCCAGATTGCCCTGTACCGGGCCATCCTTCTGCAGCTCAGCCGCGAACGACAGCGGCACCGACCAATCGAGCCCGATCGCATCCGCACCGGTCGACTGCCGGTAGTTCTTGAGCAAGAGCCCCGCGCCTTTAGCGAAGGCAATGACCTTGGCTGACGGCCGCCGTGCTCGAACAGACGCGATCATCCGGCGCACGGGCTCGGCTGCAAAGCGGGCAAATTCCTCCTCGCCGAGCACGCCCGCCCAGGAGTCGAAGATCTGCACCGCATCCGCCCCCGCGTCGAACTGCTCCACCAGGTAGTCCGCGGAGATGTCAGCGAGGAACGCCAGCAGATCGTCAAATTCCTTTGGATAGCGATAGGCGAAGAGGCGGGCAGGGGCCTGATCCGGCGTTCCGTGACCCGCAATCATGTAAGTCGCGACGGTCCATGGCGCGCCACAGAAGCCAAGCAGCGTCGTCTCCGCCGGCAATTCCCGCCGTAGCCGTGAAACTGTCTCGATGACGGGCCGCAGGTGATCGGAGACGCCAGCGGCGTTGAGCCGGGCAATGCCGTCCGCATCGATCGGATCCATCCTCGGCCCATGGCCTTCCTCGAAGCGAACATTTCGATGAAGAGCGTCCGGGATGACCAGGATATCGGAAAAGAGAATCGCCGCATCGAAGGCATAGCGCCGGATGGGCTGCAATGTCACTTCCACAGCCAAATCGGGCGTGTAGCAGAGATCGAGGAAGCTTCCCGCCTTCGTCCGCGTCTCGCGATATTCCGGGAGGTAACGTCCCGCCTGGCGCATGAGCCAGATCGGTGGAGGCCTCAGACATTTCCCGTCCAGCACCTCGAGGACCTTGCGACGTTTCTCGCTCACTCGCGGCTTCTCCCAAAATATAATCAAACTGAATCTAAGAGGTTTCTATTTCTTAGAGTCGGTGACTATCAAGGATTAAAATCCGTCCGCAATTCATCCAAAGACCGTGCAGCCGCCGCCAGACACGTGGAGAAATAAGCCGACCTCCCAGCGCAGAATAAGGAAAGCGCAAAAAACGGCCGAGAATCAGTGCCTTACGTTCATTTCCGGTCTCGTTCTTTCTGTGGACAAGCTGTCGAAACACGTGACATTTTGTCGTCGCCATGAGTCTTGTCCACATGGCCCGTTCGACATTCTCCGGCCGGGTCAAGGATGTGAATAAGTCGGCGCTTTTCCACTTGCCTGAACAGCCGCGGCGCCGTTACCTGTTTCTGTCCCGGCCTATCAACAGCCCCCGGAGAATTGCGTGGAGAACCGAAAAAACTATTTCCACCTGCACCTCGTCTCCGATTCGACGGGCGAAACACTGATTGCCGCGGGACGTGCCGCCGCGGCGCAGTTCCAGTCGTCGCATGCGTTGGAGCATGTCTATCCGCTGATCCGGAACCGGAAGCAGCTCATGCAGGTGCTGGAAGCGATCGACGGTGCGCCGGGTATTGTTCTTTACACGATCGTCGACCGCGAGCTTGCCGACGTGATCAATCAGCGTTGCCGCGAGATCGGTGTCCCCTGCGTCTCGGTGCTCGATCCGATCATCGACTTGTTTCAATCTTATCTTGGCTCGCCGTCCCGCCGCCGGTCGGGGGCGCAACACGTCATGGATGCGGAATATTTCGCCCGGATCGAGGCGCTGAACTTCACCATGGACCATGACGACGGCCAGATGCCGGCGGATTTCGACGAGGCCGATGTCGTTCTTGTCGGCGTAAGTCGGACATCGAAGACGCCGACGAGCATCTATCTTGCCAATCGCGGCATCAAGACGGCGAACATCCCGATCGTGCCCGGCGTGCCGCTGCCGGACGGTCTGCTCAGTGCGACGAAACCGCTGGTCGTCGGGCTTATCGCGACAGCCGACAGGATCGCGCAAGTACGCCAGCACCGCCTGCTCGGAACAACTCAGAGCTTCCACGGTGAAGATTATACCGACCGGGCCTCGATCGCCGAGGAGTTGAAATATGCCCGCTCGCTTTGCGCGCGCAACAATTGGCCAATGATCGACGTGACGCGCCGCTCGATCGAGGAAACTGCCGCCGCGATCGTTGCCCTGCGTCCGCGGCTCAGATAGAGCGAAGCGAAGGATCCGGGATAGAACAATGACGACTCCCCTTGTGTTGGCATCCGCCAGTCCATTTCGCCGAGCCCTGTTGGAAAACGCCGGGCTTGTGTTTCAGGCGAGGGCGGCGCAGGTCGATGAGCGGGCATTGGAGCAGCCGCTTGAGGCTGCAGGCGCCTCGCCTGTCGACGTCGCGCTGGCTTTGGCTGAGGCCAAGGCAAAGGATGTTGGGCGGCATTTCGAAGGCGCGCTCGTCATCGGTTCGGACCAGACGATGTCACTCGAGTCGCGCGTCTATCACAAGCCCAAGGATATGGCGGAGGCTGCCGATCACCTCCTCTCGCTGTCCGGCAAGACGCACAGTCTGAACAGCGCGGTTGTTCTTGTCCGTGACGGGGAGGTCGTCTGGCGCCACGTTTCGTCGGCCCACATGACCGTGCGCCCGCTTAGTCGGGGCTTCATCGAAAGACACCTTGCAAGGGTTGGCGAGAAGGCGCTTGCCAGCGTCGGCGCCTATCAGCTCGAAGGCGAGGGCATCCAGCTCTTCGAAAAGATCGAAGGCGACTATTTTACGATTCTCGGTTTGCCGATGCTGCCGCTACTTTCCAAACTCCGTGACCTGGGCTCGATCGATGCGTGATTCACGTGAAACATTTGTTAACCATGCCTTCGTCACCGGATTTCCGGTGAAGCATTCGCGCTCGCCGCTGATCCACGGCTACTGGCTGAGGGAGCTGGGGATCGCCGGTAGCTACCAGGCCCATGAGGTCTCGCCGGAAGATTTTCCGGATTTCATGCGTCAATTGAAGAGCGGCGCCTCCGGTTTCTGCGGCGGCAATGTCACCATTCCACATAAGGAAGCCGCTTTCCGTCTTTCCGATCGGCCGGACGAGCTGAGCGCCGAGCTCGGTGCTGCCAATACCTTGTGGGTCGAGGACGGAGAGATTTGCGCGACGAACACCGACGGGCAAGGCTTCGTCGCCAACCTCGACGAGCGCGCGGAAGGATGGGACCAGATTTCGACCGCCGTCGTCCTCGGCGCCGGCGGTGCCAGCCGCGCCGTCATCCAGGCGGTTCGCGACCGCGGCATCAAGGCGATTCATGTGGTCAACCGGACGCCGGCGCGGGCACAGGAATTGGCGGATCGTTTTGGCGCCGCTGTTCACGCTCACCCGCTCGGGGCTCTGTCCGAAGTGATGACCGAGGCCGGGCTCTTCATCAACACAACCTCGCTTGGCATGGATGGCGAACCGGCGCCCGAGATCGATTTCTCGATGTTGGCCAAGGATGCCGTTGTCACGGACATCGTCTATGTGCCACTGAAAACACCGTTGCTGCGCCAGGCCGAAGCGCAGGGCTTTGCGATTGTCGATGGGCTTGGCATGCTGTTGCATCAGGCGGTGCCTGGATTTGAAAAATGGTTTGGCCGTCGGCCGGTCGTCGACGAAACCCTTCGGCAGCTCATCATTGACGATATGGACAGTCACAAATGATCATTGTCGGCCTCACGGGATCAATCGGAATGGGCAAGTCGACCGCGGCAGAGATGTTCCGCGAGCTCGGCGTCCCGGTGAATGATGCCGACGAAGCCGTACACGAGCTCTATCGCGGTGAGGCCGTGGCGTCTGTCGAGGCGGCGTTTCCCGGCGTGGTAAAGGACGGCGTCATCGACCGGACGGAACTGTCACGGCAGCTTCTCGCGGCGCCGCAGCGGCTTGGCGAACTGGAGCAAATCGTCCATCCGCTCGTTCGTGCCAAGGAGAGGGAATTTATTGCCACGTACCGGGCCGCCGGTGCCCCCTTTGTGGTCCTCGATATACCGCTGCTTTTCGAGACGAAGGCGGAAGGACGCGTCGACCAGGTCGTTGTCGTCACCTGCGCGCCCGAAATACAGCGGGAAAGGGTGATGAAGCGACCGGGAATGACGCCGGAAAAATTCGCCATGATCCTCGCGCGCCAGGTCCCCGACAGCGAAAAGCGCGCGCGGGCGGACCACATCATCGACACGAGCGACAGTTTCGATGTCACCCGAGAGCAAATTCGGTCGGTCGTCGACCGATTGCGCGCGAGCTAGCGGATGGGCCGCATGCGCGGCGGATTTTTGCGCCAGACGGCCATTCAAGTTGCTAGAATCAGTCACGCGTGGTTCCGGATTGATTCGCTCCGATCCAGCGTGACCCAGGAGAGATTGTATGCGTGAAATCATCTTCGACACGGAAACGACCGGCCTCGACAGCCGCGATGACCGCGTGATCGAAATTGGCGGCGTCGAGCTCGAGAACCAGTTTCCGACGGGGCGCACGCTGCATCTCTACATCAATCCGGGCGACCGCAAGGTCCATCCGGATGCCTTGGCCGTTCACGGCATCACCGACGAGTTCCTGAAGGACAAGCCCACCTTTGCCGATGTCGCCGACCAGATCCTTGATTTCTTCGGCGGCGCGCGCTGGGTGGCGCACAACGCGACGTTCGACATCAGCTTTATCAATACCGAATTTGCCCGTTTGGGCCTTCCGCCGGTGGCAGGTGAACTGGTGACGGACACCCTCGTGCTTGCCAGGCGAAAACATCCGATGGGTCCGAATTCGCTCGATGCCCTCTGCCGCCGGTATGGCATCGACAATTCTCATCGCGCCAAGCACGGCGCGCTGCTCGATTCGGAACTGCTCGCGGAAGTCTACATCGAGATGATCGGCGGCCGGCAGGCGGCGCTCGGCCTCGTGACGGGCGTGGCCGGAGGCCAGACGATCGAAGCGGAGGAGGGGCCGATTATCGTCCTGCAGAGACCGAGACCCTTGCCCGCCCGGTTGACGGAGGTCGAGATTGCGGCGCATGCCGCCCTTATCGCCAAGATCGGCACCAAGGCAATCTGGTCGAAATACGAGTGCTGAATGAAAAAGGCCCGGCGAAAACCGGGCCTTTTCCTCAAGGGTAAAGCAATTCCAGAAGAGTGCGTAACGTTTTCCGTCCGGAATTGCGTCGTCCAAAGAGTTGGATGGCCGATCAGTTGGCCGTGTCGTTGCTGTTGGCGACCTGAGCGCGGACCTTTTCCTCGGCCATGCGCTGGGCAAACATCTGCGCAAAATCGATCGGGTCGATCATCAGCGGCGGGAAGCCGCCGTTACGGGTTGCGTCGGAGACGATCTGGCGTGCAAAGGGGAAGAGCAGACGCGGGCACTCAATGAAGAGCAGCGGCAGCATGTGTTCCTGCGGGAAACCGGAAACGCGGAACACACCGCCGTAGGCGAGTTCGACGTTGAACAGAACCTTGTCGCCGTCCTTCGCTTCCGCGTTCAGTGACAGAACGACATCGAAATCGTTCTCGGCGAGCGGATTGGCGTTGACGTTGACATTGATGTTGATCGACGGCGCACGTTCACGAGCCTGCAGAGAACGCGGCGCACCGGGATTCTCGAAGGAAAGATCCTTGACATACTGGGCCAGGATGTTGAGCGCGGGGCTTTGCTGCGTGCCGCCGTTGCCAGTGGATGCGGTATCAGTCGTCATAAGGGTTTCCTCGGACTTCAAATCAGTGAGGCCATCTATCATTTCGGGCATGGGCTTACAACCCTTGCCGCCCGGGCCTCTCTTGGGGAGCGGGACAAGCGATTTTCGCCCTTTCCCGTAGCGTGCGGCGTATATTATAGACCTGTTGCCACGCCGATGGGCTACTGCATGTTCCCTAGATCGTACTCGCTGCGCTGTAGAAGCGCGAAGACGCTATCCCGCTTGCTATCGTTTTAGATTTCTACCGGGAGATCCGGTTCGTCGGCGAGGACCCGTCGTCATCCTTCTTCTCGCGGGAGAATTCGTCTTCGTTCAGGTCGATGACGTGCGGTCCGGTGCGTTCTTCGCGTCCGCCAGGACCAGAGCGGTAGAAACCCGTTCCGGCCGTCACTATAGTCATTCTTGTCTGCAGGAATGTGGCGACAGCACGCCTTACCGGTGGTAGGAACAAGATGAGGCCAATGATGTCGCTGATGAAGCCTGGCACGATCAGGAGGATAGCGGCGACGAAAACCAGCGCACCCTCGAGAACCTCGCGGCCCGGGTCGCGGCCCGCCCGAGCGGATTCCTGAACGCGGCGAAACACCTCGAAACCCTGGACGCGTAGCAGCGCGATACCGACTGCGCCGCTCAGGAATACGAGGAGCAGCGTCATGAGCAGCCCAACTTCGCGACCGACGATGACGAAGCCGGCGATTTCCGCGAGCGGCAGCCCGAGGATGACGAGCGGAAGGATCAAGGAACGCATCGACGGCACTCGTCAGAAGTTTCGTGCAATTGGTTGGCCTCCGGTTTAAGGGTGCGACATCGCCATTTGAATGGTTTATCCTTGCGGACTATATGGGATAGTAAAAGAAAATCTAACAGCGGTTCCGGGTGGAAATGGGCTCTTTTGACTTCATCACGTTTTTTTTCCTGATCGCTGCCGTGGTCATCTTTCTGCAGTTGCGCAGCGTTCTGGGGCGCCGGACCGGCAGTGAACGCCCGCCTTTCGATCCCTATTCGCCGCGCGAGGTGAGCAAGGGTCCGGAGGGCGCCGACAATGGCAAGGTCGTGCAACTTCCACGCCGCGAAAGCGCCGTCGAAGACGAGTCTCGCTACGCGGCCATCGATGCCGTCGCCAAGGCGGGCACGCCTTTGAACGGCCAACTCAGGGCCTTGAGCGACGCCGACCGCAGCTTCAATCCGGAGGACTTCGTCAACGGCGCCAAGATGGCCTATGAGATGATCGTCATGGCTTTCGCCGACGGCGACCGCAAGACACTGAAGGGACTGCTGTCGCGCGAGGTCTATGAGGGCTTCGATGCCGCCATTTCCGAACGGGAAGCCAAGGGCGAGGTGGTCAAGTCGACTTTTGTCGGCATCGAGAAGGCCGACATCACCCATGCCGAGATCAAGGACAACGAGGAAAATATCACCGTCCGGATCATCAGCCAGCTCATCTCGGCCACCTATGACAAGCAGGGCAAACTGATCGACGGCGATGCGGACTCCGTTGCCGAAGTGAACGACCTTTGGACCTTTTCGCGTGATATTCGATCGCGCGATCCCAACTGGAAACTGATCGCTACGGAAAACTGAGGCGAGCATGGCCTTTCATTTGGAGCCGGTCGCCTTTTCCGAACTGCCCGGCTGGCAGGCCGACGATCCGACACCTGTTATTGCCGCCCTTCGCCGCTGCCATCGTCACGTCACCACGGCGAAACCCTACAAGACAGGCTCACTCGGCATTTCCGTGGCGGACCTGTTGCCTGCTTTCGAGGCCGCCCGCGCGCAAGTCTCAGACGCAGCTGCGGCGCGCGCCTTTTTCGAGGAGCAGTTTCTTCCATTCAGGGTTCGAACCGGCGAGAGCGGCAGGGGATTCGTTACCGCTTTTTACGAGCCGGAGATCGAGGTCCGTGCCGAAGCGGACGAGATTTTTCGCTTCCCCCTCTACCGCCAGCCGGGCGATTTGATCGACATCGACGACGCGAACCGGCCGCATGGCATGGATCCGTATTTCGCCTTCGGGCGCCTTCGTGGCGACGAGATCGAGGAATACCCGGACCGCGAGGCGATCGAGCGGGGCTTTCTCGCGGGGCGCGGGCTTGAGATCGCCTATGCCCGGTCGAAGGTCGACGTCTTTTTCGTTCATGTCCAGGGTGCGGCCCGGCTCGTCTATCCGAATGGAAAGCGCCGGCGCATCACCTATGCGGCAAAGACCGGGCACCGTTTTTCCGCAATCGGAAAGCTGCTGATCGATCGCGGCGAAATCGATGCCGCGACCGTATCGATGGCCACCATCCGCGCCTGGCTTGCGGCACATCCCGAAAGGGTGGACGAGATCCTGTGGCACAACCGCTCCTTCATCTTTTTCCGCGAGGCGTCGGTAGATGATGATGGCTTGGGCCCGGTTGCCGCAGCGAAGGTCCCGCTGGAGCCCGGTCGATCGCTGGCCGTCGATCGGCTGATCCATACCTTCGGCGTTCCCTTCTATATTGCGAGCGAGACCGTTACCCATCTCGACGGCGGACGGTCGTTCGCGCGTCTGATGCTTGCGTTGGACACGGGTTCGGCGATCGTCGGCCCCGCGCGCGGAGACATTTTCACCGGCTCCGGCGATGAGGCGGGCAATCTCGCGGGATCCGTCCGCAATGCCGCGGACTTCTTCATCTTCGTCCCTAGAACAGCCGCGGCCAGATACCGCCATGGCTAGGGAAAAGAAGCTTTCGCCGGAGGATCGCATTCTTTGGGGGAAGGTTGCACGTTCGACCCGGCCAATGCCTGGCCGTCTCGAAGATCTCGCGGATCTGCTTGGCGAGAGCGAAGAGGTTGCGCCGGCAGCGCCGGATTCGTCGAAGGTCGCGACAACACCGCACGAAAAGGCCGAACCGGGCTTCACGCTCAGCAAAGGCAAGGCCGAGCGCCGCCACCATCCGCTTGAAAGGCCGGTGAAGCGCAAGCTCGCAAAGGGCCGTGTGGCGCTCGAAGCGCGGATCGACCTCCACGGCATGATCCAGAGCGAAGCGCACGGCCTGCTCCTGCAGTTTCTCCTGAAGGCGCACGAGCGTGGCCTTCGACACGTCCTGGTGATCACCGGCAAGGGCACGTCGCTCGGAAGCGACGGTGCGCTGAAGCGGGCGGTGCCGCTCTGGTTTTCGCTGCCGGAGTTTCGTCCGCTGATCTCGTCCTATGAGCCGGCGGCGCGAAGTCACGGGGGTGAGGGCGCGCTCTATGTCCGCCTGGCGCGCGCCAAGGGAAGTGCGACATGACGCCATTTGGCGAGGCCATGCGCGAGCTGCGGCGCAAAAAGGGTGTGTCGCAAAAGCAGATGGCGGCGGCGATCGGTGTTTCCGCGGCCTATCTTTCGGCGCTGGAGCACGGCAAGCGTGGTGCGCCGAGCTTCGACTTTCTGCAGCGCGTCGCCGGCTATTTCAATGTGATCTGGGACGAGGCGGACGAGCTCTTCCGGATCGCCGATATCTCCGACCCGAAGGTGGTGCTCGATACGTCCGGCCTGCCACCCGGCCACACCGCATTTGCCAACCGGCTGAGCGGACAGATACGCGGTTTGTCGGAAGAGACGATCAGGGCTCTGGAAGATATTTTGGAAAAAGCCACAATTCCTGATAATGACAGGGGATGAAAGCCTGTTCCCGACCGCCAAGCGCGGCCCGGGATTTGGAAGCTGTGGACAAATTTCCTATAGTCCGTGAGGCCTCCGCGCTGTGATTCGCACCGAATCACGACGTTCGTAACCTGGAAAGACCTGAAGCCGAATGACCGATTTTCCTGAGACCGAAACCGGCGCCATCGCCGAATATGGTGCCGATTCCATCAAGGTGTTGAAAGGGCTCGATGCCGTCCGCAAGCGGCCGGGCATGTATATCGGCGACACCGACGATGGCTCCGGTCTGCACCACATGGTCTATGAGGTCGTCGACAATGCGATCGACGAAGCGCTGGCCGGTCATGCGGATATCGTCACGGTAACCCTCAATCCCGATGGTTCGGTTACGGTCACTGACAACGGCCGCGGCATCCCGACGGATATTCACAAGGGGGAAGGCGTGTCCGCCGCCGAGGTCATCATGACCCAGCTTCACGCCGGCGGAAAATTCGACCAGAATTCCTACAAAGTCTCGGGCGGCCTGCATGGCGTCGGCGTTTCGGTCGTCAACGCACTTTCCACGTCCTTGAAGCTCAAGATCCGCCGCAACGGCAAGATCCACGAAATGAGCTTCACCCACGGGGTTGCCGACGGCCCGCTTCAAGTGACGGGCGATGCCGGCACCGACACCGGCACGGAGGTCACCTTCCTGCCTAGCGAGCAGACCTTCTCGAACGTCGAATTCGACTATTCGACGCTCGAGCACCGCCTGCGCGAACTAGCCTTCCTGAATTCCGGCGTCCGTATCGTGCTTACCGACAAGCGTCATTCGGATATCCGCCGCGACGAGTTGATGTATGAAGGCGGGCTGGAGGCGTTCGTCGCCTATCTCGATCGCGCCAAAAAGCCCCTTGTGCACAATCCGGTCTCGATCCGTGGCGAGAAGGACGGCATTACCGTTGAGGTGGCGATGTGGTGGAACGACAGCTACCATGAAAACGTGCTCTGCTTCACCAACAACATTCCGCAGCGTGACGGCGGCACTCATATGGCCGGCTTCCGCGGCGCGCTGACACGCCAGGTGACCTCCTATGCCGATTCATCCGGAATCACCAAAAGGGAAAAGGTCACGCTTCAGGGTGAGGATTGCCGTGAAGGCTTGACGGCGGTTCTCTCTGTCAAGGTGCCGGATCCGAAGTTTTCCTCGCAGACCAAGGACAAGCTCGTTTCTTCCGAGGTCCGACCTGTGGTCGAGAGCTTGGTGAACGAAGCACTGAGCACGTGGTTCGAGGAGCACCCAAGCGAGGCCAAGATACTCGTCGGCAAGGTCGTCGAGGCGGCCGCGGCGCGCGAAGCGGCGCGCAAGGCGCGCGAGTTAACACGCCGCAAGGGTGCGCTCGATATCTCTTCGCTGCCCGGCAAGCTCGCCGACTGTTCCGAGCGCGACCCGGCGAAATCGGAAGTGTTCCTGGTGGAGGGCGATTCGGCAGGTGGATCGGCCAAGCAAGGGCGTTCGCGCGAAAACCAGGCTATCCTTCCGCTGCGCGGCAAGATCCTGAACGTCGAGCGCGCGCGCTTCGACAAGATGCTTTCGAGCCAGGAAATCGGCACGCTGATCACGGCGCTCGGCACCTCGATCGGCAAGGACGAGTTCAACGCCGACAAGCTGCGCTATCACAAGATCATCATCATGACGGATGCCGACGTCGACGGCGCCCACATCCGCACGCTGCTGCTCACCTTCTTCTTCCGGCAGATGCCGGAGCTGATCGAGCGCGGGCACCTCTATATCGCCCAGCCGCCGCTCTACAAGGTGACGCGCGGCAAATCCACGCAGTACCTGAAGGACGAGAAGGCACTCGAAGATTACCTGATCAGCATGGGCCTCGAGGAAGCGTCGCTGGCGCTCGCGTCCGGCGAAGTGAGAGCCGGACAGGACCTGCGTGAAGTCATCAACGACGCGCTGCGCCTGCGCTCGCTGATGGACGGGCTGCATTCCCGCTACAACCGGGCGATCGTCGAGCAGGCTGCCATTGCCGGCGCGCTGAACGTCGAACTGAATGGCCGGCGCGATGAATATCAGGATGTGGCGGCGGAAGTGGCGCGCCGACTCGACGTCATCGCCGAGGAGACCGAGCGCGGCTGGACCGGAACGGTCACTGCGGAAGGCGGCCTGAAACTTGAGCGCATGGTTCGCGGCGTCAAGGAAGTCGCGATACTCGACATGGCGCTGATCGGCTCTTCCGATGCCCGCCATATCGATCAGCTGACGGCGAAACTGAAGGAAGTCTATTCCGAACCGCCGGTATTGCGCCGCCGTGACGGCACCCAGGACATCAGCGGACCGCGTGCCCTGCTCGACGCGATTTTCGCGGCCGGCCGCAAGGGCCTCTCGATGCAGCGCTATAAGGGTCTCGGCGAGATGAATGCCGAGCAGCTCTGGGAAACGACGCTCGATCCGAACGTCCGTTCGCTGCTGCAGGTCAGGGTTGCCGATGCGACCGACGCCGACGGTTTATTCTCGCGCCTGATGGGCGACGAGGTGGAGCCGCGGCGCGATTTCATCCAGGAAAACGCTCTCAGCGTCGCCAATCTCGATATCTGATCTGCTTGATCCCAGGATGCAGATTTGGCCGGCGCCGAAAGGCGCCGGTTTTCTTTTGCGTGATCAGTCGGCCTTGAACTGGCCTTCGAAAACGATATCGGCAAGCGGCTTGCGCTGGCTCGGTTTTTCCCGCTCGCGCAGGTCGTCCGGAAGCGTCGACGGGTCGGCAAGTTTGCCGATCGCGACCGCGGCTTCGACCCGATAATGCTCCGGCACGCCGAGCACGCGCATGGCCTTGTCCCGGTCGATTCCCGCCATCGCATGCGCGTGCAAGCCGACAAGTTGCGTCTGCAGCGCGAGCGCGAACCATGCGGCACCGGTGTCGAAGGCATGGGTGTAGGCCGTCCGCATCTCGCCGTTTGACGTAAGCCTGTGGGTCTTCGAAAGAATGATCACGATCGCCGAGGCGTTTTTCGCCCAGCGCTGGTTGCTTTCATCGAGAATGTCTAAGAGCGACGCAAAGTGCTCGGTGCCGCGGCGGGCATAGACGAAGCGCCAGGGCTGGTTGTTGCTCGCCGAAGGCGCCCAACGAGCCGCCTCAAACAGGGCAAGCAGATCTTTTTCGCTGATTTCCTCGCCGGTAAAGGCGCGCGGCGACCAGCGCTCCAGGAAGATCGAGTGGATCGGGTGGTCGGCTCTTCTATGGTTGATTTCTGTCACGAACGAACATCCTTATTGCGCGTGAATCCTCTTGGGGGGTCCTACTGCATGTTGCCTTTAATCGTAGCCGATTAAAGGACAAAAACATGCAGCAATTCAAAGTGCTACAGCGTCCTTTGCGCGTCTGATAAGACGCGCGGCGCTGTAGCGTCTCGGCCAGTAGGGCGGATTCGGCGTCACGCTACAAAAGTTCCAGCATGGATGGAACCGCAACATGGAAAGGGAGGGAACGATGGACGAGGCAACGTTCAGATATTGGTCGGCCAAGGCCGCGGATTGGGGTGTGGACTATCGGCAATCGCTTCGGGACCGTCCCGTCCGAGCGCAGACGACTGCCGGTGAGATAGCGGGCCAAATCGCACAATCTCCTCCGGAATCCGGTGAGTCGATGGAGCGGATCTTCGAGGACTTCGAGACGATTGTCATGCCGGGCATGACCCATTGGCAGCACCCACGTTTCTTCGCCTATTTCCCGGCCAATGCCGCGCCCGTCTCCGTCGTCGCCGAATATCTTGTCACTGCGGTTGCCGCGCAATGCATGCTCTGGCAGACCTCGCCGGCGGCGACCGAGCTCGAGACGAAGATGCTCGATTGGCTCCGGCAGGCGATCGGCCTGTCTGCCAGCTTTTCCGGCGTCATCCAGGATTCCGCGTCCTCCGCCACGCTCGCCGCGGTCCTTGTGATGCGCGAAAAGGCTCTTGCCTGGAACGGCAATCGGGCAGGGCTCGCCGGCAATCCCAGTGTCCGCATCTATTCCTCCGATCAGGTCCACACCTCGATCGACCGCGCCATCTGGGTGAGCGGGATAGGGGAAGAGAATCTTGTCCGGATACCGACCGTCGGCGAGCGTCGGGCGATGGATTGCACCGCTCTTGCGAGCGCGATCGAGGCGGATCGCAAGGCGGGCTATCTCCCGGCGGGCATTATCGCCTGCACCGGCGGCACCAGCACCGGCGCCTGCGACGACATCGCCGAGGTCGTCCGCGTCGCCCGTGAACACGGGCTCTACGTCCATGTCGATGCGGCCTGGGCGGGCGCGGCGATGATCTGCGAGGAATTTCGCCATCTGTGGCAAGGCGTCGAGGGCGCCGATTCGGTCGTCTTCAATCCGCACAAATGGCTGGGTGCCCAGTTCGACTGCTCCGCCCATTTCGTCCGCAGCCCCGACGACTTGGTACGCACATTGGCAATTCAGCCGGAATATCTGATGACGCACGGGCAGGACGGGATCATCAATTATTCCGAATGGTCTGTTCCGCTGGGCCGGCGCTTTCGCGCCCTGAAGCTGTGGTTCTTGCTGCGCTTTCACGGCCTTTCGGGATTGCGGCAGATGATCCGCAACCATGTGCGCTGGGCGGAGGCTCTCGCCGAACGTTTGCGGAACGAACCGGGCTTCGAAATCGTTACTGAACCGGTTCTGTCTCTCTTTTCGTTTCGACATGCCGGCGGCTCCGATGCCGACGCCCATAACCTCGCCCTGGTGAAGGCGATCAACGATGACGGCCGCATCTACCTGACGCAGACACGTGTCGACGGACGCATCGCCATTCGTTTCCAGGCAGGGCAATTCAGCATGGCCGAGGAGGATGCAGAAACGGCATTCACGACCATTGTCGAGTTGGCGAAAAAAATTGTATAAGTTCTGTAGATATTTTCCGAGGAAGGACGCGCCATGAACTTGAAAGATCCGTCGCTGTTTCGCCAGGCCGCTCTCGTGGGCGAAAACTGGATCGAAGCCGACCCGAAAAACGCGATCGAGGTGAACAACCCCGCAACCGGCGAGATCATCGGCCGCGTTCCGAAGCTCGGTGCCGCCGAGACGCGGGCTGCGATCGAGACCGCGGCGCGGGTGCAGAAGGAATGGGCGGCGCGTACCGCCAAGGAGCGCGCGGGCGTTCTGCGCCGCTGGTTCGAGCTGATGATCGAGAACAAGGACGATCTCGGCCAGATCCTGACGATCGAGCAGGGCAAGCCGCTGGCCGAGGCGACCGGCGAAATCGTCTATGGCGCAAGTTTCATCGAGTGGTTTGCGGAAGAGGGGCGTCGCGTCTATGGCGACTTGGTGCCGGGCCATCAGAAGGACAAGCGCATCCTGGTGATGAAGCAGCCGATCGGCGTCGTCGCCGCGATCACCCCATGGAACTTCCCGAACGCGATGATCACCCGCAAGGCCGGCCCCGCCTTCGCCGCCGGTTGCGCCATGGTGCTGAAGCCGGCCGGACAGACGCCCTTCTCCGCGATTGCCATCGCCGTGCTCGCGGAACGTGCAGGCATGCCGAAGGGCCTCTTTTCCGTCATCACCGGCTCGGCGCGCGAGATCGGCGCCGAGATGACTTCCAACCCGACCGTGCGCAAGCTGACCTTTACCGGCTCAACGGAAGTCGGCGCCGAGCTCTATCGCCAGAGCGCGACCACGATCAAGAAGCTCGGTCTGGAGCTTGGCGGCAACGCGCCCTTCATCGTCTTCGACGACGCCGATCTCGACGCGGCGGTCGAGGGGGCATTGATCGCCAAGTTCCGCAACAACGGCCAGACCTGCGTCTGTGCCAACCGCATCTATGTTCAGGACGGCGTCTACGAGGCCTTCTCCGAGAAGCTTGCCACCGCGGTCACCAAGCTGAAGACCGGCAACGGCATGGAGGAAGGCGTCATTCTCGGCCCGCTGATCGATCAGCCGGCGCTCGCCAAGGTCGAGGAGCATGTGGCCGATGCGCTTGCCAAGGGCGCCCGCGTCGTCCAGGGCGGCCGACGCCACGCGCTTGGCGGCACATTCTTCGAGGCGACGGTGCTTGCCGATGTCACGCAGGCGATGGCGGTCGCCCGCGAAGAGACTTTCGGGCCCGTTGCGCCGCTCTTCCGCTTCAAGGATGAGGCGGACGTGATCGCTCAGGCCAACGATACCGAGTTCGGTCTCGCCTCCTATTTTTACGCCAAGGATCTCGCCCGGGTCTTCCGGGTCGCGGAAGCACTCGAATACGGCATGGTCGGCGTCAATACCGGGCTCATTTCCACGGCCGAAGCGCCCTTCGGCGGCGTCAAGCTTTCCGGCCTCGGCCGCGAAGGCTCGAAATACGGCATCGAGGAATTCATGGAGATCAAATACGTCTGCCTCGGCGGTATTGCTTGAGGTAGAGCCCGTCGAAAACAAGCCGGCCGGTACGTTCTGGCCGGTTTTCTTTTGCGGGTAATAAGTTAGCCTTGTCATCGATTCTGAGTGATTGAGTACCAGGACCTTTCTTGAGCGGGGTTGCAAAAGCTGCGGCCATTGCCCCCTCATCCGCCTGCCGGCACCTTCTCCCCGCTTGCGGGGGAGAAGGGACAAGCAGTGACGTCCCAATCCCCTCTCCCCCGCCGGGAGAGGGCTACTGCATGATTCCTTAAATCGGAATCGATTTAAGGACAAAATCATGCAGCAATTCAAAGTGCTACAGCGACCTTTGCACGTCTGATAAGACGCGCGGCGCTGTAGGGTGAGGGGCAATCCGCTCCGATCATTAGTTCCGCTAAAGGAGAGCAATCATGCCAGCCCCGAAGAATCCCTTTAAAGCGGCGATCCGCGAAAACCGCTTCCAGCTCGGCCTGTGGGTGGCGCTGGCGAGCCCCTACGCCGCCGAAGTCGTGGCCGACAGCGGCTACGATTGGCTCCTGATCGACGGCGAGCACGCGCCGAACGATCTGCCGCTTCTCTCGGCGCAGTTCCACGCGATCTCCGGGCGCGGCAGTCATCCGATCGTCCGTCTCCCCGTCGGCGATACGGCGCTTATCAAACAGGCGCTCGATACGGGCGTTCAGACGCTGCTTATTCCGATGGTCGATAGCGTCGAGCAGGCGCAGCAATTGGTCCGCGCCGTGCGTTATCCGCCGCACGGCATCAGAGGCGTCGGCGCCGCTCTTGGCCGCGCCTCGAATTTCGGGCGGATCGGCGACTACCTGCAGACGGCCAACGAAGAAATTTGCCTCATCCTGCAGATCGAGAGCCGCAAGGGGTTGGACGCGATCGATGAGGTCGCTGCGCTCGACGGCGTGGACGGCCTCTTTATCGGCCCGGCCGACCTTGCCGCGGACATGGGCCATCTCGGCAATTCAGGTCATCCCGAAGTCCGGGCCGCAATCGTCGACGCCTTCGCGCGCATCAAGCGCGCCGGCAAGGCGCGCGGCATCATGACCCTCGACCCCGTCCAGGCGCGCGACTATCGCGATCTCGGCGCCGATTTCATGGCCATCGGCACCGACGTCACGCTCCTCGTCAGCGCAACGCAGCGCTTGCGGCAAGAATTTTCGGGCGAGCAACCGACTTCGCGATCTGAATCCGGCTACTGATCCGCGCTACGGAATGGATTGCAGCAAGGTCTCCCGCGCCGATTTCAAATGGCGCCGGCAAGCCTGGTCCACTTGCTTCGGGTCGCGCGACTGGAGTGCGGCGATATAGGCGAGATGCTCTTCGAGCGCGCGCGCATTGCGTTCACGCGAGTTCGCCTTGTTCCACTGATAGTGATAGTGGAAGACGATCGCGATGATGTCGTAGAAATCGATGATGAAGCGGTTGCTGGACGATTTATGGACCAGCAAGTGGAAGCGCTCGTCGAGTTCGGAAAATTCCTTGTAGCGGTTGTCGATGTCCGCCAGGATTTCGCGGTGCACCGCCTCGATCTCTTTCAGCTCCTCCCAGGCGGGGTGGTCCTTCGGCAGGCCGACGAAGCTCGCCGCGGACCTGAGCTCGAACATTTCCCGCACTTCCGTCAGTTCGAGCGCGAATTCGCGGGTAAAACCCTTGAGCACCCAGTGGCTGTTCGGTCGCTTCTCAATCAGGCCGAAGCGGCTGAAGCGGATCAGGAACTCACGCACGCTCGTCGTACCGGTGCCGATCTCGCGTGCCAGTTCGAGCTCGTTGATCTGCATGCCAGGCTCGGCGCCGCCGGCCAGAATTCGGCGCATGAAACTGCGTTCGATGATTTCTGCGAGCGAGTTGGTCTCTTCCGTCGGAAAATAATCGGAGGGCTCCGGGCGGCGCAGCACGATTTTCCGGCGCTTGTCCCAGATGATGAGCTTGAGTTCCTCGCAGCGGGTGAGAATGGCACGAACGGTGGTGCGGCTCACCCCGAGCACCTGTCCGAGTTCGGGCTCGGACGGCAGCGTGGAGGTCTCCGCCAAGAGCTTCAGGCAGCGATTGAAGGCATCCTTGAAAACTGTGTTCTGCTTCGCCATGGAAGGTCCGGCTGGTTCCCTGTTGCTGCGGGCGTCGGCCCGAAACTTGTTGTTGCTCTATCGCGCGGCGCGTCTTGCCAGACGCGGAAAGGGTCGCTGTGCTACTGTCAATCGCCCGTTGATCCTTCGTCCGAAACCGTCCGAAGAAGTCACGCTGTAGCGCGCGAGCGCGCGTTTGTCTTGGCCGTCGCGGACATATTTCGACTTCCCACTTCGGCTGACGGCCACCGCCGCCGCCGGTTTTCGACCATAATACCTGTTGACGTATTTCTGTCTATTGTGGATAAAAGACAAATTGATTGCGCGACCATTGCACGTGAAACGAAATCCAGGAGTGCCGCTTTTGTCCGCCCCGTCTTCAATCCTTCTTTCGCCGGAGGACAATGTCGCCGTAGCCACCTTTCCGATCGAGGCAGGGCAGCTGCTTCCGGGTGGCGCCAGGGCCAGGGTGCGGATCGAGCCCGGGCACAAGGTCGCGGTACGAGCGATTGGAAGCGGCGAGCCGGTGATCAAGTACGCCCAGGCGATCGGCCGCGCGACCAGCGACATCGGCGCCGGGGAACACGTGCATTCGCACAATCTCGCCTTTGACCAGGACCGTCTGGCGATTGGCGCCGCAGCTGCGCCCGAATCCGCAAGCGCCGCAGACAGGGCGCGGACCTTCCTTGGTTACCGCAGGGCCGACGGACGGGCCGCCACGCGCAACTATATCGGCATTATCGCCAGCGTGAACTGTTCCACCACGGTCTGTCGCGCCATCGCCGACGAGGCCAACCGGCGGATTCTGCCGAGATATGAGGGCATCGATGGCTTCGTGCCGATCGTGCATGACCAGGGCTGCGGCATGTCATCCACCGGCGACGGCATGAAGAACCTGCACCGGACGCTTGCCGGATATGCCCGCCATGCCAATTTCGGCGGCGTGCTGATGGTTGGGCTTGGTTGCGAGGTCAACCAGTTGACGCTCTACGGCCAGAGCGGATCTGGCGCGGAAAAGCGCCATTTCAACATTCAGGAGGCCGGCGGCTCGCGCCGTTCGGTCGAGCGCGCGCTCGGCGTGCTTGATGAGATAGCCCAGGAAGTCGCAACGGCGCGGCGTGTGCCGATACCGGTCAGCGAGATCATCGTCGGTCTGCAATGCGGCGGCTCCGACGGGCTTTCGGGCGTCACGGCCAACCCCGCACTCGGCGCCGCCGTCGATATTCTCGCCGGTGCCGGCGGCACCGCGATCCTCTCGGAAACCTCGGAGATATACGGCGCTGAACATCTGTTGCGCAGCCGCGCGGTCAATGAGGACGTCGCGGTCAAGCTCGATAGCCTGATTTCCTGGTGGGAAAACTACGTTGCCCTGCATGGAGCGTCGCTCGACAACAATCCTTCGCCGGGCAACAAGCGCGGCGGTCTCACCACCATCCTGGAAAAATCGCTTGGTGCAGTCGCGAAGGGCGGACGGTCGCCGTTGACGGCTGTCTACAATTACGCCGAGCGCGTGACCGAGCACGGGTTGGTCTTCATGGATACGCCCGGTTACGACCCGGTTTCGGCAACCGGCCAGGTCGCCGGCGGGGCCAATGTCATCGCGTTTACCACGGGACGCGGCAGCTGTTTTGGCTGTCGTCCCGCGCCATCGATCAAGCTCACCAGCAACACGCCGCTTTATCGTGCCATGGAGGAAGACATGGACATCGACTGCGGCGTGATCGCCTCGGGAGAGGCGACCATCGCCGGGCTTGGCCGTGAAATCTTCGACCTGATCATCGATACCGCTTCCGGCCGCAAGACCAAGAGCGAACTGTTCGGCTACGGCGACAATGAATTCGTGCCCTGGCATCTGGGGGCGACACTCTGACGATGTGAGAAACGCGCATCCTTGGAGGGAGGAGACAGGGAATGCAGACAAGAAAAATCGGCCGCACGGATCTCTCCGTGACCGAATACAGCTTCGGCGCGGCCGGGCTTGGCGGCCTCTATCGCGAATGCACGCGCGAAGCCGCAATGGCGACGCTGGACGCCGCTTGGGCCGTCGGCATCCGCTATTTCGACGTGGCGCCCTATTACGGGCTTGGACTGGCCGAGCGGCGCGTCGGCGATTTCCTGCAGGACAAGCCGCGCGACAGCTTCGTGCTCTCGACAAAAGTCGGCCGCCTGCTGCGTCCCGTGCCGGAAGGCGCGGTACCCGACTATTCCTACGTCAAACCGCTGAATTTCGACGTCACTTTCGACTATAGCTATGACGCGATCATGCGGTCCGTCGAGCTCAGCTACGCCCGCCTCGGTCTCAATCGCATCGACATCCTTTATGTCCATGACATCGGCGTCTACACGCACGGCGCCGCGAAGAATGCCGTGCTATTGCGGCAACTGATGGATTCCGGCCTGAAGGCTCTGGACGAGCTGAAATCGAGCGGTGTCATCTCGGCCTATGGACTGGGTGTCAACGAAGTGCCGGTCTGCCTTGAGGTCATGCGGCGGGCCGATATCGACTGCATCCTCTTGGCCGGGCGCTACACGCTTCTCGACCGCTCGGCGGTCGCTGAGTTGCTCCCCCTCTGCGAGAAGAAGGGGACGTCGCTCGTTGTTGGCGGCGTGTTCAATTCCGGCATCCTCGCGACCGGACCGGTGGAAGGCGCCCATTTCGACTACATGCCGGCCAGCGACGACGTGCGGAAGCGGGTTGCCGCGATGGAAAAAATCGCACGTGACCGCGGCATGCCGCTTGCCGCCCCCGCGCTCCAGTTTCCGCTTGCCAACCGCCAAGTTGCCTCGGTCCTGCTCGGGACTGCGAAGCCTTCAAGCCTCGAACGCAATATGGAACTCACCCAACGGAAGATCGCTGCGGAAGACTTCGCCGACTTCGAACCTTACACGCTTGTCGCGCCAGAGCTCGGGCGCGAGGCGGTAAGGGCCTGACACGTGGCGCTGGCTCGATGTCGGCGCCGCGACCAAAAAAGGGGACACCGGCCCGCCGGTGGCCCGTCCAGACACCGAAACGCCTATGAAAAAACATGTTGTTGCGTCTGGGAGGAACGCAATGAATGGAACCGGCAGAACGGCTTGCCATTTCAAATTCACTGCGCTAGCGTGCCATCTGTTTTTTATAGATAAAAGATCGATCCGTGTGCACCTTGCGGATCGCATTCGATAACGGAACAGGTGTATTTGAGAGAGGAGAAACCCGATGAGCATCATCAAGCATATTCTATCCCGCCGTGCCTTTACCGCACTGGCCGGTGCCGCCTTCCTTGCAACGATGGCGCCGGTCGCGTCATTCGCGCAGGACGTTACGATCCCGATCATCGTGAAGGATACTACCTCCTTCTATTGGCAGATCGTTCTCGCGGGAGCGCGCGCCGCCGGTAAGGATCTCGGCGTGAATGTGCCGGAACTTGGCGCCCAGTCCGAATCGGACATCAATGGCCAGATCAGCATTCTCGAAAATGCCGTTGCCGGCTCGCCAGCTGCGGTCGTGATCTCGCCGACCGAGTTCAAGGCTCTCGGCAAGCCGATCGACGAGGCAGCAAAAGCTGTTCCGATCATCGGCATCGATTCGGCCGCTGACTCGAAGGCGTTCACCTCGTTCCTGACGACCGACAATGTACAGGGTGGCCGTATCGCCGCTGACGGGCTCGCCGCCGCAATCAAGGAAGCGACCGGCAAGGAGGAAGGCGAAATCGCCATCATCACCAGCCTGCCGGGCGTCGGCTCGCTCGACCAGCGCCGCGAGGGTTTCCTCGATCAGATGAAGACCAAATATCCGGGCTTCAAGGTCGTTGCCGACAAATATGCCGATGGCCAAGCTACGACCGGTCTCAACATGATGACCGATCTGATCACCGCCAACCCGAATCTCGTCGGGGTCTTCGCCTCCAACCTGATCATGGCGCAGGGCGTCGGCCAGGCGATCGCGGAAAACAATCTCGGCGACAAGATCAAGGTGATCGGCTTCGACAGCGACGAAAAGACCGTCGGCTTCCTCAAGGAAGGCGTGCTGGCAGGGCTCGTCGTGCAGGACCCCTATCGCATGGGGTATGACGGCGTGAAGACGGCGCTTGCGGTCTCGAAAGGCGAGAAGGTCGAAGCCAACGTCGATACCGGCGCGAACCTCGTCACCAAGGCCAACATGGCCGAGCCGAAAATCGATGCGCTTTTGAACCCGAAAGTAAACTAGACCCGGAGGCGTGAACGCGCGTCTGGTCAGACGCGCGGCGCTGTAGGCGACGGCAGGTACGAGGGGGCGCCGTCGCCATCCGGGTTGGCGCATAACCCCGGGAAGTGATTTTCGGGGTTATGCGCGGATAGGTGTTGCAACGGCGCGTCGGCTTTCACGCTGTCGCGGAGGAGGGCATTTCATGATTGGACTTCAAGAGGTCGGCCATCGACACGGGCTGAGGACGCCCGCCGGCCACCCCGTTCCCAAGGGTGAACCGATCCTCGAGTTGCACAGCCTGCGGAAGAACTACGGCGCCGTCGAAGCACTGAAACCCGCGACCATGACATTCCTCTCGGGTGAGGTGCACGCAATCGTGGGCGAAAACGGCGCCGGCAAGTCGACGCTAATCAAACTGCTGACTGGTGTGATAACCCGAACCTCGGGTGAGATCCTCTGGTGCGGCGAGCCGGTCCAGCTCGCAACTCCCAACGAGGCGATTTCGCGCGGCATCAACGCTGTCCACCAGGAAGTCGTGCTCTGCCCGCATCTCTCCGTCGCGGCCAACATGTTCCTCGGTGATGAGATGAACCGGCGCGGCTTGATGCGTAAGCGCGCGATGACCGATGCGGCCCAAGGTGTGCTCGACGATCTCGGTTTCAACCTGCCCGCAGCCGCGGTGCTCGGCAGCCTGACGATCGGCCAACAGCAACTGGTCGCCACGGCGCGGGCGGCGATGCGCGGCACCCAGTTCCTGATCTTCGACGAGCCGACCGCCTATCTTACGCGACAGGAATCCGAGCAACTGTTCCGCCTCATTCGCCGGCTGCAGAGCGAAGGCGTCACCATCGTCTATATCAGCCATCGTCTGGAGGAGGTGTTCGAGCTTGCCGACCGGGTTTCCGTTCTGCGCGACGGCACCCATGTCGGCACGCGGCCAATCGGCGAGGCGAATGAGGCCGAACTGATCGCGCTGATGATCAATCGCACGATCGAACAGATTTATCACAAGGAACATTTTCCAGCGGGCGAGACGCTCATTGAGACGCGCGGGCTGACTGGGCCGGGCTTTGCCGACGTGTCACTGACGGTCAGGGCCGGCGAAATCGTCGGCCTTTACGGCCTGATCGGTGCCGGACGGAGCGAATTTGCGCTCGGCCTTTATGGTCGCCATCGACTTAGCGCCGGAGAGGTATTCTGGCAGGGCAGGAAGGTCGAAATCGACAGCGAGCGAAAGGCGATGGAACTCGGGATCGCGCTTGCGCCGGAGAGCCGCCGGGATCAGGGGCTCTGCCTCAACCTGCCGATCGGCCTCAACATCAACTTGCCGGTTTTCCGCAGGCTGACGCGCGGGCTCACGATCAACCGCGCTGAGGAGGCGGCGAACGCCGATCGCCAGATCCGTGATCTGAAGATCAAGACGCCGTCACGCCGGGTGCTGGCATCGGCCATGTCCGGCGGCAACCAGCAGAAGATCGTCATCGGAAAATGGCTTAGCCACGGGGCGAAGCTGTTCATCTTCGATGAGCCGACCGTCGGCGTCGATGTCGGCACCAAGGCCGAGATCTATCGGCTTTTCGCGCGGCTCTTGGAGAAGGGGGCGGGCATTATTCTGATCTCGTCCTACTTTCCGGAGGTCTACGAACTGTCGGATCGGCTGCATGTCTTCCGGCAGGGGCGGGTCGTGGGAAGCCACGGCTACCGGACGGCCAGCCATGAAGAGGTGCTGGCGCAGGCGATCGGCGCGTGATTGCGAGAAACAGGCATAGGGACTGCAGGGAGGAACGATATGAGTGTGGAAACGGTTGAAAGCAGCGCGGGGCCGACGCCGAGGAAAGGGATCAGCATCCTGTTCGGCCTGACGCTGCTCGGGCTTCTGCTCTTCCTCTGGCTGCTCCTTGGCTTCGCGACCAACAGCTTCTGGACGCCGAACAACATCAGCAACCTGTTACGCCAGGGCGCGATGACGGCGATCCTTGCGGTCGGCCAGACCTTCGTGATCATCACCGCCGGTATCGACCTCTCGGTCGGGGCGGTGGTGGGCTTCACCAGCGTCATCGTCGCATGGTTGCTTGCCGCAGGCGTTCCGCTTTGGCTTGCCGTCATCGCCACCTTGGCGATCGGCGTCCTGATCGGCGCTTTTCACGCCTTCGGCATCGTCCGCATGGGCCTGCCGGCTTTCATCATCACGCTTGCGACGTTGACGTCGCTCCGCGGTATCGGCCTGCTCATCACCAACGGCTCGACAATCTCGATCACCAACGAGGCCTTCACCAATTTCTCGCGGGCCAACTTTCTCGGTGTGCCGAGCCTGTTCTGGATGGTAATCGTCGTCGCCGTCCCGGCCTATATCTTTCTGCACCTGAGCCGGTTCGGCCGCTATCTCTTTGCCGTCGGCTCCAACAGCGAGGCGGCCCGCCTTTCCGGCGTCAACGTCAACCGCACGACCTATCTCGCCTATATCCTGTCATCGACCTGCGCCGCCTTTGTCGGCCTGCTGCTTGCCTCGCGCATCGGCATCGGCAACGCCACGCAGGCAGAGGGCTGGGAACTGCAGGCGATCGCCTCGTCGGTGATCGGCGGCACGAGCCTCTTCGGCGCCGTCGGTTCGGTCCACGGTCCGCTGCTCGGCGCTTTCATTCTGGCGACGATCAACAACGGCGCCAATCTCTTGAACGTCAATTCCTTCTGGCAGCGCATCATCACCGGGCTGCTCATCATCGTCATCGTCTACTTCGACCAGCTCCGGCGGCGGGGCGAGCGATGAGCGGGGGCATGAAAGCCATCCTCTGTACGGAACCGGGCCGCCTCGAGATCGTCGACCGCAGCCGGCCCGCGGCTCCGGCCGCCGGCTGGGTGCGCCTCGCCGTCAGCCATGTCGGCATCTGCGGCACCGACTACCACATCTTCGAAGGCAAGCATCCCTTCCTGCAATATCCCCGCGTGATGGGACACGAAATCTCGGCGAGGGTGATCGAAGCGGGGCCCGAAACGTCTCTCGCGCCCGGGACGCTGGTCGTGGTCAATCCTTATATCTCCTGCGGAAGCTGTGTGGCCTGCCGAAGCGGGAAGCCGAATTGCTGCACGGCGATCCGTGTGCTCGGTGTCCACGCCGATGGTGCCTTCTGCGAGGAGATCGTCATGCCGGCAGAAAATCTCTATCCGGCTCAGGATCTGTCGCCCGAAGCGGCCGCTACGGTCGAGTTCCTCGCAATCGGCGCCCATGCCGTGCGTCGGTCGAAGGCTGCGCCGGGTGCCCGTTCGCTGGTCATCGGAGCCGGCCCGATCGGCCTTGGAACGGCGCTCTTCTCGCGCATTGCTGGACACGACGTGACCCTTCTCGACACGAGCGTGGAACGACTGGCCTTCGCCGCCGACGGGCTCGGCTTCTCAAGCCGCATTGTTGCCGATGGTGACACGGAACGTGCAATCGCGCAGGCGACGGATGGCGATGGCTTCGATGTCGTCTTCGATGCCACCGGCAATGGCGTGTCGATGGAGCGGTCGTTCGCCCACGTCGCCCATGGCGGAACGCTGGTCTTCGTCAGCGTTGTCAAGGATGATATCCGCTTCTCCGATCCGGAGTTCCACAAACGCGAGATGACGCTGGTTGCCAGCCGCAATGCCACACGGGCTGATTTCGATCATGTCATCGCGTCGATCCGTGACGGCCTGGTCCCGGTCGACGCGTTGATCACCCATCGCACGACACTCGCTCAGGTGGTGACGGATCTGCCGCGCTGGGCGCACGACAAGGGCGGCCTCGTCAAGGCCGTCATCGAAGTGGGTGCCGCATGACCTTCATCGATGCTCACCAGCATTATTGGACCCTCGGGCTTGGCCATAACAACTGGCCGGGGCCGGATCTCGCGCCGATCTACCGGGATTTCGGGCCGGAAGACCTGAAGCCTAACCTCGCGGCGTCAGGAATTTCGCGGACCGTTCTCGTTCAGGCCGCGCCGAATGTGAAGGAAACCGAGTTCCTGCTTTCGCTCGCCGAGCGGGAGGAGAGTGTTGCGGCCGTGGTCGGCTGGGTCAACATTCTGGCCACCGATGCCGTTTCGGAGATCAGTCGGCTCAAGGCCAACCCGAAGCTCAAGGGCATCCGCCCGATGCTGCAATCCATTCTGGAAACCGCCTGGATTCTGCAGCCGCAGGCGATCGCCACGCTGCAGGCGCTGCCCGGACTGGATATGCGGTTCGACGCCCTGATCCAGCCGCGGCATTTGCCGGTCATCGCGGCCCTTGCCGATCAGGTGCCAGATCTTGCGATCGTCGTCGACCATGGCGCCAAGCCCTTTATCGCCACGGGAAAGCTGGAGCCGTGGCAGTCGGACATGGCCGCGCTCGCCCATCGCCCGAACGTCCACGTCAAGCTCTCGGGGCTTGTGACCGAGGCGGGCAGCGGCTGGTCAGTCGAGAGGCTCAAGCCCTATGCCGCGCATATCCTCGATGTCTTTGGAACAGATCGGGTGATGTTCGGCAGCGACTGGCCGGTGGTGCTGCTCGACGCGGACTATGGCGCATGGTTTGCTGCGGCACAGGAGCTGACGGCGCATCTCACACCCTCCGAGCGGGAGAATGTCTTTTCGCGCACGGCGGCCCGCTTTTACGGAATTTCCGGCTAAGGATTTGCTTTGCCCGGATGAGGACAGCCTTGCGCAAGGGAACAGGCGCAGCGTTGGGAATCCAGTAACATTTTACTGAGAGAGCTTGTACCGGGGTTGAAAAGGCATAATTGTTGCACCGCACAAGAAACGTGGTAGTCTGCCAGCGATTGCGGACACCAAGACAAACAATCGCAAGCTTGCGTCCGACTGGGAGCGGCGTTGTCATTGATTTGAAACAAGGGGTACGCGTCCCATGTTCTACCAGCTTTACGAATTGAACCACGCCATGATGGCGCCGTGGCGCACCGCCGCGGATGCCTTGCGCCTCGCCTTCAACAATCCGATGAATCCCGTCTCGCACACCTATTTCGGTCGTGCCGCTGCCGCGGGTTTGGAGGTTTTCGAGCGCGCCACACGCCGTTATGGCAAGCCGGAATTCGGCCTTCCCGAAACGATCGTCGACGGCGAGACGGTGCCGGTGCACGAAAAGATCGTCTGGCGCGCGCCTTTCTGCAATCTCATCCACTTTGAGCGCTCCCTTCCCAAGGGAAGAGCGTCGGATCACAAGGTGCTGATGGTTGCTCCGATGTCCGGGCACTACGCCACGCTGCTGCGCGGCACCGTCGAAGCGCTGCTGCCGCATGCCGACGTCTACATCACCGATTGGATCGACGCGCGGATGGTGCCTCTCGCCGAAGGTACGTTCGATCTCGACGACTATATCGACTATGTCGTCCAGATGCTGCACTTCCTCGGGCCCGATACCCATGTGATTGGCGTCTGTCAGCCGGCGGTGCCGGTTTTGGCTGCGGTCTCGCTGATGGAAGCGGCGGAAGATCCGTTGGCGCCGGCCTCGATGACGTTGATGGGCGGGCCGATCGACACCCGCATCAATCCGACGGCCGTCAATCAGCTGGCGAAAGAGCGGTCGATCGAATGGTTCCGCGACAATGTCATCATGGCTGTGCCGTGGCCGCAGCCGGGTTTCATGCGCATGGTCTATCCGGGTTTCCTCCAGCTCTCCGGCTTCATGTCGATGAATCTCGATCGGCACCTGATCGCTCACAAGGAATTCTTCGCGCATCTCGTCAAGAACGACGGTGACGCGGCCGACAAGCACCGCGACTTCTATGACGAATACCTGGCGGTCATGGATCTGACGGCGGAGTTCTACCTCCAGACCGTCCAGGTCGTCTTCATGCAGCATGCCTTGCCGAAGGGCGAGATGACGCATCGCGGGCGGTCCGTTGATCCATCGGCGATTCGAAAGGTGGCGCTGCTGACCGTCGAGGGCGAAAACGACGACATTTCCGGTGTGGGCCAGACGAAGGCCGCGCAGACGATCTGCACCAATGTCCCGGAACATATGCGTCAGCATTACATGCAGCCGGATGTCGGCCACTACGGCGTTTTCAACGGATCGCGTTTCCGCCGCGAGATCGCGCCGCGCATCGTCGCTTTCCAGCGCGAGCATTCGCGTCGTGCACCGCCGGTCAAGCAGCTCATCAAAGGCGGAAAGTCGGCCTGACAGGAAAGGCTTCCGCTTTCGGCAATCGAAGGCGGCGGTTTTGCCTCTGCAGAGTCAAGATCTTGTCCGAATCCGACACCGAAAGTCTTGCAGACGCGGCGGGCCTTTCCCACATCGTTTTCATCGGGTCGCGATTGTCGCGGCCCGCTGATTGCGAGGAATCGTGAAGATGAACCAATCTGCATTGATCCGTCCGGACTGGACGCCCGCGACCATTGCATTGATGGTGCTCGGCTTCGTTGTGTTCTGGCCGCTTGGCCTGGCAATGCTCGCTTATATCCTCTTCGGCGAAAAGCTGAGGGCGTTCAAGAAGGACGCCAACGGCAGTGTGGATCGCATGTGCGCCGGCTTCCGGCGCAACCACCGTCAGCACTGGGCGCATCATCGTACCGGCAACGTCGCTTTTGACGACTGGCGCGAAGCGGAACTTGCCCGCCTTGACGAAGAGCGCCGCAAACTGGACAAAATGCGCGAGGAATTCGACGCCTATGTGCGCGAACTTCGCCGCGCCAAGGATCAGGAAGAGTTCGACCGCTTCATGCGCGAACGCAAGAACGGCGGCCCGTCGCCGTCCACCGGTTCTGAGACCATCTGAGCCGGAAGCACCTATCCGGCGTTTCATGTGAAACGCCGGATATCCATGCCTGTGCTGCGAATGATCCGCGAATCGGATAGAAAGGCGCCATGTTTTCCTCTCTCAAGCGGCGCCGCCACAATGGAACCCCTGCCGATATCACGCGCGACATCGAGGTCGCCGGCAAGCTCCTGCCGCTGACCATCCGCCAGAATGCCCGCGCCACGCGCATGACGCTTCGTATCGAGCCGGGCGGTCGGGCACTGAAACTGACTGTTCCCGAGGGCCTGCCGGAGCGCGAAGTCCACGCGTTCCTGAACCGTCATCAGGGCTGGCTGATGACAAAGCTCGCGCGGTTTTCCGGTGAAAGCGAACTTGCCGAAGGGGGATCTATCCTGATCCGCGGCGTTGCCCACCGCATCGAGCGAACGGGCAGGATCCGCGGCCTAACCGAGACCATAGTGCTCGGCGACGAGAGTGTCTTGCGGGTGAGCGGTGGCGAAGAACATTTGCGCCGACGGGTTGCCGACTTTTTGAAGAAGGAAGCGCGCAACGATCTCGAACGTCTTGTGGCCGTCTATACCGGCAGGATCGGGCGCCGGGCGCGCTCCTTGAGCCTCAAGGACACGCGCAGCCGTTGGGGCTCCTGTTCGGTCGACGGCGACTTGAGCTTTTCCTGGCGGATCGCCATGGCGCCGCCAAAAGTCATCGCCTATCTCGCGGCGCACGAGGTTGCCCATCTTCAGGAGATGAACCACGGCCCGGATTTCTGGGCGCTCTGCGAAAAGCTGTGCCCCGACACCCGCGACGCCAAGCACTGGCTGAAGCGCAACGGCACCATGCTGCATGCCATAGATTTTGGCTAAAGCAATTTCAGGAAAGCCGTTTTGCCTTCCGGCGGGGAGTCAGGTGTGAGATCGGGCCTCAAGCGCCGCCTTGATCTTCTGGTCCGTCTTGTATTGGCTGAGCGCGTAGACCGACCAGATCGCCGCCGGAATCCAACCGATCAGCGTGATCTGCAGAATGAGGCAGATGATGCCCGCAAAGGGCCGACCGATCGTGAAAAACTGGAGCCCCTGCATGTTTCCTTAAATCGTAGCCGATTTAAGGACAAAACATGCAGTAGTTCAAAAAGTGCTACAGCGTCCTTTGCGCGTCTGATGACGCGCGGCGCTGTAGGGCAGAATGAGGGCGATCAGCAGACGCATGGTTCCTTCTCCGTTTGTGGTATAATCCATATGGTGAGAAGCTGGCCGTGCCGCAACGTTGCGCCGGTCGTGCTTGCTGCGTAATTCCTTAAATCGGAATCGACTTAGGGCCAAAATTATGCAGCGAGTTTAAGATGCTGCAGCGTCTTTTGCCCGTCATATTTTGACGCGCGGCGCTGTAGGCGGCGCAACGTTTTGGCTCGACTCGGGCGACATTTCGTGCAAGGTCGCTTCCCATGAAAACTGACGTGAAAATATGCGGGTTGAAGACCGCCGAGGCTGTGGAGCGCGCGGTGGCGCTTGGCGCATCGCACACCGGCTTCATCTTCTTTCCGAAAAGCCCGCGCAATATCGAACCGGACGACGCCGGCCGTCTTGCCGAGCGCATTCGCGGTCGGGCAAAGATCGTGGCGGTGACCGTCGACGCGGACAATGATGAACTCGACGAGATCGTTTCGGCTCTCAAGCCGGATATCTTACAGCTTCACGGTTCGGAAAGCCCAGACAGCGTGCTGACGGTCAAGGCCGTCTACGGCCTTCCTGTCATGAAAGCCCTGTCGATCCGCGAGGCATCCGACCTCGACCGGATCCACCCCTATGTTGGCATTGCGGATCGTTTCCTTTTCGACGCCAAGCCGCCGGCGGGTTCCGAGCTGCCGGGCGGCAATGGTGTTTCGTTCGACTGGCGGCTGCTTGGCGCGCTTGACGGCAGCGTCGATTACATGCTTTCCGGTGGATTGAATGCAAGCAACATCGGCGAAGCCCTTGCGCTGACCGGCGCGCGGGCCATCGACACATCCTCCGGCGTCGAGAGCGCGCCGGGTGTCAAGGATTTGGAGCTCATGGAAGCATTTTTCGATGCCGTTCGCCGGGCGGACGACGAACGCGCACGAGCAAGGAGCAAGACGTGAACGAGGCGCCTAAACTGAACTCCTTCAGAGCCGGACCCGACGAGGAAGGCCGCTTCGGTATCTTTGGTGGTCGTTTCGTCGCCGAAACGTTGATGCCGCTGATCCTCGACCTTCAGGATGAATGGAACAAGGCAAAGACTGATCCGAGCTTCAAGGCCGAGCTGGAGAAGCTTGGGGCGCATTACATCGGCCGCCCGAGCCCGCTCTATTTCGCCGAGCGCCTGACGGCCGAACTCGGCGGCGCAAAGATCTATTTCAAGCGCGAGGAGCTGAACCACACGGGCTCGCACAAGATCAACAATTGCATCGGCCAGATCCTGCTCGCCAAGCGCATGGGCAAGACCCGCATCATCGCTGAAACCGGCGCGGGCCAGCATGGCGTTGCTTCCGCAACCGTCGCTGCCCGCTTCGGCCTGCCGTGCGTGGTCTATATGGGCGCGACCGACGTCGAGCGTCAGGCGCCGAATGTCTTCCGCATGAAGCTCCTCGGTGCCGAGGTGAAGCCGGTGACGGCCGGCCACGGCACCCTCAAGGATGCGATGAACGAGGCGCTGCGCGACTGGGTGACGAACGTCGACAGCACCTATTACCTGATCGGCACCGCCGCCGGTCCGCATCCCTATCCGGAAATGGTCCGCGACTTCCAGTCGGTCATCGGCCAGGAGGCCAAGGAGCAGATTCTCGCGGCGGAGGGCCGGCTTCCCGATCTCGTCATCGCGGCAGTCGGCGGTGGCTCCAACGCAATCGGTATCTTCCATCCGTTCCTCGATGACGAAGGCGTCAAGATTGTCGGCGTTGAGGCGGGCGGCAAGGGTCTTGAAGGCGACGAGCATTGCGCCTCGATCACGGCCGGCTCGCCGGGCGTCTTGCACGGCAACCGCACCTATCTGCTTCAGGACGGCGACGGCCAGATCAAGGAAGGGCATTCCATCTCGGCCGGTCTCGACTACCCGGGCATCGGGCCGGAGCACGCGTGGCTGAACGACGTCGGCCGCGTCGAATATGTCCCGATCATGGACCATGAGGCGCTCGAAGCCTTCCAGACGTTGACGCGGCTCGAAGGCATCATTCCGGCGCTCGAACCGTCGCACGCGTTGGCCGAGGTCATCAAGCGGGCGCCGAAGATGGGCAAGGACGAGATCATCCTGATGAACCTCTCCGGTCGCGGCGACAAGGACATTTTCACGGTCGGCAAAATTCTGGGTATGGGGCAATAACGATCATGACCGCACGCATGGAGAAAAGGTTTGCCGACGTGGCGGTGGAGGGTCGTCCGGTCCTCGTCACCTATTTCATGGGCGGCGACCCGGATTTCGATACGTCGCTCGCGATCATGAAGGCGCTGCCCAAGGCAGGTGCCGACGTGATCGAGCTTGGCATGCCCTTTTCCGACCCGATGGCCGACGGGCCGGCGATCCAGCTCGCGGGGCAACGTTCGTTGAAGGGCGGTCAGACGCTTGCCAAGACGCTTGAACTTGCACGCCTCTTCCGTACCGAGAACCAGCACACGCCCATCGTGCTGATGGGCTACTACAATCCGATCTACGTCTATGGCGTCGATCGGTTCCTGACGGACGCTCTGGAAGCGGGGATCGATGGCCTGATCGTCGTCGACCTGCCCCCGGAGATGGATGACGAGCTCTGCATCCCCGCGCTGAAGAGGGATATCAACTTCATTCGCCTGGCGACGCCGACGACCGATGACCGCCGCTTGCCAAAGGTGCTCGAAAATACGTCGGGTTTCGTATATTACGTCTCGATGACCGGCATCACCGGTTCGGCTCTGCCGGATCCGTCGCTGATTGCGGGCGCCGTTCAGCGGATCAAGTCGCACACTGAGCTACCCGTCTGCGTCGGCTTCGGCGTCAAGACGGCCGAACACGCGCGTGCGATCGGGGCATCAGCCGATGGTGTCGTCGTCGGCACCGCGATCGTCAATCAGATCGCCTCCAGTCTCACGGAAGAGGGACGTGCGACCGACGCGACGGTGCCGGGTGTCGAAGCGCTGGTCAAGGGCCTCTCGGCTGGTGTGCGGGCGGCAAGGCTCGCTGCAGCCGAATAATCGCCCAGATTAACGCGCACAACCCGAAGGAATTCTTCAGGAGTCTACAAGTGAACTGGATCACAAACTACGTTCGGCCGAAGATCAATTCGATGCTGGGCCGCAGGGAAGTTCCGGAAAATCTCTGGATCAAGTGCCCTGAAACCGGTGAGATGGTGTTTCATCGCGATCTCGAAGAGAACAAGTGGGTTATTCCGCAGTCGGGATACCATATGAAGATGCCGGCGAAGGCTCGGCTAAAGGATCTCTTCGACGGCGGGATCTATGACGCGCTGCCGCAGCCGAAGGTCGTGCAGGACCCGCTCAAGTTCCGCGATTCGAAGAAATACACCGATCGCCTGCGCGACAGCCGCGCGAAGACCGAGCTTGAGGATACCATCGTCGCAGGTGTTGGCCTCGTTCAGGGCGTCAAGCTTGTTGCCGTCGTCCACGAGTTCAACTTCATCGGCGGCTCGCTCGGCATGGCCGCAGGCGAGGCGATCGTGAAGGCCTTCGAGAGGGCCATTGCCGAAAAATGCCCGCTCGTCATCTTTCCCGCCTCCGGTGGCGCCCGCATGCAGGAAGGTATCCTGTCGCTGATGCAGCTTCCGCGCACGACCGTAGCGGTAAACATGCTCAAGGAAGCGGGACTTCCCTACATCGTCGTCTTGACCAACCCGACGACGGGTGGCGTGACTGCGTCCTACGCGATGCTGGGTGATATCCACATGGCTGAGCCCGGCGCGGAAATCGGCTTTGCCGGAAAGCGGGTGATCGAACAGACCCTGCGCGAGAAACTGCCGGAAGGCTTCCAGACGTCCGAATACCTGCTGGAGCACGGCATGGTCGACATGGTGGTCAAGCGGCATGACATCCCGGCGACTCTTGCACGTGTGCTGAGGATCCTGACGAAGAAGCCGGTTGAAGCTGCCAAGCGCGAGGGTGAATCGCAAGTGACGGCCGCACCGGTCGCGGCGCGGGCCTAGACGTCGCGCCTGCTCGGTTTCGGTGGACTTGGTGTGGCATCATCCGGGCTGGAACCGCTTCACACTCTACAGCGGGTGCGTTCCGGCGGACGATTTTCGAGGCGATTGACATGACGGCGACGCAGGTCAGCGAAGCGGCACAGGAGATCGAGAAGCTTCTCGCTCTGCATCCAAAGGGGTTCGACCTGTCGCTCGACAGGGTCACCCGGCTTTTGGCGGCACTCGGAAACCCGCAAGAGCGGTTGCCGCCAGTCATCCATGTCGCTGGCACCAACGGCAAAGGCTCCGTCACCGCCTTTTCCCGGGCGATCCTCGAGGCCGCGGGTCTGAGTGTCCACGTCCACACGTCGCCGCATCTCGTGAATTGGCATGAGCGCTATCGCCTCGGGGTGAAGGGCGGCAAGGGCACTTTGGTTGGCGATCGCGTGCTTGCCGATGCGGTGCGGCGCGTGGCGGAAGCCAATGCCGGCCAACACATCACGGTCTTCGAAATCCTGACCGCGGTCACCTTCCTGCTCTTTGCCGAGCACACTGCTGACGTCGCAATCATCGAGGTCGGTCTTGGCGGCCGGTTCGACGCGACCAACGTGATTGCCCGGCCGGCGGTTTCCGTCATCATGCCGATTTCGCTCGATCACCAGTCCTATCTCGGCGATCGGGTGGAACTGATCGCTGCCGAAAAGGCCGGGATCATGAAGCGCGGCTGCCCGGTGGTGATCGGCCATCAGGAGGAAGACGGCGTGCGCGATGTGCTCGTCTCCACCGCCGAGCGCCTTGGTTGCCCGATGTCCGTCTACGGTCAGGATTACATGGCGCATGAGGAGTTTGGCCGGCTCGTCTTCCAGGACGAACGCGGATTGGCGGACCTGCCGCTGCCGCGCCTACCCGGTCGGCACCAATATGCCAACGCCGCCGCGGCGATCCGCGCCGTCAGGGCGGCCGGTTTCGATGTTCCGGAGGCGGCCATCGAGAAGGGGCTGGCCAGCGTCGAATGGCCCGGGCGCCTGCAGCGCCTTGCCGGCGGCAAGCTTTCGCATCACGGTCCGCCGGGTGCCGAGATCTGGGTCGACGGTGGACACAACCCGGGCGCGGGTCAGGTCATCGCCGAGGCGATGGCGAGTTTCGAGGAGCGCGAGCCGCGGCCTCTGTTTCTAATCATCGGCATGATCAACACCAAGGATCCGGTCGGCTATTTCAAGGCCTTTCTCGGTCTTGCGGAGCAGGTCTTTACTGTGCCGATCCACGGGTCTGATTCCAGCCTGGACCCTGTGGCCTTGGCCGAGGATGCCGGCTTCGTCGGTTTCGAGACCACCGCGACCTCGTCCGTCGCGGAAGCGCTCGGGATCATTGCCGAGCTTGTCGACGAGGATCCCGTTCCGCCGCGCATCCTGATCGGCGGATCGCTCTATCTCGTCGGCGAGGTGCTCGCCGAAAACGGCACGCCGCCGCGATAGAGCAATTCCTGGAAAAGTGTGTAACGGTTTTCTGTCCGGAATTACGTGAGCGGTCAGGGTTTGCGCGCGCCATGCGCTCGGCGTCGACGGCAAGAAAAAAGCCCGGCAAGCCGGGCTCTTCAAGTTCTGGGACTTGGGCAGTTCAAGCTGCGGCAGTCGAAATCCAAGAAGTCAACGCGGTCTTCGGGGCGGCGCCAACCTTGATGTCCGCCACTTCGCCGGCCTTGAACATGGCGAGCGTCGGGATCGAGCGTACGCCGTACTGAGCGGCAAGCTCGGGGTTTTCGTCGATGTTGAGCTTGGCAACCTTGACCTTGCCGGCGAGCTCGGTTGCGATTTCCTCAAGGCTCGGCGCGATCATTTTGCACGGACCGCACCATTCCGCCCAGAAATCGACGACGACCGGCTCGGCCGAGTTCAGGACTTCCTGCTGAAAATTGGAGGTATCGACTTTCACAGTGGCCATCTGCTGCTCCTTGCTTTCGGAAATGGCGACCGTACGACCTTGATCGTGCGGTACTTCAAAAATGTTGCCGCGCCTTTGCGGTTTGAACCGGGGCGGCGCGGCATGTCCAGATGTTGTGCCTCATGTGAGGCGTCGCCACCGGATTTTCAATATCGTGTATCTCACTTTGTCGCGAGCTCTTCAAGGCTCCTGTCCAGCATCGCTTCGGGAAGCACCTGGATTGCCGGTCCCTCGGTGTAGATCAGCGCGCAACGGAACCGTCGCCCGGGATAGAGCGGCTTGAGCAGTTCCCGGTAAATGGCAAGCTGCGTCCTGTAGACAGGTGGGACCTCAGCCAGAGACGTTGGCACCTGGCGATTCGTTTTGAAGTCCGCAATCGTCACCGTATCGCCGGAAACGGTCAGCCGATCGACACGGCCCGACACCGCGAACTCACGCCCGCCGAGCACGAGCGTTCCCATGACGGAAACTTCCGCCCGGCTGTGCGCGGTATAGAGCGTATTGAGGTCCGGGTGGTCCAGCACATTCATTACGGCATCGGCAAGCGCCCGACGCTCCGGCTCGGACCAGCGTGGGACTGACCGCAGTAGATAGCGGTCTGCCGCCGCCCGGCGTTCCGCAGGATCGATCGACGGGAGAACCTGCAGCAGCCGATGAAGGATGGCGCCGCGCAGCAGCGACCGATTGGGTGCTGCCTTTTCGGTGAAGAGCGCCGATCCGACGATCGATTCGCTGTCCGGATCATCGATGACAATGTTGGTGCCGGATGGGGTGAGCGGCCGCGGCAGCCGACGCAGCGGCGGCAACGGGGCGGACAGCGTGGCGGGCAGGCCCGGCGTCGTGTGCTCTCCCCCGGCTTGCATGCCATCGGCAATGGTGGCGTCGATATGGGCGTGCGCCTCGCGCCACACGTGGCCCGTCCATTCTTCGCCGCCCGCGCGGAACACCATCGGCGTCCCGCGTCCCTTGATATCCTGCGCCAACGTCCCCTGGACCATGGCGTGCCAGGTATCGGTATTCTCTCTCTGTCCGCGATAGCCGCATATGACGAGCCGGTCTGCGGCGCGGGTCATGCCGACATAGAGGAGGCGCCGGTATTCCTCCTCCGCCAGTGCCTTCAGGCGGGCATTGTCGGCGTTGAGCAGGGAATTCGTTCCAGAGCCGGGCGCCCGCCAGACAGGCACGGTGACGATGGAACCGTCCGGCCGCTGCTTTTCGAAAAGGCGGAGATCAGGAACATGCTGGCTGTTGAAGGCCTTGCCGCCGCCGTCGACGAGGAAGACAACCGGCGCCTCCAGGCCCTTTGCCGCGTGCACGGTCATGACGCGCACTTCGTCACGCTCCTTGTCCTGCTCGCGCTTGACTGTCGGCGCTTCGATCTCGAGCGTCGAGATGAAGGCCTGCAGGCCGGGCAAGCCGGTTCTTTCGTGATCGAGCGCGAACGTCAGGAATTCATCGAGAATGTCGCTGACCTCGCTGCCCAGCCGGGCAAGGAAAGCCGCCCTGCCGCCCAGAACGCCCAGGATGCGGGCGTAGAAATCGTGCGGCAGCATGTGGCGGGCGAGATCCGCATATTGCGAAAGCGTGCGCGCGACCGGGTGGTATCGGCTCGTCTCGTCGACTCCGAGACTCTGCAGGCGTTGCCAGAGGCTCTCGGTTTCCGCCCTTCCCGCCGCAAGTTCGAAAAGATCGCTCTCGCCAAGATTGATGAGCGGGCTTTTCAAGAGCGCGGCGAGAGAAAGGTCGTCGTCCGGCAGCAGCGCAAAGCGGCCGAGCGCCATCAGGTCCTGAATCGCAATGTGACTGGTTAGCACGAGGCGGTCGGCGCCGGCGACCGGGATGTTATTTCTGCGCTTCAAGGCCCGCGTCAACGCATTGACGAAAGCGTCGCGCTTGCGAACGAGGACAATAATGTCGCCCGGCCGCATCGGTCGGCGAACCCCCTTCTCGATGATGGTCTCCTTGCCGATCCAGTCATCGAGAACCGCGGCGATGCGTCGGGCCAGAATGTTGGCCGGCGCGCGCTCGGGCGTCGCATCGAACGCAGCTGTCCACTCTTCTTCGGCGAGCACCGGTTCGGGCGCGATCACGTCCCATACGTCGACCGCGCCGGCATGGCCGATCCGGTTCGAGGCATGGACGATCGCATCTTCCTTCGCGCTGAGTCCCTTGGCGTTCGCTTTGTTGGCAAAGACGGTGTCGACCGCCGAAAGGACGTCGATGGTCGACCGGAAGGAAAGCTGCAGGCGGATCGGGCTGAAGTATTTTCCGCCTGCGCGCACCCGCCGCTCCGTCACGATGCTCTCGCGGGAGAAGCGCTCCGGCCGTGCACCCTGGAACGAATAGATCGATTGCTTCTCGTCGCCGACGGCGAAGATCGTCCGCTCGTCCGCTCTCGCCGTCTCTCCGGCGAAGAAATCGGCGGCAAGCGACTGGATGATCGTCCATTGCGCGGGGCTCGTGTCCTGTGCCTCGTCGACGAGAATGTGGTCGATGCCCTGGTCGAGCTTGTAGTGAACCCACGCACCGACATCGCCGCGCGCGAGAAGCGCGGCCGTGCGATTGATCAGATCCTCGAAATCGAGTTGGCTGCGCGCCTTCTTGATTTCCTCGTAATCGCGGTTGAGCCTTTCGGCGAGGGTGAGAGCGGCACGTGTCGCCTCGTACATCCTGACGACGCTGAGCCGATCCACGCAGGCCACGACATGATCGCGCGCTTGCTCCACCAGGGGTGCGAGGTCAGGCGCCTCGCGCCGCATCGCCGCGTTGAGAAAGGTCGAGCCAGCCCTCGGCTTGCCGCCGCCGTTGAAGAAGAGCCCAACCAGCGTGCGGTAGCGCTCCTCGGGATCGGCGAGCCTTCCAACCGCCTTCAATCCTTCCGCAAACTCTGAGGGCTTGGCGCCGCCCTTGCGTGCTGCCAGGTCGAGATATTGCTCAAGAGCCGCCCCGTTCAGGCCAGCCAGCGGCCAGACCTTCGCCAGCACGCTTTCGGCGGTTTCGCCGGGCGCAATCGTGAGCGATGCGCGCAGATGCGCTTCCAATCCACCCCGCTTCGAGGCGCGATCAAGAAAGGCTTGAATGGGCGTACGGTTGGCGACGATCGTCGCGAGCAATCGTTCAAGACCGGTATCGTCGGCGAGATCGAGAACCGTGGCGAAGGCGCCAGCGAGCTCTGCGTCGTTCGCCGCGGTAGCCGCCAGCAACGCTCGCCGTGCATCCGCGAGCAGGACGGCGGCGGCGCTGTCGTCGAGCACGGAAAAATGCCCGGCGACATTGGCCTCGAGCGGAAACTGATGCAGGAGCGCTTCGCAGAAGGCGTGGATCGTCTGGATCTTCAGGCCACCGGGCGTCTCAAGCGCGGCGGCGAACAACCGCCGCGCCTCTTGAATTTTCACGGCCGATGGCCGGGCGCCTTCGATCGCTTCGATACGCTTCTCAAGCGAGGCGTCGTCAAGCGTCGCCCATTCGGCCAAGCGCTCGAACACCCGGTTCGACATTTCCGAAGCGGCGGCCTTCGTATAGGTGAGGCAGAGAATCGCAGAAGGGCGGCAGCCGGCGAGCAGCAGGCGGATGACGCGCTGGGTCAGGACGTGCGTCTTGCCGGATCCGGCATTGGCGGAAACCCAGGCCGAGCGCACCGGATCGGAGGCAAGCGATTGCCGCTCCGTTGTCCAGTCGAGCCAGGCCCGGGGTGTCGTTTCCCGAGGCCCGAAAGCGTCATCCCTCATCGGCATCATCCTCGCCTTCGGCGGTCGCCCATTCGGCGACCCGCGCCAGATGATCATATTCGCCCCCGTAGTCGCGCTCCTTCTGGACGATCAGGCGCGAGGCGAAACCGTGCCTGCCGCTCATCAGCGCCGCGAGCAGCTTCCTCAGCTCGACAAGCGATTCTTCCGCCAGTTGGTCTGCGGATTTTGTCTCCTTCGATTTGCCACCCTCGTTGTTGACGGCATCGACGCTGAAGCGGGTGCCGGGTTTCAGGCGGACGTAGAGAAGCGCATTCGGCTCGGCGCGTCCCGTCGCGCCGAAGGCGCCGGCCTTGAGTGCGGCGGCCTCGAGCGAAAGCTGCGGATCGAGCAGACTGCGCGCTTCCTTAGGCGAGGGGCTGGAGCCGGTTTTGTAGTCGATGATGTCGATGGTGCCGTCCGGGCGCCGATCAAGGCGATCGGCGATGCCGGTCAGCCGGATATCCGCAAGGCCGATATCCATGGATGCCGGAACCTCGGTGAAAGATTTCGTGATGCTCTTCCGGCGTTCGCGCTCCCATTTAAGGAACGCCCTTCCGACGGCGGCAAAACGTGGGCGCCAGATCGTGTCGATATGCGGGGGAAGCCCTTCCTCGTCGAAAGCCTCGTTGAGCAACCTGGTCATCACCGCTTCCGCTTCGGGCGAGGCTGGATCGAAACCGCCCCTGACGAAGCGATCGACGATTCGATGGTAGAGCGTTCCACGCTCGGCGGCCCCCGGATCACGATTGAAGGGGTCGATCGGCTGCAGCCGCAGGATCCGCCGCGCGTAGACGGCATAGGGATCACGACGAAGGCGAGTCACTTCGCTGAAGGAATATTTGCGTGGCTGCAGTTCGGCGGGCGGCTTTGGTTCCGGTCGCGTGGCGAGCGGCTGGGTTTCGCCTTCATCGAGAATGCGCGCCCAGTGCAGATAGTCCGCACCGTTGGACTTGATGAGTTGCGTCAGTCTTTCGCCGCCGAGTGCCTGCAGGCGCTGCAGCCACCTTGACGCGACAGTTGGTGCCGAACCTTGGCGCATGGAGCGCGACAGAATCAGCCGGCGCGTGCCGCAGGCCATCTGGAAATCGTGCGCGAGCTGGCCGATACGCCGTTCGGGCGGCTCGAGGCCGATTCCGGATTTCATTGTCCGCGACAGGAAGGGGTCGTTTGACGTCTGTCCCGGCCATGTGCCCTCGTTCATGCCGCCGAGCACAACGAGGTCCATGCTTTGCAGGCGCGATTCCAGCGCCCCGAAGATGAATACGCGGGGATGCCGCATCGAACGGGGCTTGACCGCCTCGCTTGCCGCGAGCGCTTCGACGATGTCGCACCATTGCGGCCCGTCGGCGGTCATCTGGCCTTCCGTCTCGATGATGCCCTTGAGAAGCGTTGCCAATGCTTCGCCAGCTTCCGTGGACCAGAGGTCACCAAGGCTGCCGCGCTCGTCGACGCAAACGGCCTCCAATGCGCGGCCCGTTCGCTCCGCCCAGTCGGCAAGGGTGAGCACCTTGGTCCGAGGCTGGCCGTCCGTGTGAAGCACGGACGCGCTCGCCAAGGGTTCGGCGGCCAACGCAACGCGTTCGGCAAGATTCCGCGCGGCGGCTGTATCCTCCTCGTTGAGGCGACTCTGCCACGGGGGCGGATGACGGTCGTGCTTTCGCTTTTCGAGCGCCTGATCGACGAGGGTGACAAGCGCCGAAATGTCGGCATTGCTCGTACCGCCGCGCAACGCCAGGAGTTCCAGCGCATCGGCGGCGCGCCGGACAGACTCGGTTGTCTCGCCGAAGCGGACGAGCGGGTGCTTCAGAAGAGCGACCAGTGGCACGGGATCGCCCGGCCGCAACGCCGCCTCCAGCAACAAACGGACGACGGCGCCGGCGGCTGTGGCGGCGAGCGGCGTGCCGGCGGAATCGTCGGCCTCGATGCCGAAGCGGGCAAGCTCCGCCCCGACGCGGCGCGCCAGGCCGCGATCCGGGGTGATCAAGGCCGCCTGACTTTCATCGCTGTCGGCAAGCGCGAGCCGGAGCGCGATGGCGATGGCCGTTGCCTCTTCCCGCTCATTGGCCGTCTCGATCAGCGCGACGTCCGCGAAGGCCGAGAGGAGCCTTGCCTGATCGAAATCTCCACGCGCCCGGGTCCAGCTGTCAGTCGCCTTTGCCGGAAGCAGGGCGCGCGAGAGAACCATGCTGCGATAGTCGAGCGAACTATCGGCCGGCTCAAGCGTCTGGACATCGCGCCGACCGAGGCCCATGCGTTTCAGCAGGCGGTAGAAGCCGTATTGCGGGTGGCTGCGGCTTGCCGGATCTCTCGTGACGCCGCTCGAAGCATCGCCGACGATCAGCTCCCATTCCGTATCGCTCATCGTCTGATCGAGCCCCGGCAGAACGATGGTGCCGTTCGGCAGCCTGCTCACGGCTGCGATCAGCGCGGCCGTCACCGGGATCGAACCGGTCGAACCGGCGATGATGATCGGCCCGCTCACCTTTCCTGCGGCGATACGCTGTGTCTCCGCCTGCAGAATGGCGTTGCGGTGGCGGGAAGGCGAGGACTGCTTCAGCTCGTCCAGCCGCTCCGGCCAGTAGGTGCGGGCGATCTTGAGGAAGGCAAGCGTCAATTGCCACCAGAGCGCATGTTCGCCGGCGTCGAGTCCATCGAGCGCCTCCCAGTCGAGTTCCTCGGTTTCCACGGCGTCGATCAGATCGGCGAGATTGCGCGCGAGCCAGATGGCATCGGCGGGGCTCGCCGGCGCGATCAGCGGACTTTCGCCATGGATATCGAGAACCGCCTGAGGCAGCTGGTTGCGCCAGGCGAGGATGAGGCGACCGAGCTCGATCAGGCGCGCGGTGCCGGAAAGAGGCGGGGCAAGATCGAGGATCGCGGGCACCTCGGCGTCGAAAAAGCCACTGTCGTCGTCCGTCTCGCCGAGAGCGCGGATCGTCGGCAGGATGGCCGAGCGGCCGCCGAGCAGATCGACGAACTCCGAGCGAAGCACACGCGCGGACCGTCGCGTAGGAACGAAGATCGTCACACCGGCGAGCATCAGCGGATCCGCGGGATCGTACTTGAAACCCGGAACCAGCCCGCCGTCGCAGAGCTTTTGCGCCAACGTTCTGAGGAACGGCAGGCCGGCGGGGATCGTGAAGACGTTCGAGGCGTGGCCGGGCACCCTATCCTCCCGGCTGGAAGCGCCGTACGGCCGCCTCGGCTTCGCCGATCGCTTCCGGTGTGCCGACGGTCATCCAGTGGCCGTCGAGCATCAGCCCGAAGAGGCGTCCCCTGGCGATCGCGCGGTCGAAATAGATGTTGAGATTAAAGGCATCGCTCGGCGCATCGGCGAAGAGGCGCGACTCCATGGCGATCGCGCCGGCATAGACGACGGGATTTTCCATGCCTTCCTCGTAGCGGACGAGCCGGCCGTCCTCAGCGAGCGAAAAATCCTTCTTGCCGTTGTGTCCGGTCGTGTCCTCGAGCCGCACGCAGAGCAGCGCCATGTCCATCTTCTCTGGATCGAAGAAGTGGGCCAGCCTTTGAAGATTGCTCGGCTTTCCGGCCTCTTCGCCGATCCAGAAGAGATCGGCATTCATGACCAGCAACGGTCCGTCGTCGAGCAGCTTCAGTCCCTTGGCGAGTCCGCCACCGGAATTCATCAAGGCGTCGCGTTCATCCGAAATCAGAACATGCGGCGTGTCGCGGCGACGGAGATGCTCTTCCATCTGGTCGGCGAAGTGATGGACGTTCACCGCCGCCTTGGTCACGCCGGCAGCCGCCAGGATGTCCAGCACGTAGTCGATCATCGGCTTGCCGGCGATCTCGACCAGGGGTTTCGGCAGTGTGTCGGTGATTGGCCGGAGGCGGGTGCCCAGTCCGGCGGCAAGCACCATGGCATTGGTGATGGGCATAATTTCCTGTCAGTTGGCTGATTCGCTAGCCAGGATTCCAGCCTTAATGCACCAATTGCGCAAGGGTGTCAGCACCTCATGGCCGAGCGCACGGCTTAGATAGCCGAAGGTGCGCGGCATGTGCTTCATGTAGCCGGGTTTGCCGTCGCGCTGCATCAGCCGCACCCAGATGCCGGCGAGCTTGCAGTTGCGCTGCGCCGACATCAGGTGCCAGTCGCGAAGAAAGTTTGCCTCGTCGAAGGGGCCGGAGGCCTTGCGTTCGGCCAGATAGGCGCCCACCAGCCGGTCGGCCAGATCCTGGTCTATGGTAACGCGCGCATCCTGCGTGAGCGACGCGACATCATAGGCGGTCGGACCGATCATTGCGTCCTGAAAATCGATGATGCCGATGCGGTCGAGCCCTTCACGGTCCGGGCGCCAAAGAATATTCGGCGAGTGGAAATCGCGCAGCAGCAGGTTCTTCTCGGCCGATGCGAGAACGTCGATGAGTTGATCCCAGATGGCGAAGTACTCTTTACGCTCGCTGTCGGAGGCCGCTTCGCCGCGCTTCCATGGCAGGTACCAGTCGATCAACAGGCTCGTCTCGATCTTGATCGCCGTGCGGTCGAAATCGGGAATGCGATGGACGAGGCCGTCTCCAATGGCAATCTCGCGTGTCGGCGGTTCGCCGTGAAGGCGGGCGAGCAGGCGCACGCTTTCTAGATAGCGCTCGGCGATCGGCTTTCCGGCCGCGTCGACAATACCCTCGGAGCCCAGATCCTCGATCAGCAGGATGCCCTTGTCGAGATCGCGGGCATAGATCGCCGGTGCGGCGAAGCCGCGCCCGCGCAGCAGTTCGGAGATCGCGACGAACGGAACGACGTCCTCGGCAAGATGCGCAAGCTGCTGGTAGTATTTTCCGTCCTGGAGTATGGGTCCGGGCTTGTGCCTTGGCGCATCCATCAGAACCTTCGCCGGATCAGCATTGCCGCGGATTCGCTCGTAGGCCCTCACCGAAGCGTCACCGCTCAAATGGCGGCGACGCGCGGCCGCAAGACCGTTTTGAGAGAGGAAACTGCGGATCGCCAGCGAGCGGGAGATCCGCTCGAACGAAGCATCGGGCGCGGAAATGGCAAGCCGGCGCCCTTCGCCTTCGTGCGTGAAGGTGAGCGTGATGCGTTCGGAAGGGAGCGCCTCCTCCGCCTTTTCCGGCCATTCGACGAGGCAGATCCCCTCGGAAAGGGCCTCGTCGAAGCCGAGTTCGTCGAGTTCCGAAGCGTCGGCGAGACGATAGAGATCAAAATGGGCGACGGGGATGCGCAGGTCGTAGTTTTGCACGAGCGTGAAGGTGGGGCTCGGCACTTCGAGCGTCTCGTCGTCGGCGATGGCGCGGAGCAGCGCGCGCGCGAAGGTCGATTTTCCCGCGCCGAGATCGCCTGACAAGGCGACGCAATCGCCGGCCTTCAGCGCCAGCGCCAGGTCTTCGCCCAGCCCGATGGTGGCTGCCTCGTCCTTCAGGAACCGTTGCAGATGCTTCATTATTCGGCCGCGATGATCTTCGGCATTTCGGACGACGGAATGCGGCAGGCGACCTCGGTGCCTTCGCCCTCCTTGCTGCGGATCGAAACGGTGCCGTGATGCAGGCTGACGAAGCTCTCGACGATCGACAGTCCGAGGCCGGCGCCGCCGTGCTGGCCATAGCTTTCGAAGCGGTTGAAGACTGTGTTCAGGACATCCTGCGGAATGCCGGGGCCGGAATCGCTGACGGAGAAGACGAAATCGCTGCCTTCACGCCGGCACTTGAGATCGATGGTGCTGCCATCGGGTGCGAAATTGGCGGCGTTGGTGAGAAGCTTTATGAAAATCTGCTTCAACCGCTGCTGGTCCGCGACCATGCGGCCAAGGTTGTCGGGTGCATCCAGCCGCAAGGTCACACCGCTTTCGACAAGCCTGTCGGCCATCTGATGCGCGACGTCGTCGAGGAAATCGGCGAGGTTCACCTCGGACATGTCAAGCTCGATAATGCCGGCGTCGACGGTGGCCAGGTCGAGGATATCGTTGACGATTGTCAGCAACAGCGACGAGGACGTCGCGATATGGTCGACATATTCCGCCTGGCGCTCGTTGAGCTCGCCGAATGCGGGCGTCTTCAGGAGATCGGCGAAGCCGATGATGTTCGTGAGCGGCGAGCGCAATTCATAGGAGACGTGATGAACGAAATCGTTTTTCAGCGCGTCGGCCTTGCGCAGTGCCTCGTTCTTCTCGGTCAGGGCGCGTTCGACCCTGACGCTGTCGGTGATGTTGACGAAAGTCAGCATCGTCTGGGCGTTCGGAAGCGGGATCACGGCATAATCGAGGATCAGGCCGGTCCGCAATTCCAGAATGCCGCGGCTCGAGGGTCGCTCGTCGTCGAAACTGGTGATGATATGGGCAAACCGCTTCCAGCCATCCGGCTGGTCGTAGGAGGGGAGGCAGGCCTGCTCGATGGCGCGAATGTGCGTGCCGGGCTTGGCCTCCGCCTCGCTGATGCCCCAGATCGCGCGGAATGCCGGGTTGGAAAGCCGCATGCGGCCATCTGGGCCGAACACCGCGACGCCTTCGGCAAGATGGTCGATCGTTTCGCCCTGGACCTGGACGAGCGTGTTGTAACGGGTCTCGAGGTCGACCTTCTCGGTCAGGTTCTCGAAGACCCAGGTAGCGCCGCCCTGCGGCCGCGCGGTGGCGAAGACGCGAAGCGTCTGGCCGTTCGGCAGGTGCCAGAGGTCGGATTGCGTGTCGAGCGCCTGATAGACGGACAGCGCATTGGCCTTCCATTGTTTCCAGTTGAGCTGCTCGGGCAGCTTCCCGCCGGCCCGCAACCGGTCGAGCACCTCGCCATTGTCGGGCTTGCGCTCGAGGAAGCCCATGTCGAGGTTCCAGAGTCGCTGGAACGCCTGATTGTAGAACTGCAGGCGCTGGTTGCCGTCGAAGATCGCCACGGGCGTGGCCAGATGGTCCAGCGTTTCGGCATGGCTTTTCAAGGTCCGAGCAAGCTCTTCGCGCACGGCCTCGATGCCGGAGATGTCGATGGCGATGCCGGCGGAGCCGGCCGGGCTGCGGGCGTCGACGACATCGAAGAAGGTGCGATTGCCTTTCACCACCGTCGAGACTTTGTCGCTGAAGGGCGTTTCAAGGGTTGAAACGGCGCGGATTTTTTCGCGCGCTACAGTCGAAAGCAATTCGCGCCCTTCGGCGACGGCGAGGCTCGCGCTCTGCGTCTCGACCGCCTCGGCATAAGCTTCGTTGACCCATTCCAGCTTGCCGTCCGCGGTGCGTTGCCAGACAGGCAGGTCGATCGCATCGAGCAGCGTGCGGAAGGTCGAAAGCGATGCGTCCAGACGATCGCGTTCCAGTTTCAACTCGGCAAGTTCGGCCCTGAGATTGTTGAGCGCGATGAAGCGCACGAATGCCCGTCCGCCGGAAACGCGGCCCTGGGCTTCCAGGACCTCGTTGCGCTGTGTCTCGAGCACGAGATCGAAGCTTTGCGCCTGCGCGCGCAATGTCTCGATCGCCTTTTCGAGCTGGCTGGCGGACGGCGCCTTGAGCCAGCGTCCGAAGGCGAGAAATGTGCGGTCGTCCTGCGGAGCGCCGGTTTCGACGGGAAGCTGTCCGAGGAACTCGGGACGTTCGGCCAGACCATCCCAGATAACGATGCGTCGGTTCTTGTCGGCGATGAGGGCCTGGAAACGGGAAATCCGCTGGTTTGCATCGGAAAGACCGGATCTCAGTTCGCGGTTCTCGGCCTCGATATTGCCGCGTTGGCGGATGAGCCAGATGGCGGAAATCATGGCGGCGGAAATTACGCCGATCAGGACGGAAAAAGTGACGACCTCGGAGGAGCCGAAAATGGCCTTGGCCACCGGCGTCGATGCCTGCGCCGCTGCGTCGGTCGCCGCGAAGAACACGGTGGTGGCGAGCAGCCGCCGCATCAGTGTGGTGGGTGCCCTAAGGTCCCCGCCGAAAAGCGTCGATCGTTCCGTTCTCATGGCGCCGCTGTCCCCGTTTGTCCGGAAATTGCCGCCGACCTTGCGCCGCCATGCACCGAAACCCCTGGAAGGGGCTCGCGTCAGTTCCGATTGCATCCCCGGTCTGTCTCCGTCTGTTTGCCGCATGTCCGACAAGACATCCCCATCCGCGCCGCTCGAACGTCCGCACTACAGCGCCGCGCGCCTTATTCGGACGCGCATAGGACGCTGTAGCATTTTGAGTTGCTGCATGTTTTCTTCCTTAAACCGGCTACGGTTTAGGGGAACATGCAGTAGCGTCACGAATCAATGACTTAAGCATACTTGTTTGACGAATCGCCGGAAAGTGCGCGGCTCAAAAAAGAGGCCGCGATCTCTTGTCAAGATCGCGGCCACAACATCTTGTGGATTGTCCGGCTAACGATTAGTACCGGTAGTGTTCGGCCTTGAACGGACCCTGCGGCTTCACACCGATGTAGGCGGCCTGTTCTTCCGAAAGCTCGGTCAGCTTGGCGCCGAGCTTTGCGAGATGCAGGCGGGCGACCTTCTCGTCGAGCTGCTTCGGCAGCACGTAGACCTCGTTCTTGTAGTTCTCGCCCTTGCTGAAGAGCTCGATCTGCGCCAGCACCTGGTTGGAGAAGGAGGCCGACATCACGAAGGACGGGTGGCCGGTGGCGTTGCCGAGATTGAGCAGACGGCCTTCCGAAAGCAGGATCATGCGGTTGCCCTTCGGGAACTCGATCATGTCGACCTGCGGCTTGATGTTGGTCCATTTCAGGTTGCGCAGCGCCGAGACCTGGATTTCGTTATCGAAGTGGCCGATGTTGCCGACAATCGCCATATCCTTCATCTCGCGCATGTGGTCCATGCGGATGACATCCTTGTTGCCGGTCGTCGTGATGAAGATGTCGGCGGTCGAAACGACGTCCTCGAGCTGAACCACTTCGTAGCCGTCCATTGCGGCCTGCAGCGCGCAGATCGGATCGACTTCGGTGACCTTCACGCGTGCACCTGCGCCCTTCAGCGAGGCAGCCGAACCCTTGCCGACGTCGCCATAGCCGCAAACGACGGCGACTTTGCCTGCCATCATCACGTCGGTGCCGCGACGGATGCCGTCGACGAGCGATTCCTTGCAGCCGTACTTGTTGTCGAACTTCGACTTCGTGACGCTGTCGTTGACGTTGATCGCCGGGAAGGGAAGCAGGCCCTTGGCCTGGAGCTGATAGAGGCGGTTGACACCGGTGGTCGTTTCTTCGGTAACGCCCTTGATGGCGTCGCGCTGCTTGGTGAACCAGCCGGGGCTTGCGGCGAGGCGCTTCTTGATCTGGGCAAAGAGGATTTCCTCCTCTTCCGAACCCGGGTTCGAAAGCACGTTCTCGCCCGCCTCGGCGCGCGCGCCGAGCAGGATGTACATGGTGGCGTCGCCGCCATCATCGAGAATCATGTTCGAGAAGCCGCCGTCGGCCCACTGGAAGATCTTGTCGGTGTAGGTCCAGTATTCCTCAAGCGTTTCGCCCTTGACGGCAAAGACCGGAACGCCGCTTGCCGCGATGGCGGCAGCCGCGTGGTCCTGGGTGGAGAAGATGTTGCACGACGCCCAGCGAACCTCGGCGCCGAGCGCAACCAGTGTCTCGATCAACACGGCCGTCTGGATGGTCATGTGCAGCGAGCCGGTGATGCGCGCGCCCTTCAGCGGCTTCGATGCGCCGAATTCCTCGCGGCAGGCCATCAGGCCCGGCATTTCCGTTTCGGCGATGGCAATTTCCTTGCGGCCGAAGTCGGCGAGGCCGATATCGGCGACAATATAGTCCTGAGTTGCGGTCATGGAGTTCTCCAGGGCTGATCTTTTCGGCCGCGCCGGCCCCTTGGCCTTCTGGCGGCATGACAATGCCTCCCGCGCAGGATCACGGGGAGAGTGGGCACGGTCTATCAGGAATCAACGGGTAGGGCAACCACGATATAAAGAAGTCTTTATATGTTTATATCGCGCGAAACACAGGAGACGGCCTTCGGTTTGATCCGGAAACGAGCCGCGTCAAATTTCCTCGCCGAACTTGTCGCGCACCAAGGCGTCGAGGGCGTTGAGCGCCTCTTCCGCCTGGACGCCGCTGGCTGTCACGAAAACGGTACAGCCGGTGCTGGCGGCAAGCATCATCAGGCCCATGATCGACGTGCCGCCGACTGTCATGCCGTCCTTGGAGACGGTGATCTCGGCATCATAGGCTTCGACGGTCTGGACGAATTTCGCCGAAGCGCGCGCGTGCAGGCCGCGTTTGTTGATGATCAGCAACTCCCGAGTCAACGACATGTCCGGGCGATGGTCCATCATTTTCCACTCAGCACGCGGCTGGCGACATTGATGTATTTGCGCCCTGCCTCGGAGGCCTCGACGAGCGCCTTGTCCATGTCGCTTTCGCCACGAACGCCGGCAAGCTTGATCAGCATCGGCAGATTGACACCCGCGATCACCTCGACGCTGCCGCTGCGCATCACCGAGATGGCAAGGTTGGAAGGCGTCCCGCCGAACATGTCCGTCAGGATGATGACGCCATTGCCCTCGTCCGCGCCCGCAACCGCATCGAGGATATCCTGACGCCGCTGGTCCATGTCGTCCTCGGGCCCGATGGAGACGGTCTCGATAGCTTTTTGCGGACCGACCACATGCTCCAACGCATGCCGAAACTCTTCCGCCAGCTTGCCATGGGTGACAAGCACAAGTCCGATCATGGGTATCTTTGCTCCAACTGCATAGCAACTCGTTGATGGTCAGATATCGCAATGCAGCAATTTCGTCCACCTGTTGGGGCGGCCATCTTGGCAAGGAAAAGGCGAAGTGCAAGCCAAAAATGCCGAAAAAGCAGCCCTTGTGCCCTCGGATAAGGCTAAAGTGCTAGATTTTTGGGTAGCAGCGCGTGCAGTGCATCGAGCGGCGAAACGGTGTTTTCAACGGGAACGCGCAGCAGCGGCAGACTTCGCCCAATTTCTAGCTGCAGCTCTTCGTTCTCGGGCGGCAGACGCAGGTCGCGGGAAGACCGGACCGGCATGATCGCCCAGTCGAGAACACAGGCGGAAACCGTTTCGACGGCGACGATACCGCTGCCACGGATCTCGATCAGGCCACGAATGGAAGGCGGGCACCGGGCGATGATCCGGTCGTTCTCAAGGCTGAGGTCGACCCGGTCATCTGCGACGAGCACCGCGAAACGTCCGCGGCGCCGCGCCTCGGAAATACAGGAAAGCGCCAGGGCCGACTTGCCCGAGCCGGACGGGCCGGTAATCAGAAATCCGGTCGTGCCGAGAACGATCGCCGTTGCGTGGATATTGCAGACCGGCGCGGTCACTGGCTCGGCTCGGCGGGCAGCGAGAGGATGAAGCGGGCGCCGGTCACGTGCCCGCCCTGTCCGACGATGTTTTCCGCCTTCAGCGTGCCGCCATGTGCTTCGGCGATCTGGCGCGAAATCGAAAGGCCGAGGCCGGAATTCTGGCCGAAGTCCTCTCCCTCCGGCCGGTCGGTATAGAAGCGTTCGAAAATGCGATCGATGTCTTCGGCCTGGATGCCTGGCCCGTTGTCTTCAACATAGACGAGGCAGCGGGACCGCGACCGGGTCAGGCGGATGATGATGCGGCCATTCTGCTCGGGAACGAAGGAGCGGGCGTTCTCGATGAGGTTCGTGACGATCTGGCCGATGCGCAACTCGTAGCCGTTGACGACAAAGCTTGCGCGCGGATTGTCCTTGCGGTCGATGACGAAGTCGAGGAGCACCGGCTTCTTCTTGCTGCGTATCTGTCGGGAAATATCGATGAGATCGCCGAGCAGCTTCTCCAGGTCGATTTTCTTGGCGTCGCTGCGCGCCAGTTCAGCATCGAGTCGTGAGGCGTCCGAGATATCGCTGATCAAGCGGTCGAGGCGGCGCACGTCATGCTGGATGACGTCGAGCAGCCGCTTCTTCGAGTCCTCGTTGCGTGCGAGCGGCAGCGTCTCGACGGCGCTGCGCAGCGACGTAAGCGGGTTCTTGAGCTCATGGCTGACATCGGCGGCAAAATTTTCGATCGCCGCGATGCGGTCATAGAGCGCCGTCGTCATTTCCCGGAGCGCCACGGAGAGGTTGCCGATTTCGTCCTGGCGCGAGGAGAAATCCGGAATTTCCTCCCGTTCCTTCGCGCCGCCGCGGCGCACACGGATCGCGGCCGCCGACAACCTTCTCAGCGGATTGGCGATCGTCGACGACAAGAGCAGCGACAGAATGACGTTGACGAGGGCGGCGACCCCGAAGACGCGGATGATGGCAAGGCGCTCTGCGTGGACGATCTTGTCGATGTCGCCCGCCTGCGTCGAAAGCAGGAGCACGCCAAGCACGGCGCGGAAACGCTGCACGGGCACCGCGACCGAAACGATCAGTTCGCCCTTCTCCGTCACCCGCACGACGGCCCCGCGCACACCGGTCAGCGCATTCATGACCTCCGGGTAGATCGAGCCGTTGCCGCCCGGCGGCTCCTTGTAGAGCGGCAGGTCGCCCGGCTGCAGCAGCCGGTTGAGCCACATGCTGAGCTTGTCGGCGATGCCGGTCGTCTCCGGGTCGACCGGCGGAAGGTCGAAGCGCAGCACTTGGCCGCCGCTATAGAGGTGTCGGGAGTCGAGCAGGAGATCGGCATCGGCGTCGAAGAGGCGAGCACGCGTCCGCGTTGGTGAAATCAGACGTCTCAGGACAGGCGCTACACGCTCCTGGATGATCGGGAATTCGAGGTCTTCGTCATTCGGCAGCGGTGTGATGCTTTCACCGGCCTGGAGTTCGAGCAGTTTTTCCGGATCGATGGTAATCGAGTTGGTATCGACCGAGGCGGAGGCGGAAATGGCTCCGGCGATGATCTCGCCCTGGGTGAGCAGGCTTTCCACCCGTGCGTCGATCAGGCCCTCGCGGAACTGGTTCAAATACATGATGCCGCCGACGAGCACCACGAGCGCGACCAAGTTGAAGAAGACGATGCGGCGGGTGAGGCTCGAAAAGACGGCATTGCCGAACAGGCGGCGGATCAGGGTGAAGGGATGCGCCCATCGGCGCTGGCTGCGCGCCGATGCCCGCCCTTCGATATCCTCGATATCGCCCTGCAAGACTTCTACCAAGTCTCCCGCTCCCACGACGAAAATTTCGTCGCCTTCTCTTCCAACAGCGCCGCGCGTCTAATCAGACGCGCAAAAGGACGCTGTAGCACTTTGAATGCTGCATGTTTTTGTCCTTAAATCTGTTACGATTTAAGGAACATGCAGTGCGCCGGCATATTGCATCTGCCTGATCCCGGGCATCTGCCTAGTCTCGGCTCATCCGCCGGCGCGGCTTGTGTCCCGTGGACGCGGCCTCTCCGACGCGGGCTGCCACTCCCGCGTTGCGGTTACGCCATTTCCGCATGATCCACAACCGCCGCGATGGTAAGTGCGCAGCAGCCGTCAGGCCGACTCGCGAAATCGGTAGCCGACGCCGTAGAGCGTTTCGATCATGTCGAAGTCGTTGTCGACCATCTTGAACTTCTTGCGCAGCCGCTTGATGTGGCTGTCGATCGTGCGGTCATCCACATAGACCTGCTCATCATAGGCGGCATCCATCAATGCGTCACGGCTCTTCACCACGCCCGGACGCTGCGCCAGCGAGTGCAGGATGAGGAACTCGGTGACCGTCAGCGTGACCGATTCGTTCTTCCAGGTGCAGGTGTGGCGCTCCTGGTCCATCACGAGCTGGCCGCGCTCCAGCGAACGGGACGGTGCGTCGGAAGCCTTCGCCGTGCCGATGGCGCCGACCGCGGCGAGGTCGCGGTTCGGGGCACGGCGCAGGATCGCCTTGACGCGCTCGACCAGCAGGCGTTGCGAGAAGGGCTTGGTGATGAAATCGTCGGCACCCATCTTGAGACCGAAGAGCTCGTCGATTTCCTCGTCCTTGGACGTCAGGAAAATCACCGGCAGGTCGGATTTCTGCCGCAGGCGGCGCAACAGCTCCATGCCGTCCATGCGCGGCATCTTGATGTCGAAGATCGCGAGCTGCGGCGGACGCGCCAGCAGGCCTTCGAGTGCCGATGCACCGTCGGTGTAAGTTTCGACCTTGTAGCCCTCGGCTTCCAGCGCGATGGACACGGATGTCAGGATATTGCGGTCGTCATCGACAAGCGCGATGGTCTGCATCGTATTCAACTCCGTCTTTATTTTGGTCCGTTGGCCAGACCCGCTGCAGGAATCGCGGCAATCGCGAGTCACCGGCGTTACTTGAGTATAAAGGTGGAACAAATTGTGGCGAAGCATAAAAGCGCCGCCTGCCAATCGTCTCGGGACTGGCCGACAAATGTGTCTTGTTGAAGCATAATTCAACCGATTAAAAAATGCACATTTTTCTTTAAATCGATTAATATACTGATATCATTATTGTTTTAGGAGTCGATGTCTTGTCTTCGATCAGCCTTGTCGGTATGTTCCGACGAAATCCCCCACCAATGGCCAACGACAAAGGAAGCTTGACCATGGAGCAACTCGGCACCCGCAATCCCTCGAACGGACTGGAAACAATCGGCTTTTCGGACTTGGCTTTCGTCCGCTACAACTTCGAGGCAGCGGAGCTTTACGAGGACGCCCTTCGCCGCGGCGAGGCCCAATTGACGGCGCACGGCGCGCTCTGTGCACGGACCGGGCAGCACACGGGCCGCTCCCCCAAGGACAAGTTCGTCGTCCGCGACGCGGTGACCGCTGACCAGATCTGGTGGGACAACAACAACGCGATCTCGCCCGAAAACTTCGAGCGCCTGCGCCAGGACATGCTTGCTCATGCCAAGGGCAAGTCGCTTTACGTGCAGGATCTCATCGGCGGCGCCGATCCGGCGCATGCTCTGCCGGCGCGCGTCGTCACCGAGTTCGCCTGGCACTCGTTGTTCATCCGCAATCTCCTGATCCGTCCGCCGCGCGAAGCGCTTGCAAGCTTCGAGCCGAAGCTGACGATCATCGACCTGCCGAGCTTCAGGGCGGATCCGGCGCGCCACGGTTGCCGCAGCGAGACGGTGATCGCCTGCGACCTGACGAACGGGCTCGTCCTGATCGGCGGCACCTCCTATGCCGGCGAAATGAAGAAGTCGGTCTTCACGGTGCTCAACTATCTCCTGCCGAAAAAGGACGTCATGCCGATGCATTGCTCGGCCAATGTCGGTCCCGCGGGAGACACTGCCATCTTCTTCGGCCTGTCCGGCACTGGCAAGACCACGCTTTCGGCCGACCCCGCCCGCACGCTCATCGGTGACGACGAGCACGGATGGGGCGAGCACGGCGTCTTCAATTTCGAGGGCGGCTGCTATGCCAAGGCGATCAAGCTTTCGGCCTCCGCCGAGCCGGAGATCTACGCCACCACCCGGCGCTTCGGCACCGTTATGGAGAACGTCGTGCTCGATAAACGTCGCGTGCCCGACTTCGACGATGGCTCTTTGACGGAAAACACCCGTATCGCCTATCCACTGGAATTTATTCCGAACGCCAGCGAAACCGGAACGGCGCCGCAGCCGCGCACCGTCATCATGCTGACGGCGGATGCCTTTGGCGTCATGCCGCCGATCGCCAGGCTGACACCGGAACAGGCGATGTATCACTTCCTGTCCGGCTATACCGCGAAGGTGGCCGGAACGGAAAAGGGCGTGACCGAACCGGAGGCGACCTTCTCGACCTGCTTCGGCGCTCCGTTCATGCCGCGCCATCCGTCCGTATACGGCAATCTGCTGAAGGACCTGATTGCCAAGAACGGCGTCACCTGCTGGCTGGTCAACACCGGCTGGACCGGCGGCGCCTACGGCACCGGAAACCGCATGCCGATCAAGGTGACGCGTGCGCTGCTGTCGGCAGCCCTCGACGGCTCGCTCAACGACGCGTCGTTCCGCACCGATGCAAACTTCGGCTTTGCCGTGCCGGTTTCGGTACCGGGCGTGGACGACCGCATTCTCGACCCGCGGTCGACATGGGCGGACGGCGTTGCCTATGACGCGCAGGCGCGCCGCCTGGTCGACATGTTCATCTCCAACTTCGCCAAGTTCGAAAGCCATGTCGACGGCAGCGTGCGCGACGCGGCTCCGGGAGCGATGGTCGCGGCCGAATAAAGTTCACCGGCTCTGATTCACGTGAAACCCGGCCCGTTTGGGCCGGGTTTTCGCGTTTTATCCCGATTGTTTTCAAATGCTTCGCTGTAGCTATTTTTGTGTACGCAATTCCGGGCGGAAAACCGTTACACACTCTTCCTGGCATTGCTCTGGACCACGGTGATTTTCGGATCGATTCGATCGAAAATCATGAACGGGATCGATTCTGATGAGTTAGAGAGGAAGAAGGGGCAGCCGCTTGCCCGCTGCATCAGCGCGATTGAAACGGAACAAACATGGCCAGCGAGCCGCTTTACATCAACGACGCCATCGTCATTGCCGGCTGGGAATTGACGGAGCAGTTCGTGCTGGCTGGCGGACCGGGCGGACAGAACGTCAACAAGGTGTCGACGGCTGTCCAGCTCTTCTTCGACATTCAGGCCTCGCCGTCACTGCCGGAACGGGTCAAGGCGAATGCATTGAGGCTTGCAGGCCGCCGTGCCTCCAAAGACGGCGTGTTGATGATCGAGGCCAGTCGTTTTCGCAGCCAGGAGCGCAATCGCGAGGATGCCCGCGAGCGGCTTAAGGAACTGATTCTGAAGGCGGCCGAGCCACCACCGCCGCCGCGCAAGAAAACCAAGCCGACCCGCAGTTCGATCGAGCGGCGGCTGAAGGAGAAATCTGGTCGTGCCGAAGTCAAGAAGCTTCGCGGTCGGCCGGGCGGTGAGTAAGGGACCGTCGGACTGCGAGGGATGCGAGGGGTCACACTGATCTTTGTGTCAGGCGAATCTTTCGGCCCGCTCCCTTGAACTTTCGCCGGTTCCGCCCTCTTTTATCGAGGGGCATCTGCGAAAGAGGAGGCAACCATGGGGTTGTTCAGCTTTATCAAGAACGCTGGCAAGAAGCTTGGGATCGGCGGCGACGACACGCCACCGGATGCCGACAGTGTCCAGAAGGAACTCGCCTCGCATGACCTCGGCACCAAGGACGTTCAGGTCGAAGTCGTGGACGACAAGGTTGTCCTCAAGGGCGTCGTCAAGGATCAGTCGACATTCGAAAAGGCCGTCGTGGCCGTCGGCAACACGCTCGGTGTTTCGGCGGTTGAAGCGTCCGATCTCAAGGTCGCAGACGCTGGAGCCGCGCCCGCACCGGCCAAGGCGCCCGTCTTCTACACGGTGAAGAAGGGTGACAATCTCTGGAAGATTGCCGAGGCACAGTACGGCAAGGGCAAGGGCGCCAAACACACGCTGATCTTCGAAGCGAACAAGCCCATGCTGAAAGACCCCGACAAGATATATCCGGGGCAGGTCCTGCGCATTCCGGATCTGGACGCCGGCTGAGCGGCGGCATTTTTCGGGTGGCGACCGAGTCCCGCGGCAACTATAGAGCTACAGCGCCGCGCGTCTTAGCAGACGCGTAAATGACGCTGTAACACTTTGAATTCTGCATGTTTCTATCCTCAAATCGACTACGATTTGAGGAAACATGCAGTGGGACTTCGGGTTTGACGAACTGAGGCCCGTCCGATCGATGCCGCAGGGACAGACGCGATGCAGGTGCTGCCGAAAGGAATAAGACACATTCCGGGATTCCTCGACCGCTCCCGTCAGCAGGAGCTGGTCGAGGCTATCCGTCTGGTCGTAGCGGAGGCGCCTCTCTTCGTGCCTGAAATGCCGAAGACCGGCAAGCCGATGTCGGTGCGCATGACCAATTGCGGTCCTCTCGGCTGGGTTACCGATCGGGAAGGGGGCTATCGCTATCAGGCGGAGCATCCGGTGACGGGCAAGCCCTGGCCAGCAATGCCGGCGGCGCTCAACGACATCTGGCATGCGGTTTCGGCGAGCGACAAGGAGCCGGAGGCCTGCCTCGTCAACTTCTATTCCGCAGACGCGCGCATGGGTCTGCATCAGGACAGGGACGAGCGTGATCTGGAGACGGCTGTCGTTTCGATATCGCTCGGAGACAGTTGCCTCTTTCGTGTCGGTGGCCGGGAGCGCGGCGGACAGACGATCTCGTTCAAGCTTGCGAGCGGCGACGTCGTCGTGCTTGGCGGCGAAGGCAGGCTGGCATTCCACGGCGTCGACCGCATCTATCCGAACACCTCGACGCTTCTGAAGAACGGCGGCCGCCTGAATCTCACCTTGCGTCGGGTCAATCCTTAGGGACCGGATGAGGGATAGGGGCGCGGACGTACGCGAGCGCCGTGCCTCGCTTCAAAGCTTCCTGAGTGCCACCGTCTGCGTCAGGTGGTTCTGGCCCTTCTGCAGGATCAGATCGGCGCGCGGCCGCGTCGGCAGGATGTTCTGGTGCAGGTTTTTCAGGTTGATGTTGTGCCAGAGGCCCTCGGCGATGGCGCGTGCCGCATCCTCGCTGATCGTCGCGTAGCGATGGAAGAAGGACTGCGGGTCCTTGAAGGCCGTTTCGCGCAGCCGCATGAAGCGGCTCACGTACCAGTTGTGAATGAGATTTTCCTCGGCATCGATATAGATCGAGAAATCGAAGAAATCCGATACCATCGGCACGATCTTGCCGTCGGCCGGCAGATTGCGCGACTGCAATACATTGATTCCCTCGAAGATCAGGATGTCCGGCCGGTCGATAGTCTGGAACCGGTCCGGGATGACGTCATAGGTCAGGTGCGAATAGGTCGGCGCCTTGACGTTCGGCTGGCCCGCCTTGATCGCCGAGAGAAAGCGCAAGAGCGCGCCGATATCGTAGCTCTCCGGAAAACCCTTGCGATCCATCATGTTTTCCCGCTGCAGGATCGCGTTCGGGTAGAGAAAGCCGTCGGTGGTGATCAGGTCGACCTTCGGGCTCGAGGGCCAGCGCGCCAAGAGTTCGGCGAGAATGCGCGCCGTCGTGGACTTGCCGACGGCGACCGAACCGGCGATGCCGATGACGAAGGGCGTCTTCGTTTCATCCGACATGCTGAGGAACCGCTTGCGCTGCTGGAACAGGATCTGCGACGCCTCGACATGCGCGGAAAGCAGCCGCGACAGCGACAGGTAGATCCGGCGCACCTCGCGGAGATCGACAGGGTCGTTGAGCGAGCGCAGGCGCTGCACCTCATCGGCCGTTAGCGTCAAAGGCGTGTCGGCGCGAAAGCGCGACCATTCCGCGGCCGAGAACACGTGATAGGGCGAATAGTCTCCGCCCTGCAGGTTGCCCGGAAGATCCGCGGCGGCGTCGATGTCTTTCGCTGCGATAGTCATGGAGTTTTCCGGTTTGCCTTCTCCTCCAGGCCGGACTGGCTGGTCCGCCTGGCAAGTTCGTCCATCACATCCTGCAACGGGACGGCTGCGATGTTCAATACGACCATAAGATGATAGAGGAGGTCGGCACTCTCATCGACGAGATTCTTGCGGTCCTCGCTGATCGCCGCGATGACGGTTTCGACTGCCTCCTCGCCGAGCTTCTTGGCCGCCTTGCGCTGGCCGGCTGCGACGAGCTTGGCGGTCCAGGACTCTTCCGGCGCTGCCTTTGCGCGCACGGCCACGATGTTTTCGAGATCGGAAAGATTGAATCCGGTCATGCTGAAATCCTTTAGGTCACGACGATTTTAGGTCGGGTCGACCTAAAATCATGAAACGTGATCGATTCTACTAAGTTAGAGCGGGATACGGCGGAAAACCGCGTACACTTTTCCTCGTCCCGCTCTACAGCGCCGTGCGTCTTTTCAGACGGATCAAGGTCGCTGTAGCACTTTAGAATCGCTGCATGTTTTTATCCTTAAATCGAAAACGCTTTAAGGAAACATACAGTAAGCGTCAGTCGAGCCGCATCGCGATGCCGTGCTCGGCCATGTAGCGCTTCGCCTCGCCGATGCTGTAAGTGCCGAAATGGAAGATCGACGCGGCGAGCACCGCGGTCGCATGGCCGTCGCGCACACCTTCCACCATGTGGTCGAGCGTCCCGACGCCGCCCGACGCGATGACGGGCGCCCGCACCGCATCGGCGATCGCTCGCGTCAGGGCAATGTCATAGCCGCTTTTCGTGCCGTCGCGGTCCATGGACGTCAGCAGTATTTCGCCGGCGCCGAGATCGACGACCTTCCGGGCGAATTCGACCGCGTCGATGCCGGTTCGCTCGCGTCCGCCATGGGTAAAGATCTCCCAGCGCTTCGCCTCGCCCTCGGCCGACACTTTCTTGGCGTCGATCGCGACGACGATGCATTGGTTACCGAACTTGTCGGCGGCTTCCGCGACGAAATCCGGATTCTTCACTGCCGCGGTGTTGATCGACACCTTGTCGGCGCCGGCGAGCAACAGCTTGCGAATATCGGACACATGCCGCACGCCGCCGCCGACGGTGAGCGGCATGAAGCATTGTTCGGCCGTGCGGGCGACGACGTCGAAGATTGTCTCACGGTTGTCCGAGGACGCGGTGATGTCGAGGAAACAGAGTTCGTCGGCACCGGCCGCGTCATAGGCGCGCGCGGCCTCCACCGGATCGCCGGCATCAATGAGGTCGACGAAATTGACGCCCTTGACGACGCGTCCATCCTTGACGTCGAGGCAGGGGATTACGCGGGCTTTCAAGGTCATCGGGTCACCCCTTTCTCGCTGCGCGGATCAATGCCAACGCTTCCTGCGGGTCGATGCGGCCGTCGTAGAGCGCGCGACCGGAGATCGCGCCCTCGAGTTTTTGCGCATCCGGCTGGGTCATGCGGCGAATGTCGTCCATCGAGGCGAGGCCGCCCGACGCAATCACCGGGATCGACACCGCTTCGGCAAGCTCCAGCGTCGATGCCCAGTTGATGCCGGTCAGAATGCCGTCGCGGTCGATATCCGTATAGATGATCGCCGCAACGCCCGCCCCCTCGAATTTCTTCGCAAGTTCGATGACGCCGAGCTCGGAGGCCTCGGCCCAGCCCTCGACCGCCACCTTGCCGCCCTTGGCGTCGATGCCGACGGCGACCCTGCCGGGGAATTTGCGGCAGGCTTCGATGACGAGATCAGGATCGCGCACGGCCACGGTGCCGAGAATGACGCGCGCAAGGCCGCGCGAAAGCCAGTTCTCGATATGCGCCAGCGTGCGGATGCCGCCGCCAAGCTGCACGGGATTCCGGGTCGCCTTGAGGATGGCGTCGACCGCCGCCCCGTTTACCGTCTCACCGGCAAAAGCGCCGTTCAAGTCGACGACATGCAGCCATTCGAAGCCCTGTTCCTCGAAGGCGCGCGCCTGGGCGGCCGGATCGGGATTGTAGACGGTTGCCTGTTCCATGTCGCCGAGCTTCAGGCGAACGCATTGTCCGTCCTTGAGGTCGATCGCGGGGAAGAGAATCATGTGTTGATCCGATCAAGAAATTGCCGGCAGCCTCAAGGCTTCCAACGCAGGAAATTCGAAATGAGGGCGAGGCCGAGCGTCTGGCTCTTTTCCGGGTGGAACTGCGAGCCGGCCTTGTTGTTGCGCGCGACGAACGCCGTCACCGGCCCGCCGTAGTCTGCTTCCGCGATCACGTCCTCGGGGTTCTCGGCGGCGAGGTGGTAGGAGTGCACGAAATAGGCGTGCAGACCGTTTTCGCCGGTCGGGATTCCCGTAAAGAGGGCGTGCGGCCGGTTGAGCCTGAGCGTGTTCCAGCCGATCTGAGGAATCTTCAGCGACGGATCGGCCGGTGTCATCTCGACGACATCGCCGGGGATCCAGCCGAAGCCCTTTGTGATCGTCTTTTCGAGCCCGCGGGACGACATGAGCTGCATGCCGACGCAGATCCCGAGAAAGGGACGTCCGTCCCTTTCTACGGCCTGTTTCAGGGCATCTTCCATTCCGGCAACTGCGGCGAGGCCGCGGCGGCAATCGGCATAGGCGCCGACGCCCGGTAGGACGACGCGGTCGGCGGACGCCACCCGTTCCGGCTTGTCGGTCAGGTCGATCTCGGCAGCGATGCCGGCTTCCCGCGCCGCCCGTTCGAAGGCTTTCGTGGCCGAGCGCAGATTGCCCGACCCGTAGTCAATGATGGCGACCCGCATCAACGTTCTCCATAGGGTTGAAAGAGGCCAAGGCCGGCGCTGCTATCGGCCTGTTTCGTCGTCGACCTCTCGATTGACGGCAACGGAGTTGCCGTCCTGCGATCCGCCGTTGCCGGTATGTTGGAAAAGTAGATCTCTTCCGCCGTTTCCAGGTCGCGCGCCGGGACGATGGAGCGAAGCGTCCAGTCCCGTTTCTTGAGATTTCGCGCGACCACAAGCGGGCCTTCGAGCGAAACCAGCAGGCTGAGCGCGAGTTGCATGAAAAGCGAGGCGGCAAAAGCCCCGGGAACGGCGGACAAGAAAATTAACAGAATTTGCAGAACGGCAACTAAGATTCCAAGAAGCCATGCGCGCTTGCTCATCAGCCAGAGCGCGGGAAAGAAGAAGGCGGTCCAGGAAAAGCCGTCCGCGATGAACCGCGCCCTTTCGTCGTCGGCCGGTGCGCCGGGCGGTGTCATGATCAGATAAGAAGCCATGGGTCTCAGCCGGGGTATTGGCCGGCTCAGGCGAGCGTTCCCTTGGTCGAGGGCACGCGTCCAGCCTGGCGCGGATCGATTTCGGTTGCGGTGCGAAGCACGCGGGCGACGGACTTGAAACAGGTCTCGGCGATATGATGGTTGTTAGCGCCGTAGATGTTCTGAATATGCAGGGTGATGCCAGCATGTTGGGCCAGCGCCTGGAAGAATTCACGCACCAGCTCCGTGTCGAAGCTGCCGATCTTTGGCGAGGTGAAAGTCACGTTCCAGACGAGGAAGGGCCGGCCGGAGACATCGACGGCGGCGCGCGTCATCGTTTCGTCCATGGCAAGGTCGATCGAGGCATAGCGCGTGATGCCGCGGCGATCGCCGAGCGCCTTGGCGAGCGCCTGGCCGAGTGCAATGCCGGTGTCCTCGACCGTGTGATGGTCGTCGATGTGCAGGTCACCGTCCGCCTTAATCTCCATGTCGATCAGTGAATGGCGCGAAAGCTGGTCCAGCATATGGTCGAAGAAGCCGATGCCGGTGGCAATCTTCGACGTCCCCGTTCCATCGATGTTGACGGAGACCGATACGGCGGTTTCATTTGTCTTTCTGGAAACTTGGCCGCTGCGGCTGGGCATGCTTTCTGCCATCAGGCTCTCCTGTACGCGCTCGATCCGGATGATTTCGCACGGAAACGACCCAAAATCAGCAGGACCGACACCAAAACTACAGCGCCGCGCGTCTTAACCAGACGCGCAAAGGACGCTGTAGCACTTTGAATTGCTGCATGTTTTTATCCTCAAATCGGCTACGATTTAAGGAAACATGCAGAGCTGGATGCGGGAGGAAAATCGCGTCACACTTTTTCCCTTACCGTTCCAGAGCCGCTCCATATCAGGGGAGGCGCGAAATATCCAGAACTGTCACGGAAATTCGACCGTTCGCGGACAACGGAAAGGAAGATCGCCGGGAGTCCGCAGCACCAATTGCATTCGCGCGGCGTGCACTTACATAGGCGTCAAGCAACCAGGCTCGCCTGCAGCGACATGCGTCCAGCTGGACGCGCAAAGGGCGCTGTAGCACTCTAGAGTCGCTGCATGATCTTGCCCTTGAATTATTCCGATTTGGGCAGTCGTGCAGTGGAGCCGCAACGCCCGAGGGCCGATAGGTATCTTCATGAGTGAACACAATCCCTATGGAACGATGCATGCGACCACCATCATCACGGTGCGCAAGGATGGCAAGGTGGTGATGGCGGGCGACGGTCAGGTCAGTCTCGGCCAGACCGTCATGAAGAGCAACGCCCGCAAGGTCCGGCGCCTGTCGAAGGGCGACGTGATCGCCGGCTTCGCCGGTGCGACGGCGGATGCCTTCACACTGCTCGAACGGCTCGAGGCCAAGCTCGAGCAATATCCTGACCAGCTCATGCGTGCCGCCGTCGAGCTTGCCAAGGATTGGCGCACGAACAAATACCTGCGCAATCTCGAGGCGATGATGCTCGTTGCCGACAGATCCATCACGCTGGCCATCACTGGCAATGGCGACGTACTCGAACCCGAACACGGCACGATCGCGATCGGCTCTGGCGGAAACTATGCCTTGGCCGCCGCCCGTGCGCTGATGGACAGCGACAAGTCGGCGGAAGAGATCGCTCGGCGCGCGCTCGAAATCGCAGGCGATATCTGCGTCTACACCAACCACAATTTCGTGGTGGAGACGCTGGATGCCGAATGACGGGGTCGATGTCAGTTTCCTGTCCGTAGCCGACAGCCACCTGTCGATGCTGCATGGCTGGCTTTCCGAGCCGCATGTACGCCAGTGGTGGGGCGACCCGGACAAGGAGCTGGAATCGATCCGCGATGGCTGCGCGAGCGGCGAAGTGGAGGGCTTCATTTTCCATATCGATGGAAAGCCTGCCGGATACATTCAGTCCTGGACGCCGTCGCAATATGACGAGCCCTGGGCGAAGGACCTGCCGTCCGACACGCCCGGGGTGGACATCTTCGTGGGCCCGCCCGAAATGACTGGAAAAGGCATCGCCGCCCTGGCGCTCAAGGCCTTTGCCGAAAGACTGTTCGAAAATGGCGCCGCCCGTATCGTGATCGACCCCGACGCCGGCAACCGCCGCGCGATCCGGGCCTATTCGAAGGCAGGCTTCGTGCCCTTTGGCGAATGGATAGATGAGTCCGGCCGGACACTCCTGATGGAGCTGACGCGGACGGAGTTTGAGAGGAATTCATGACCAACTTTTCACCCAGAGAAATCGTTTCGGAGCTCGACCGCTACATCATCGGCCAGAAGGACGCGAAACGCGCCGTGGCTATTGCCTTGCGCAACCGCTGGCGGCGCCAGCAGCTTGACGACGATCTGCGCGACGAGGTGATGCCGAAGAATATCCTGATGATCGGCCCGACCGGCGTCGGCAAGACGGAAATCTCCCGGCGGCTGGCGAAGCTCGCCGGCGCGCCCTTCGTCAAGGTCGAAGCCACCAAGTTCACCGAAGTCGGCTATGTCGGCCGTGACGTGGAGCAGATCGTTCGCGATCTCGTCGAGGTCGGGATCACGTTGGTGCGGGAGAAGAAGCGTGCCGAAGTCAAGGCGAAGGCCCATCAGAACGCCGAAGAGCGTGTGCTCGACGCCCTGGTCGGCGCGACCGCCTCGCCCGCGACGCGCGATTCCTTCCGCAAGAAACTGAGGGCCAACGAACTCGACGACAAGGAAATCGAGGTCGACATTGCCGAGACCGGCGCACCAGGCGCCTTCGAGATCCCGGGCATGCCGGGTGCCAATATCGGCGTCCTCAACCTTTCCGAAATGTTCGGCAAGGCGCTTGGCGGCAGGACCAAGAAGGTCAAGACGACGGTCAAGGCCTCCTATGAACTTCTGATCAACGACGAGTCCGACAAACTGCTCGACAACGAGCAGATCCAGCGCGAAGCCATGTCGGCAGCCGAGAACGACGGCATCGTCTTCCTCGATGAGATCGACAAGATCGCCGCCCGCGACGGCGGCATGGGTGCCGGCGTATCGCGCGAAGGCGTCCAGAGAGACCTGCTGCCGCTGGTCGAGGGCACGACGGTCGCGACGAAATACGGGCCGGTGAAGACGGATCACATCCTCTTCATCGCCTCCGGCGCGTTCCACGTCTCCAAGCCGTCGGATCTGCTGCCGGAGCTGCAGGGTCGCCTGCCGATCCGCGTCGAGCTGCGCGCGCTGACCAAGGAGGATTTCCGCCGTATCCTGACGGAGACCGAGGCGAGCCTCATCCGCCAGTACAAGGCGCTACTCGATACGGAGGAAGTGAAGCTCGATTTTACCGAGGATGCGATCGACGCACTCGCCGAGGTCGCTGTCCAGCTCAACGCCAATGTCGAGAATATCGGCGCACGTCGCCTGCAGACGGTGATGGAGCGTGTTCTCGACGACGTTTCCTTCAATGCGCCGGACCGTGGCGGTCAGACGGTGATGATCGATGCGGAATATGTCCGCAAGCACGTCGGCGATCTCGCCGCCAACACGGACCTGTCACGCTATATTCTGTAACCTCCGGCATGCCGGAGCAACGCAAATTCCGGCACTCGCTGAATTGTGAGGCGCCCGTCCCTCGACAGGCGCCTTCATTTTTTCTACAGCCATCGGCAATCGATCGAAGGCCGGGCATTATTCCGACATGATCTTGCCGTAGGGGCCGCGCGCTCGAATGACCGGGGTTCCGGAGTTTCATAGGAAGAACAGATCGTGCGTCTCACCGCCTGCTTGCTCGTCATCGCCACGCTTTGCCTCTCTGCCGGCCCGGGAACAGCGACGGGAATCACCATGGTTCCGGAGGGAAACCGTCACGTCGAGCAGCCGAAGATACCGGGCGCTTCGGTTCGCCGCACGAAAGCGGGCCGAACCTCCTTCGATGCGAAATATGAGAAAGTGCGTGATCTGCTCGCAAGCGACCGGCAACTCGTCGGCAAGATCAAATCGGTCGCAGGTGCCTATGGCATCGCGCCGATCCACATGATCGGCGCCATCGTTGGCGAGCACACCTACAATGTCGATGCCTACGACCGGCTGCAATCCTACTATGTCAAGGCGGCCGCCTATGCCGGCAACAGCTTCCAGTTCGGCCATGACGGTGAGAGCGTCGCCGAGTTCGTCACCCGTCCGCAATTTGCCGCCTGTGCCGGCAAGAACGGCTCCTATGCGCTGTGGAGCTGCCGTGAGCGCGTGTGGGACAGCGAGTTCCGCGGCCGTTCGGTCGGGGGGCAATCCTTCCCCGACAACCGCTTCAGCGCCGTCTTCTTCCAGCCTTTTTTCGCCGGCCAGACATTCGGTCTCGGCCAGATCAATCCGTTGACCGCGCTGATGCTGACGGACATGGTTTCGCGCGTTTCGGGCTATGAGCGCCTGGATGAGAACAACGCCGCCTCTGTCTACGAGGCGATCATGGATCCGGACGTCTCGCTCGCCTATATGGCAGCCTCGATCCGCCACTCGATCGACGCCTATCGCTCGATCGCCGGCATGGACATCGCCAACAATCCGGGTCTGACGGCGACGCTCTACAATGTCGGCAATCCGGACCAGCGCGCCGCGGCGCTCGCAGCGAAAAATCAGGGCGGCGAAGTTCATTGGCCGGAGGAGAATTATTACGGCTGGCTCGTCAACGACAAGCTCGCCGAACTGGAGAGCCTGCTCTAAGCGTGGCGGCGCGCCGCTCGTCCGCGCCGCTCAGTTCATCGTGATTCACGTGAAGCATCTTCCTCGATTGCGCCGTATATTGTTGCATTGGTAGACGATCGAGAAAGGCCCTCCATGGACACGCGACCGGAACCCTTCGAGCCGCCCGCGCCCGAACCCCGCGTCGGCATCCCCTCGCGGCTGCAAATCATCCGCACGGTCTTTCGCAATCCGCTGGAACTCTGGGGCGAGCCCTCCTACACGCTGCCCTGGATCGAGACGAAGTTCATCAATCAGCGCACCCTGATCGTCAATGATCCTGGCCTCATCCGCCACGTTCTCGTGGAGAATGCCGGCAACTACGAGATGGCGAGCGTGCGGCAGCTGATCCTGCGCCCGATCCTTCGCGACGGCCTGCTGACGGCGGAAGGGGATGTCTGGAAGCGGTGCCGCAAGGCGATGGCGCCCGTTTTCACGCCGCGGCACGCCAAGGGTTTTGCCGGCCAGATGCACCGCGTCTGTGAAGAGTTCGTTCAGCGATACGAGCGCGCCGGTACAGAGCCGTTGGTGACGAATGTCGCCGTCGACATGACCGAGCTTACCTTTGAGATCCTCGCCGAAACCCTCTTTTCCGGCGAGATCGCCGTCGAAAAGCAGGGCTTTGCGGGCAATGTCGAGGAGTTGCTGCACCGGATGGGTCGCGTCGATCCCATGGACCTCTTGGTTGCGCCGCCGTGGGTGCCGCGCCTCACTCGCATCGGCGGCAAGAAGGTCCTGAACCGCTTCCGTTCCATCGTTTCCGACACGATGGCGCAGCGTCGGCGGCGCATGGCGGAGGAACCCGATCGCGTTCCGAATGATTTCCTGACGCTGCTGCTGCAGCTAGAAGGACCCGAGGGTCTTGCGACGTCCGAGATCGAAGACAATATCCTGACCTTCATCGGCGCCGGGCATGAAACGACGGCGCGGGCGCTCGCCTGGACGCTTTACTGCATCGCCAATACGCCGGCCTATCGCGAGGTGATGGAACGGGAAGTCGACGAGGTGGTGACAAGCGGCGCTGACCCGGTCGAATGGCTTGATCGCATGCCACATGTGCTTGCGGCCTTTGAGGAGGCGCTGCGGCTCTATCCGCCCGCGCCGTCGATCAACCGCGCGGCGATCGAGGAAGATGAGTGGACATCGCCGGCAGGCGAATACGTCCGCATCGAAAAAGGCATAACGGTGCTGATCATGCCTTGGACGCTCCATCGGCATTTGCTCCATTGGCAGAAACCCCGCGCGTTCATGCCGGAGCGCTTCCTCCCCGAAAACCGAGAGAAGATCAACCGGTTCCAATATCTGCCCTTCGGCGCGGGCCCGCGCGTCTGCATCGGCGCGACCTTCGCCCTGCAGGAGGCGGTCATTGCGCTCGGCGTGATGATGCACCGTTTCCGCTTCGATCTGACCGAGGCGACCCACCCTTGGCCCGTGCAACGGCTGACGACGCAGCCGAGGGGCGGCCTGCCGATGAGGGTGTCGGTGCGGGCGAGATAGTGTCTTCGGGCTGGCGAGCCTGCACCCCCCGCCGGGCATCTCCCCCACAAGGGGGGAGATCGGCGAGCGGTGATGTCCCGCGCGACCAATCACGCTGAGTGCTTAGCGAAGAGCTTGCGACTTCGGCCCTTGCGCGCTCACTGTCGGGCAGGGGGCCGCTCCGGGCCAATCTCCCCCCTTGTGGGGGAGATGCCCGGCAGGTGTCCGAACCGGATAGATGGGTGACAGAACGGACCGTTTACATAGGTGACAGTTTTCTTTGCGCCGGGAGGTCCCGGCGATGGTTTGGAGAGAGACTGGCATCATGGACGAGCGGCTGAAGTTTGTCGGGGAATGTCTGGAGGGCGAAGAGACGATGACGGCGCTGTGTGCGGCCTACGGGATTTCGCGCAAGACCGGCTACAAATGGCTGGGCCGCTATCGCGCGCTTGGGCCGCAGGGTCTGCTCGATCTGCCGCGGGCACCGCTGGCGCATGGGCGGGCAACGCCTGAGGAGCTGGTGGCTCGGATCGTGGCGGAGAAGGAGGCGCGTCCGTTGTGGGGTCCGAAGAAGGTGCTGGCGCGGCTGCAGCGCACCGAACCGCAGCTGAGCTGGCCGGCGGCCTCGACGGTTGGCGAGATCCTGAAGCGGCATGGTCTTGTCGGGCGCCGGCGGGGGCGCTGGCGGGCGGCCGGCACCGGCGCGTTGGCGCCCGTCAGCCACCCCAATGCGGTGTGGAGCGGCGACTACAAGGGCTGGTTCCGGACCCGCGACGGGCGGCGCTGCGAACCGCTGACGGTGATGGACGCAGCCAGCCGGTACGTGCTGGCACTTGAAGCCTGCGCAACGCCGTCGGAGGCGGAGGCCTGGCCGGTGTTCGAGCGGCTGTTCAAGGAGCACGGCCTGCCGGACCGCTTCCGCAGCGACAACGGCTCGCCCTTCGCGGCGACCGGCGTCACCGGACTGACGCCGCTTGCCGTGCGCTTCATCAAGCTCGGCATCGGACTTGAGCGCATCACCCCGGGCAGACCGCAGCAGAACGGCCGCCACGAACGCTTCCACCTGACGATGCTGCCGCTGGCGGCGACGCCGGAGGCCGACCAGGCGGCGCAGCAGGCCGCCTTCGACGCGTTTCGCAAGAGCTACAACGACGAGCGCCCGCACGAGGCGCTCGCCATGGCGGTGCCGGCCACCCAGTACCGGCCGTCGCCGCGGCGCCTGCCCGATCACCTGCCCGAGCCCGACTATCCGGCCGCGGCGGCGGTGCGGCGGGTGCGTTCCAATGGCGAGATCAAGTGGAATGGCGACCTCGTCTATGTCGCCGGCGCGCTGGCCGGCGAGGCCGTCGCCATCGAGGAGAACCAAGAGGGGACCTGGACGCTACGCTTCCACACCCACCCGCTCGGCATTATCGATCGAAAGACCAGGCGACTTGTCCGCCCCAGCGCCGTGCAACCCCGACCAGCCGGCGCCGGGGCGGACACCGCTATGCAGGGGGGAGAAGTGTAACCCATGTATCCGGTTCAAAGTGTTACCCATCTATCGGCTGGACACAGGGCAGAGGGGGTATCAACACCCGCACCCTTGCAGTCTGATTGGACGCTGCACCGACCAGACGCGCAAACGTCGCTCTCACGCGATGGTTTTTCCCGGAAATATGCCCTATCACCGGACGATCCTTCCACGTTCGGGGCTCCTCCCGATCCTCAACACTGGACTGAGCAGAAATTGACCTCGCATCTTCTTCTCGGCATCGACACCGGCGGAACTTATACCGACGCTGTTCTCTTCAGCGAAGCAGCGGGCGTCATCGCCAAGGCCAAGGCGCTGACGACGCGCCATGATCTGGCGGTCGGCATCGCCGGAGCGGTGGAATCCGTTCTCGAAAAGGCGAGGGTTCCGGTCACCGCGATCAGCCTTGTTTCGCTCTCCACAACGCTCGCCACCAACGCGCTGGTCGAAGGGCAGGGCGGCAGGGCGGGCCTGGTGATGATCGGCTTCGGTCCGGAGGATTTGAAGCGCGACGGCCTGCTCGAGGCATTGGGCTCCGATCCCGTGCTTTTCCTGCCCGGCGGGCACAATGTCCATGGTGGCGAGACGCCGCTCGACATGAGCGCGCTCGACCAGGCCCTGCCGAAACTTGCGAACCAGGTCTCGTCCTTCGCGATCGCCGGCTATTTCGCGGTGCGCAATCCGGCGCACGAGAAGCGCGTGCGCGAACGCATCCGGGAGGTTTCGCACCTGCCGGTGACATGCAGCCATGAGCTTTCGTCGAAGCTCGGCGGCCCGCGCCGCGCGCTGACGACACTTCTCAACGCCCGGCTGGTGTCGATGATCGATCGGCTGATCGGCTCCTGCGAGGATTTCCTCAAGCTCCGCGGCATTCACGTGCCGATGATGGTGGTGCGCGGCGATGGCGCGTTGATCTCGGCAGCGGAAGCGCGACTGCGGCCGATCGAGACGATCCTTTCCGGGCCGGCTGCAAGCCTCGTCGGCGCGCGGCATCTGACCGGCCTTGAAAACGCCGTCGTCTCGGATATCGGCGGCACGACCACGGACGTCGCCGTTCTTGAAAAGGGCCGTCCGAGGCTCGACGCCGATGGCGCCGTCGTCGGCGGGTTCCGCACCATGGTCGAGGCCGTCGCCATGCGCACGTATGGGCTCGGTGGCGATTCGGAAGTGCGCATCAACGATCGCGGCCTCAAGGCGAAGATCGATCTCGGTCCGCGCCGGTTCCTGCCGTTGAGCCTCGCGGCGGCTTTGCACGGCGATGCCGTGATCTCCGTGCTCGAAAAGCAGTTGCGCGCGACACATGCGGGACGCCACGACGGCCGCCTCGCGGTGCGGACCGGTCTGCCTGATCACCTCGCAAGCGGCCTTCAGCCGCAGGAACAGGCACTTTACGATCGGATCGGCACGGTGCCGGTGGCGCTCGCGGACGTACTACTCAGCACGCCGCAGAAGGCGACGCTCGACCGCCTCGTGGCGCGCGGGCTGGTGCATATCTCAGGCATCACACCGTCGGATGCGATGCATGTGCTTGGCAGGCAGGCGCAGTGGAACGCGGCGGCGGCCCACCTCGGCCTCGAGATTGCGGCACGCATGAAAGATGGTTCCGGCCAGCCGATCGCCCGGTCCGCCGAATGGCTGGCGCAGATGATCGTCGAGCGGCTGACGCGGCAATCCTCGGAAGTCATCCTGCAGGCCTGCCTCGGCGAGGATGGCGCCGGCGCCATCGACCCCGCGACGTCGCTTGCTGTCGACCGCGCCCTGAAGCGCGAGCCCGGCATTGTCCGCTTTTCGATCGGGCTCGATCGGCCCCTCGTCGGTCTCGGCGCCTCGGCGCCCGTTTATTATCCTGATATTGCCGAGATGCTCGGTACGGATGCAGCGATACCCGCGGAGGCGGACGTGGCGAATGCCGTCGGCGCGGTGGTCGGGCAGGTCAGGGCCTCCGTCACCGTGTTCGTGACGACGCCTGAAGAGGGCATCTACATCGTCAACGGCGCCGGCGCGAGCGAACGCTTTGTCGATCAGGAGCAGGCTTTCGGCGTCGCCCGGCACCGCGCACAGACCATGGCGCTCGAAACCGCCCGCGCGAACGGTGCCGAGGAGCCGGCGGCGACGATGTGGGAAGAGATCGACGCGCCGGAGATCGAGGGCGGCCGCAAGCTGATCGAGGCGCGGTTCATCGCCTCCGCCAGCGGCCGGCCACGCATCGCGCATCACTAGATCACGGTGATTTGGGTTCGAATCGACCCAAAATCATGGGCGTGATCGATTCCAAAAAGTTTGCGCGGGATGCGGGCGGAAACCGCGCATATTTCCTCATCTCGCCTGATCTTTTCCAGTTTGGAAATAATTCTTCGCATCCTTGCGGAATTGACAGTGAATGATTTGATGGGAAACTGCCTTGTCACGAGCGGGATGAGGGAAAGCAAGAATGCTTCCCAGAAACATCCCGCTCTTGTTATTCGAGCAATTGCAGGAAGGGCTAACGGTTTTCCGCCCGGAGTTGCGTCAAATCAAGGAGATGGATCACCGCTTCAATGAAGCAGTGATCCAAATAATCGAATCGATGGGCTTGGATCGACCTGATCCCGGCGTATCGTTGTCCAAAGTCGAGATATTGCAGGAGTTGCCGCATGGGCCGCGTTGAAAAGTATGGTTTGAAGATCGATGCCGGTCTCCATGATTTCCTGGTCGACGAGGCAATGCCCGGTACCGGTGTCGAGGCGGAACGGTTCTTTTCGGCACTATCGGACCTTGTTCACGAGTTTGCCCCGAAGAATCGCGCGCTCCTCGCCAAACGCGACGATATGCAGGCGCAACTTGACGCCTGGTATCGCGATAACGGCGCGCCCGTCGATCTCGACGCCTACGAGGCCTTTCTGAGGCAGATCGGTTACCTTCTGCCGGAAGGCCCGGCCTTTTCGGTCTCGACCGCGAATATCGATCCCGAGATCGCGACGATCGCCGGACCGCAGCTCGTCGTACCGGTGATGAATGCGCGCTATGCGCTGAACGCCGCCAACGCCCGCTGGGGCTCGCTCTATGACGCGCTCTACGGCACCGACGCAATTCCCGACACCGACGGCGCGGAGCGTGGCAAGGGCTACAATCCGAAGCGCGGCGCCAAGGTTATCGCCTGGGCTCGGGACTTTCTGGATGCGAGCACTCCGCTCGCCAAGGGCCGCTGGAGCGACGCGGCCGGTTTGACCGTTGCAGGTTCTGCGCTTGCGATCGCGCTTGCGGACGGCACGAATACCACGCTCGCTGATCCGTCTCGCTTCGCCGGTTATTCCGGCTCAGCCGAAGCGCCGTCGGAAATCGTTCTGCGCCAAAACAATCTTCATATCGTCGTCGTTCTCGATGCGACGACGCCGATCGGCAAGGAGGATCCGGCTAACGTTTCCGACATCATCCTCGAATCGGCGATCACCACGATCATGGATTGCGAGGACTCCGTTGCCGCCGTCGATGCCGAAGACAAGGTTGTCGTCTATCGCAACTGGCTGGGTCTGATGAAGGGCGATCTCGAGGAAGAGGTTTCCAAGGGCGGCAGGACATTCACCCGCAAGCTCAATGCCGATCGTCTCTACACAAGCCCGAACGGAGCGGCGCTGACGCTGCCCGGACGCTCACTGATGCTGGTGCGCAATGTCGGCCACCTGATGACCAATCCGGCGATCCTCGACCGCGACGACCGCGAGGTCCCGGAAGGCATCATGGACGCGATGGTCACGGCCCTGATCGCGCTTCACGACATCGGACCGAATGGCCGCCGGGCGAATTCGCGCGCGGGTTCGATGTATGTCGTCAAGCCGAAGATGCACGGGCCGGAAGAGGTTGCCTTCGCCTGCGAAATTTTCGCGCGCGTCGAGGCGGCGCTGGGAATGCCGGCAAACACCATGAAGATGGGCATCATGGATGAGGAGCGGCGCACCACCGTCAACCTGAAGGAATGCATCCGCGCCGCCCGCGAGCGCGTCGTCTTCATCAACACCGGCTTCCTCGACCGCACCGGCGATGAGATCCACACCTCGATGGAAGCCGGCCCGATGATTCGCAAGGGCGACATGAAGCAAGCGGCGTGGATCGCGGCTTATGAGAACTGGAACGTCGACATCGGCCTCGAGTGCGGGCTTTCCGGTCACGCGCAGATCGGCAAGGGAATGTGGGCGATGCCGGACCTTATGGCGGCGATGCTCGAACAGAAGATTGCCCATCCGCAGGCGGGCGCGAACACCGCCTGGGTGCCATCGCCCACGGCGGCGACGCTGCATGCGACGCACTACCACCGCATCAACGTCGCAGAAGTTCAGGAGGGCCTGAAGAACCGGCCGCGCGCCAAGCTCGGGGACATTCTTTCGGTGCCGGTGGCGGCGCGGCCGAATTGGACCGAGACCGAAATCCAGCGTGAGCTCGACAACAATGCCCAAGGGATTCTCGGCTATGTCGTGCGCTGGGTCGACCAAGGCGTCGGCTGCTCCAAGGTGCCGGACATCAACAATATCGGCCTGATGGAAGATCGCGCGACCCTGCGCATTTCCGCGCAGCACATGGCGAACTGGCTGCATCACGGCATTGTCAGCGAGATGCAGATCGTCGACACGATGAAGAGAATGGCGGCCGTCGTCGACCAGCAGAACGCGGAAGATCCGAATTATACGCCGATGGCCGGCCGCTTCGACGAATCGATCGCTTTCCAGGCCGCGTTGGACCTCGTGCTCAAGGGACGCGCGCAGCCGAACGGCTACACCGAACCGGTCCTGCATCGCCGTCGTCTGGAACTGAAGGCGAAGCTAGGAGCATAAGCGGGCCCCTCATCCGGCCTGCCGGCCACCTTCCCCGCAGGCGGGGAGAAGGTACGATTCCGCACCTTGCTGCCTCGTGGATGACAACAGCGCCGCAAGGGCGTCCCCTCTCCCCGCACGCGGTCCGCACGTGGAGGGAAAGGGCTAGTCCTCGGGGTTAAACCCGAGGAGAGGGGCAAATCTGCGCGAGCATACGCCGAAAAACAAAAAGGCCGCCGGCATCGACCGACGGCCCTCTCAACATCAAATTGCTACAGCGTTACTGCTGAACAACGACTCTTGCGCCCTTGCCCGGCCGGACACGCGAATAGAGATCGATGATGTCCTGGTTCATCAGCCGGATGCAACCCGACGATGCGGCCGTGCCGATCGACGCCCATTCCGGCGTTCCGTGCAGGCGGAAGAGCGTATCCCGGCCCTCGTCGTTGAAGAGATAGAGGGCGCGTGCGCCGAGCGGATTGCTGATGCCAGGGCCCATGCCGTCTTCGACATATTTGGCGACTTCCGGCTTGCGCTCGGCCATTTCCTTCGGCGGATGCCAGGTCGGCCATTCCTGTTTCCAGGCGACATAGGCCTCACCTTCCCAGGCGAACCCGGCCTTGCCGACGCCGATGCCGTAGCGCACCGCCTTGCCGCCGGGCAGGACGTAGTAGAGGAAGCGATTCGGCGTGTTGACGATGATCGTGCCCGGTCGTTCTTTGGTCGCGTAGTCGACGATCTGGCGATGGAAACGCTGATCGACGCGGTTGATCGGAACAGCAGGCAGCGCGTAACCGTGGTCCTCGACGGCGCCATAATTGCCGGTAAAGATTTGATTCGTCGCAATCTTCTGGCCCTCGGGAGCAGGGCCGGTTGTGGACGTCGTTTGCGAGCAGCCGGCGAGGGCAACGGTGGCGGCCAGGCTGCACAAAAGGATAGCGTTGCGGAAGCGCATGGGGGTCTCGTGAAAGGAAGTAAGGAAATACGGGAGGGAGGGTGCCCGGCCGTCAGCGCCATCAGCTTATTTTCGATTGCATCGCGCCGCGCAAGGGACTGCGTCGCCGCAATTTGGCCGAAAAGTGTAAATTCCGTGACGATTGCTTTTTTGCAACAAAACGGCGGCGTGGAGGCGTCGAAACGACGAGAGTGAAACGATGACGATCCTATCGATCCATGGAGACAATCCGCTGGCCGACGGGCGCCAGTCCGAACGGGCGATGAAGGTGCGGCGCGGCGTTCAGCGGCTGCTTGCGGAACTGCGGCATTCCGTCTTGCCCGAGCTGACGCTCGCAAGCGGCAGACGCGCCGACCTCATTTCGCTTTCCACAAAGGGCGAGATCTGGATCATCGAGATCAAGACGTCGATCGAGGATTTTCGCGTAGATCGCAAGTGGCCCGAGTATCGGCTGCATTGTGACCGGCTGTTTTTTGCGACGCATGGCGAGGTGCCGCTGGACATCTTTCCGGAAGAATGCGGCCTTCTCCTTTCCGACGGCTACGGAGCGCATATGCTGCGCGAGGCCCCGGAACACCGCCTGGCGCCGGCGACGCGCAAGTCTGTCGTCCAATCATTCGCCCGGACTGCTGCCCAGCGACTGATGCTCGCCGAATGGGCGGCGGAGCGAAACGGGGAACTCGGCGATTCCATTCGCGACATCATCGGCGGTTCGCGCGACGGTTAGGCAGGTGCGTGCACCTACACTCCAAGAATCGCCGACAGATGATTATTTCGGGGCACGCTTCGCCAGAATACGCTGCAGCGTTCTGCGGTGCATGTTGAGCCGGCGGGCCGTTTCCGAGACGTTGCGTTCGCACATCTCGTAGACACGCTGGATGTGTTCCCAACGGACCCGGTCGGCTGACATCGGATTTTCCGGCGGCTCCACCCTCTCGCCCTGGCGCTGGACGAGCGCGGCGAAGATGTCGTCGGCGTCGGCCGGTTTTGCGAGATAGTCGACCGCGCCGAGTTTGACCGCATTCACGGCGGTGGCGATATTGCCATAGCCTGTGAGCATGATCATTCGCGTGTCGTCACGGCGCCCGCGGATGGCTTCGATCACATCGAGGCCGCTGCCGTCGCCGAGCCGGAGATCGATGACGGCGTGCTTCGGCGGGTTGCTCTTGGCCTTGGCTATGCCTTCGGCGACCGACTCGGCAATATCGACCGTGAAGCCCCGCGCTTCCATCGCCCGCGCAAGACGGCGCAGGAACGGGCCGTCGTCATCAACGATCAGCAGCGTCCTGTCCGGGCCGATCAGCTCGGCATCCGGAGACTGTGCACTCGGCGCGGTTGTCGATTTCTCCGTCATTTCTTCCAATCCCTGAGCAAAAACATGGCCTGAACAATACCGTTTTCGCTGAAATTATGTGGGTTTTCCCGTGACCGTCTTCAATAAACTGCCAAAAGTCATTTCGCCAGTTTCGTATCCATCAGGGCGCGCGGCCATTCGACGCTGACGCGCGCACCGGGGCTGCCGTTCTCGAAGCGCAGTCGGGCCCCCGAGCGCTCCAGCAAGGTCTTGGCAATGAAGAGGCCGAGACCAAGGCCGCCGGCGCTGTCGTCTTTCTGCCGTTTGGTGACATAAGGCTCGCCGATGCGCATGAGGATGTCCGGCGAGAAGCCATCGCCATCATCCTCGATCGTCACCCTGACGCGCTCGGCCGTATGCTCCGCCGTGACGGTCACCTTCTTGCGCGCGTAATCGACTGCGTTTTCGAGCAGATTGCCGAGCCCGTAGAGAATGCCCGCATTGCGGATGCCGACCGGCTCCGAGGCGCGATCGCCTTTTTCCTTGAGCTCGATCTCGATCCCGAATTCGCGGTGAGGGGCCATCACCTCCTCGATCAGCGAGGAAAGCGGCAAGAGCCGCATGTGCTCCTCGCTCTCGGATGAAAGCGTCGTGAGCCGCTTCAGGATATCGCGGCAGCGTTCGCTCTGGCTGCGCAAGAGGTGCACGTCCTCGCCGAAGCGGGGGTCGTCGCCGAGCTCGCGCTCCATCTCCTTGGCAACGACGCTGATGGTGGCGAGCGGCGTTCCGAGTTCGTGCGCGGCGGCGGCGGCCAGACCGTCGAGCTGCGACAGGTGTTTTTCGCGCTGGAGCACAAGCTCGGTTGCGGTCAGCGCTTCTGAAAGCTCGCTCGCCTCCAGCGAGACCCGGTAGGTGTAGAAGGCGGCAAACGCCGTCATCGAGACGATCGCAAACCAGATGCCCGCCGTCAGCACCCGCGGGATCAGGAGAACGGTTCCGGGATACCAGGGCAGCGGGAAGGGCGAGAAGGCAAGCGCGGTAACGCCGATGACGGCAAAGCCCGCCAATACGATACTGTGTGGCTTCGGCTGGGAAGCGGAGGAAATGATGACCGGCACGCAAAGCAGCGGCGCGAAGGGATTGGCGAGGCCTCCGGTGATGAAGAGCAGTGCCGTCAATTGGGCGAGATCGAGACCGAGCAGCGCGAAGGCGGCCGGCGGCGTCAACCGGTGCGTCGGCGGAAAGCGGATCGTCAGGAAGGTGTTCAACAGTGCCAGGGTCGCGATCAGCGCCAAAGATGGAACGAGCGGCAAGGGAAACTGCAGCCACAGCGCGGTAATGATGACCGCGAGCGACTGGCCGCCGACGGCCAGCCAGCGCAGGCGGACGAGCGTCTGTAGTCTGAGGCTGCGATTGCTGTTCATGTCATTGTAGTCGAGTGCCATTGCCGCTGCCGCCATGCTGCCGCTTTCCGCTTCACCGCTGCGTCCGCCGGATGGGGATCGCAGCTTTCATATTATGCCTCAAAGCTATCCGATCCCGGAACTATACCGTGGTTTCATGTACCACGCGGCTTGGCGCGTGTCGTCGGCATCGCGTTCGCCGGGTCCTCCGGCCAGGGATGCTTCGGATAGCGCCCGCGCATGTCGGCTCTTACGTCCCGCCACGAACCGCTCCAGAAGCCCGGCAGGTCACGTGTCGTCTGGATCGGGCGGTGGCCGGGGGAGATGAGTTCCAAGAGTAGCGGCAGCCGGCCATTGCCGATCGTCGGATGCGCTTTCAGGCCGAAAAGTTCCTGTACGCGGATCGAAAGCAAGGGCTCGTCGCCGTCGTAATGGATGGGATGGCGGTGCCCGGTCGGCGCTTCGAAATGCGTCGGCGCGAGCTTACCGAGGTCGCGCTGAAGATCGTAGGGAACGAGCGACAGCAGACCTTCTGCCAAATCATGGGCCTTGATCCCGTCGATGCTGCCGGCGCCGTGCTGAAACGGCACGAACCAGTCGTCGAGGCGCGCAAGTAATGCCTCATCCGAGACGCCCGGCCAGGGTTCGCCGATCGACCTATGGAGAAAGCCGATACGGTCGCGCAGCTGTGCCGTTTCCTTCGAGAAAGGCAGCACTGCAAGCCCCATTTGACGAACGCCGTCGGCGAGCGCGCGTGCGGCCGCTTCGCCGCTCGGGCGTGAAAGCGGCGTTTCCTCGAAGATGATGGCGCCGAGCCGGGTGACGCGGCGCGCGCGCACCTGGCGGCTCGTTCGATCGAAGAAGATCTGCTCCTCGCGCCGGATCGCCTCCGGCATATGCGCCTCGACGTCCGCCCTGGTGATTTCTGCGGCTGCCAGCACGCGCTGCGCTCCCGCCCTTCCGGTCAGATCGGCGATGACCAGCATTCCCGCCGCGGCAAGTCGTTCGGTTTCCGGTACTTCGGCGCCCCGTCCGTTCGCCATGACAAAGCGTCCGCGGCCGCCGCGCTGGAGCGCGATCCGGTCGGGAAAGGCGTGCATCAGCAACGGCCCGGGCAGCGCGCTTTGGCCATTGCTCTTCTGTGCCTTGAGGTCGGCCGCCATGCGTCTCGCCAGGCCCCGTGCGGCATCGGCGCGATCGCCGCGGTCCGCGCGGAACCGGCGCAGCCGCTCCTCGAGGTCGAGACTGTCGCCGCCGAGGCCCTGCTCGGTCAGCATCACCGCCAGCAGGCAGGCCTCCTGCGCCTCGCCCTCTTCGGCCGCCGAGACCGCCATTGCCGCCAGCCGGACGGGCAGCGCGAGGTCGCGTATCCTACGGCCGTGCGGGGTCAGCGCACCGTTGGCGTCGAGCGCTCCAAGCTCGATGAGCAGGCTGCGCGCCTCGCGCAACGTCGTCTCTGGCGGCGGATCGATGAAGGCGAGCGCGGATGGGTCGGCAACGCCCCAATGGGCGAGGTCGAGCAGAAGGCCCGAAAGATCGCTCGCAAGGATCTGCGGCGGCGTGAAGGCCACAAGGGCTGCGGTCTGGCCCGGGTGCCACAAGCGTATCGCGATTCCAGGCTCGGTTCGCCCGGCGCGCCCGGCGCGCTGATCGGCGGATGCCCGCGATACGCGCACGGTCTCGAGCCGCGTTATCCCTGTCGAGGGTTCGAACACCGGCAGCCGCTGCAGGCCACTGTCGACAACGATGCGCACGCCGTCGATGGTGATCGAGGTCTCTGCGATCGACGTCGCAAGCACGATCTTGCGCGTGCCGGCCGGTGCCGGGCGGATCGCCGCATCCTGCTCTTTCTGGCTCAAGTTGCCATAAAGCGGCACGATAGCGGTCTTCTCGTCGAAACGTCCGGCGAGACGCTCGGCGGTGCGGGTGATTTCCCCCTGGCCCGGAAGGAAGGCGAGGATCGACCCCGCCTCGGATCGGTGTGCTTCTACGATCGCCCGCGCGACCGCGTCCTCGGCGCTCTCGCCGGCGTTCCTGTCCTCGTAGCGAATATCGATCGGAAAGCTGCGGCCCTGGCTTTCGATGACGGGAGCATCACCAAGCAGCTTGGCGACCCGCGCGACGTCGAGTGTTGCCGACATGACGACGATCTTCAGGTCGTCGCGCAAAGCGGATTGCACGTCGAGCGCCAACGCCAGGCCGAAATCGGCGTCGAGCGAGCGCTCGTGGAATTCATCGAAGAGCACGGCGGAAACGCCGGAGAGTTCAGGGTCGTCGAGGATCATCCGGCTGAAGACGCCTTCGGTCACCACCTCGATCCGGGTCCGGGCCGATATTCTGTTGTCGAGCCGCATGCGATAGCCGACTGTCTCGCCGACCTTTTCTCCGAGCAACTCGGCCATCCGTCCTGCGGCTGCACGAGCGGCGAGCCTGCGCGGCTCCAGAAGGATCACCTTGCCGCCTTTGAGCCAGGGCTGGTCCAGAAGAAAGAGCGGCACAAGCGTCGTCTTGCCGGCACCCGGCGGCGCCGAGAGCACCACGGACGGCGCCGCTTTGAGCGCTTCGCCTATTCGGGGAAGAATGTCACGAACCGGCAGCGGCGGGAGATCGCGCATCAGGCCTCTGCCTCGCTGCCGATGGCGATCACCCTGCCGCCGGCCGCCTCCGCATCCGCGCCGTCATGGGTCACGAGAATGATTGGCACGCCGGCCGCTTTCGCCTTGGAGAAGACCAGCGCGCGGGTCTGCTGCCTGAGTGCCGCGTCGAGTTTCGAAAAAGGTTCGTCGAGCAGGAGGTAACGCGGCGCCGAAATGAGCGTTCGCTGCAGCGCCACCCGTGCCTTCTGGCCGCCCGAGAGCGTTTCCGGATCGCGATCGAAGAAGCCGGCGAGCCCGACCTGTTCGAGTGCCTGCTCGGCGAGCTGCCGTCTCATTTTATGTCCTTTCACCGCCTGCGGTATTGCGAACAGGATGTTGCCGCCGACGGAGAGATGCGGAAAAAGCAGGGGATCTTGAAACAGGACGCCGGCGCGGCGTTCGTTTGCCGAGACGTCGGTCAGGTCGCTGTCTCCGATCAGAATTCGACCGCTCACACGGAAGGCCGGATCGAGAAACCCGCCGGCAAAGGCAAGCAGGGTCGATTTGCCGGAGCCGGAAGGGCCCATGACGGTCAAAACCTCACCGGGCATCACCGTCGCCGATACGGACAGCAACGTCCGTTCCGCAAGGCGGATCGTCACGTCCGCCAGCGTGAGCGGCATCGGGTCGTCAACTGCCTGCATTCACATCCTCATTGCGCGACGGTTGCGGAATAGCAACTGGGGGCCAAGCGACGCAACGAGAAATGCGAGAAACGGGAGAGCCGCCTGGACGAGCGCATAGACGCCGATTACACGCCGGTCGCCGCCGGCCGAAAGAGCAACCGCCTCGGTGGTGATCGTTGTCAGGCGTCCTGCTCCGATCAGCAGCGTTGGAAGGTAAAGGCTGACCGACACCGAAAACCCGACGGCAAAGGCGGTGAGGCAGGCTCGAAACAGGAGAGGCAGCCTGATCGTCATAAGAACCCGCAGGGGCGATTTCCCGAGCCCGGCGGCTATCTGCTCGAAGCGTGGATCGAGTTCGCGCCAGGGTGCCGACAGCGACAGAAGGACATAGGGCAGGACGAACAGCAAATGCACCGCGAGAACACTTGGAAAAGCGGGAGTGAAGCCGATCGAGATCGCCAGGATCTGCAGACCGAAGACAAAGCTGATCTCGGGTACGACGAGCGGCAGATAAAGAAGCTTGTAGCTTGCACCGTTGCCGCCCCGGCCAGCGCCATTTCGATGAAGCAATGAAATCGCGATAACCAATGCCAGCGCCGAGGCGGTGAGGGCGAGGGCGACTGTCGCAAGGAGCGGCTCAAAGATCTGTGGCAGCGTGCGCAGCCAGATCTTGGCCGTGATCGCCCCGGGCAGTGCTTTTGGAAACGGCCAGAGACCGGCGACGGACCAGATGAAGAGGGCGCCCAGTCCCGAAAATATGATGCCGGCGCAGCCGGCCATGGCCAATCCTGATATTGCCCGGGGCAGCATGTCCTGCCGCAGCCGCGTACCCGCAAGCGTCAGCAAGGTTAGCGCGAACTTTCCGAGCCGTTCGAGCGCGAGCCAAATTCCGATCGCCGCAAAGACGATGAAGAGTTGCAGCAATGCGCCGGCGGAGGCAAGGAATCGCATCTTGAGATCGTGGTCGGCCGCCCAATGGGCGATGCGCACAGGCAGCGTCGCCGGCAGCTGCGGGCCAAGGATCATCGCGACGTCGACCACCGAGACCGAATAGACGAGCACGGCGAAGACCGGCAGCCGGATCTGCCTATAGAGCATCGGCCAGACGCTGATCAGAAAGCCGGACAAGCGTCCGTAGCAAAGCGCCGCCATCAGCTGCCTTGCCCTGCGAAGGGGAAGTTGCGGCAAGCCAGCGAGCGTCACCAGGAAGAGGAAGGGAACTTCCTTGGTGACGAGCCCCGCGATCATCGAGAGCGCCATGGGGTCGTTCGGCAGAAGCCAGTCCGGCGGCCGCGTGAAGCCGGTCAGTTCCGGCGAGATCAGTCGGAGAAGCAGCCCGGAAGGCGCGATGAGGAACGCAAGAGCAAAGGCTGCCGCGGCGTGTGGAACGGCAAGCAGCGGCGAAACCAGATGGTGGACGCGGGCAAAAATCGGCGTGCCGGCAAAGCCCGCAATGAAGGTTCCGACAATTGCGAGCGCCGCAAAGGTGGTGATCAGGCCCGCCGCCAGGGCGACGAGGACGGAACGATGGATGTGCGGCTGGCCGGCAAGCTCGGCGAGATGCGCCGTCGTCGGACGAAATCCGCCGAGAGCCGGCAGGTAGCCGAATGCCGGCAGGATCGTTCCAGCGACCCCCGCCAAGACCGGCAGTCCAAGGATGATGACGAGAAGGCCGTTGCCGGCGGTCAGGTACGTGACCCCTCGGTCTTGATCCGGCCGCCTAGTTCGCTGCCCCATATCGCCGGATCCACTCTGCCTCGATTCGCGTCATCCAGTCCGGGTGCGGCTCGTCGAGCGCAGGTCCAAGTTGGTCGGGGCCGAGCGTCGCGGCGCCGAGATCAAGCGCTTCGAAGGCCTGCCGCTCGGCGGCCGGCAGCTTCGCCAGCGACAGGACGGTCGGGTCGCCCCAGATTTTCGGGTCCTGCTTGCGCAGCTGCGCCTCGGGTGAGAGCAGGAAATTGGCGAAGAGCAGCGCGCCCGCTTTCGCCGAGGCATTGTACGGGATCGCAACGAAATGCGTGTTGCCGAGCGTGCCGCTCGAGAAGACGAAAGAGCGGACGCTGTCAGGCAGCTCTCCATTGGCAATCGCCGCCGAGGCCTCCGCCGGGTTGAAGGCGAAAATGATGTCGAGCTCGCCGTCGGCGAACTTCTGTTTCATGTCGGGGTAGTTCTGCGGATAGGCCTTGCCCTTGCGCCAGAGCAGCGGCGTGACCTCATCGAGATAGGCAAAGAGCGGAGCGACGTCCGCGGCAAAGGTCGCTTCGTCGACGGGCCTTTGCAGCGTGGCTTTGTCGTGGATCAGCTCGGTCAATACCTGTTTTAGGAACGACGTGCCGACGAAATCCGGAGGCTGCGGATAGGAGAAACGGCCGGGATTGGCCTTCGCCCATTTGAGCAGATCTGCGGCCGAATCGGGGAGCTCGCCGCTCGGGGTCCGCGCCGAATCGTAGAAGAAAACGAGCTTGGCGCCGCCCCACGGACTTTCCAATCCCTCGGTCGCTATCGTGAAATCGGTGAGAACTGTCGGCTTGGCCTCATGATCGACATAGGCCCAGTTCGGCAGTTTCGTCGCCCAATCGGGAGAAAGGAGCAGGCCTTCGCGCCTCAT